>NZ_SRIC01000092.1 GCF_004684775.1 Streptomyces sp. MZ04
CGCGGGGCTCGGGGTGCTGTGCGGGGCGATCCTGCTGGTGCACCCGATCTCCTCGGTGGCGGTGGTGATCGGGGTGGTGGCCTTCGCGCTGCCGGGCCTGGGCCGTGCGCTGCCGCACTGGGTGGCAACTGCCGTGACAGCGGCGGTAGTTGCCGCCGCCTGGCCCTACTACTCCGTCTTCTCCCTCGTCGGAGACGAGTCCGTCGACTGGATCCACCGGCAGCTCTACACCGAGATGCCGCAGCGCTTCTGGCTGGCGGCCCTGGGCCTCCCGGCCCTGTACCTCCGCTGGCGCAGGGACCACAAGGACCCCCTGATCCTGATGTTCGCCCTGGAATGCGCGGTGGTCGCGTACGGCTGGCTGAGCGGCCACTACACCTACGGCCGCATCCTGGGGCTGACCCTCGTCCCCCTCCAGTTCGCCCTCGCCGTCGAACTGGCCGCACCCCGCCCCTGGGGCACCCGGAGGGCCGCCCTCGCCGGAGCCACCGCGCTGGGCGCCTGCGTCGGCTTCTTCCAGATCCAGGCGGGCGCCGTCGTCCCCCGCACCCTCGACCCCATCGGCTTCGACCAGCCCCCGCGCTGGCCCAGCTACGGCTGGGCGGCGAGCCGGCTGCGCGAGGGCGACGTCGTCCTCACCGACGGCTACGGCCCCACCCGCACGATCCCCGCCTTCGGCGCCAACCTCGTCGCCCCGGCCTGGCCGGACCCCGCGCTGGACGAGGGCGAACGCAACCACCGCCTCCAGGAGGTACGCGACTACCTCGCCCCGGAGTCGACCCGCGCCGACCGCAAGGCGATCGTCCGCCGCTATCACGTGCGCTGGCTGCTGCTCTCGAAGGACCAGCGGGTGCCGTCCGAGGCGGTGGTGGTGGCGTGGGGACCGCAGACCGGAGAGGTGCTCGCCCGGGTGTCCGGGTAAGGGCGACCCACTCCGATCCGATGCAATCCGATGCGATCCGCCCGCAAAAGACCCCCTAATCGGATAATGACCCGTAACCTCTAAGATTTACCCGTGGATCCTTCTCTGCCCCTTTCGTCGCCCTCGTCCCCGTCCCCGCAGGTCTGCGTCGTCGTGATCGGCTACAACGACGCGGCGCACATCGCGGACGCGGTGCGCTCGGCGCTCGCCCAGGGCCCGTCCGTCCGCGAGGTGATCGCCGTCGACGACTGCTCGACGGACGGCAGCGGCGAGCTGCTCGCGGAACTCGCCTCGCGGGAGCCGCGCCTGAAGACCATCCGCCGCGCGGCCAACAGCGGCGGCTGCGGCACGCCCCGCAACGACGGGGTCGAGGCCACGACCTCCGCGTACGTGATGTTCCTCGACAGCGACGACGTACTGCCGCCCGGCGCGGTCGACGCCCTCCTGACGGCGGCCGCCGCGCACGACGCCGAGGTGGCCACCGGCCTGTGCGTGCGCCGCGAGCTGCCGTCCGGCCGTGAGACACCCTGGCAGCCCCTGCTCTACAAGAAGGCGCAGCTCATCGCCCGCCCGGAGCTGCGCACCCGTCTCGTCCACGACACGCTCTGCGTCAACAAGCTCTACCGCACCGACTTCCTGCGGCGGCACGCGATCCGCTTCCCCGCGGGCCGCTTCACGTACGAGGACTTCGTCTTCACCGCCCGCGTCCTCGCGGCGGGCCCGCGCATCGCGCTGATCCCCGACCCCGTCTACGTATGGAACGTGCGCCGCTCGGCGACCAGGCTTTCGATCTCCCTGGACCGTACGGGCATCGCCAACTGGCAGGCCCGCATGGAGGCCCACCGCCGGTCGGTGGAGATCCTCCGGGACGCGCCGAGCGCGACGGGCACGGCGGGCAAGCGTCTTGCGCGGGCGTCCCGCGCGAAGTTCGTCGACCACGGCCTGCGGATGTACGCGCGCGAGCTGACCACGCGCAGCCCCGAGTACCGGCGGGAGTGGTGGACGGCCACGCGCGCGTACCTCGCGACCTTCGACACCGCCGACCTGGACGCGGCGCCCGCGCCGGGCCGGGTCATCGCCCGGCTGATCCTCGCGTCCCCCGAGCCGCGCGACCTGCCCCGGATGCAGGCGGTGGCGGCCCGCCCCGCGCGCCTCTCGCCCCCGTACGCGCGGGCGTCCGACGCCACCCCGATCTGGTCGGACGACCTCCCCCAGGTGACGCTGGAGCATCTCCTCGTACGCCCCGTCCGGCTCCTGCCGCTCGCGGTGGACGCCGAACTGCGCCCGCGCGCGGGCGGGAGCCGGCTCACCCTGCGCCTGCACGAGCTGTACGGCCGGGTCGCGGACGCGGGCCCCGCCACGGTCGACGTGGAGCTCACGGCCCGCGACGGCTCCGGCCCCGGCCTGCGCCGCACGGCGGCGTTCAGCCCCGCAGGGGACGGCACCTGGCTGACGGAAGCCGTCCTCGACCTCGGCTCGCTCGGCGGCGGCGTATGGGACCTGCGCCTGCGCCTCCGCTTCGGCGACGGGACGTCGCGCGACACCACGGCGCGCGCGGTCGCGGGCCCCGGACTGCTGCGGCGCGCGGTCCTGCCGGGGCGGCGCGGGATCCTCCTTGCCCAGCCGTACGCCACGCAGGCGGGGAACCTGGCGGTGCGGCTCGCGCCGGGGATGCGGGGCGTGGCGGGGGTGGCGAAGCGGCGCCTCGCCCGCCTGGTCCGCGTCCTGGGCGGCGGGGACCAGAGCGCGAAAACCCGCTGACGCGCCCCGTATGCCGCCTCTGCGAAACTGCACATCCACGAGAACCACTCCACTCCACTTCACCCCACTCCACGTCACTCCACTCGCGACAAGACGGGACAGACCATGACCTGGCTGATCACCGGCGGCGCCGGCTACATCGGGGCGCACGTCGTCCGCGCCATGACGGACGCGGGCGAGCGAGCGGTGGTCTACGACGACCTGTCGTCGGGCATCGCCGAGCGCGTCCCGGAGGGTGTGCCGCTGGTGACAGGATCGACGCTGGACGCGGACCTGCTCGCCCGTACGCTCGCCGGCCACGAGGTCACCGGTGTCGTGCACCTGGCGGCGAAGAAGCAGGTGGGCGAGTCGGTGGAGCAGCCGCTGCGGTACTACCACGAGAACGTGGAGGGGCTGCGGGTCCTGCTGTCGGCGGTGACGGAGGCAGGCGTCCGTTCCTTCGTCTTCTCCTCGTCGGCGGCCGTGTACGGCATGCCCGACGTGGACCTGGTGACGGAGGAGACGCCCTGTCTCCCGATGAGCCCGTACGGCGAGACGAAGCTGGCGGGCGAGTGGCTGGTCCGCGCGACGGGCCGGGCGCACGGCCTGTCGACGGCGTCGCTGCGTTACTTCAACGTGGCGGGCGCCGCCACCCCCGAGCTGGCGGACACGGGCGTCTACAACCTGGTCCCGATGGTCTTCGAGAAGCTCACGGACGGCGCGGCCCCGCGTGTCTTCGGCGCGGACTACCCCACCCCCGACGGGACTTGCGTACGCGACTACATCCACGTCGCCGACCTGGCCGAGGCCCATGTCGCGACGGCCCGCAAGCTGGCGTCGACACCCCCCGGCACGGACCTCACCCTCAACATCGGCCGGGGCGAGGGCGTTTCGGTACGCGAGATGACCGACCTCATCAACGAAGTGACGGGCTACGACACGGCACCCGAGGTCACAGCCCGCCGCCCCGGCGACCCGGCCCGCGTGGTGGCATCGGCGACCCGCGCGGCCACGGACCTGGGCTGGTCGGCCAAGCGGGACGTGCGCGACATGGTGACGTCGGCGTGGGCGGGCTGGGTGCGGCTGCGTCCCGAGGCGGCGCGGACACGGTAGTTCGCGATGCGGCGGAGAGCCAGGGGTGTCCGGGCGTCCGGCGGTTGATCGCCACCCCCCTCGTCGTCAACGCCTCCACCAGCTTCGCGTTCGACGGCGTGAAGCAGGTCCTGATCAGCGTCGGCACGGGCACGGTGTGCCTGGCGTCGGGCGTGAGCCTGGCCCTGATGAAGCGCGCCGAGAAGCGGGCGCCGCCCAGATCTGAGCCGCCTCACGGAGCCCTCATCCGACTCACAGCGCCTTGAGCCCCGCCGCCGTAGCCGTGGCGAGCCTGCCCAGGTAGCCCTTGGGCAGCTCGGCCCGCACCACGACCGAGCGCCAGTAGAGCGGCCCGGACACGAGGTCCAGGGCGAGATCCCCGTCGGCGCTCTCGCGCATCTCGCCCCGCTCCACCGCGGCCCGGACGATGCCGCTCGCCACCCCGTGCTGCCCCTCCCGCAACGCCTTCTGCAGGGCCTCGGCGATCTCCGGATTGCGGGCCGCCTCCGCCTGCAGATCCGGGATCACCTGCGAGGCCACGGGATGCCGCAGGGCGCGTGACGTCACCTCGTACAGCAGCCGCAGATCGCCTTCGAGCGAGCCCGTGTCCGGCGCCGGGAGCCCCTGCACCGCTATCGCCGACACCAGGTCAAGGACGAGGTGCAGCTTGGAGCGCCAGCGCCGGTAGACGGCGGTCTTGCCGACGCCCGCGCGGCGCGCGATGCCCTCGATGGACATGCGCGCGTATCCGACCGCCGCCAGCTCCGCGAAGACGGCGGCCCGGATGGCCTCGGTCACGTCCTCACGGAGCACCGCCGCCCCCGCGGGCGCCCTGCGGCGCGGTTGTTCATCTCCTGTACCGCTCGTCGTCATGCGGACAGCATAGAGCGTGACGACGATACGGTTGCGTTCCGACGTAGCGACGTCCTACTCTCGACGTTGCGACGATACGGGCCCGTCCCGACGTCAGAGCCCCACGACTCCCGAGTGAAAGCAGCGGACGTGAGTCAGGTCCTCGACACACCGCCCCGCACGGCCGCCGCCCCCGACCCGGCCGAGCTGGCCGCCCGGCACGGCCTGACGGTCAGCGGCGCCCGCCCCACGCTCCCCGCGTACGTCCGCCAACTGTGGCAGCGGCGCCACTTCATCACCGCCTTCGCGACCGCCAAGCTCACCGCGCAGTACAGCCAGGCCAAGCTCGGCCAGGTCTGGCAGGTGATGACCCCGCTCCTGAACGCGGCGGTCTACTACTTCATCTTCGGCGTGCTGATGAACACCAAGCACGACGTCGACGACTACGTCCCGTTCCTGGTCACCGGCGTCTTCATCTTCACGTTCACGCAGAGCTCGGTGATGGCGGGCACCCGCGCCATCTCCGGCAGCCTCGGCCTGGTGCGCGCCCTGCACTTCCCGCGGGCGGCACTGCCGGTCTCGTACTGCCTGCAACAGCTCCAGCAGCTGCTCTTCTCGATGTGCGCGCTGGTGGTGATCCTGCTCTGCTTCGGCGTGCCGCCCACCGCGTCCTGGCTCCTGGTGATCCCGGTCCTCGTGCTCCAGTTCACCTTCAACACGGGCCTGGCCCTGGTGATGGCGCGGCTCGGCAGCAAGACGCCGGACATCGCCCAGCTGATGCCGTTCCTGCTGCGTACGTGGATGTACGCGTCCGGCGTGATGTGGAGCATCGACGCGGTCCTCAAGGGCAAGGACCTGCCGCACTTCGTGAAGGTCCTCCTGGAGTGCAACCCCGCCGCGGTCTACATCGACCTGATGCGCTTCGCGCTGATCGACACCTTCCGGTCCGAGCAGCTCCCGCAGCACGTCTGGGCCTGGGCCCTCGGGTGGGCGCTGCTCGCCGGAGTCGGCGGTTTCATCTACTTCTGGAAGGCAGAGGAGACGTACGGCCGTGGCTGAGACGACATTGACCCCCACCAGGACGGACCTCCCGGCGTCCGCACCCGCCCCCACCGTCATCGCCGACGCCGTCGACATCGTCTACCGCGTCCACGGTGCGGGATCCCCCGGCGGTCGCGGCGCCGCGACCGCCGCGCTCGGCCGCATCCTCAGGCGCGGCAAGGGCGACGACACCACCGGCGTACGCAAGGTGCACGCCGTCAAGAAGGTCTCCTTCACCGCGTACAAGGGCGAGGCCATCGGCCTGATCGGCACGAACGGCTCGGGCAAGTCGACCCTCCTGAAGGCGGTCGCCGGGCTTCTCCCCGTCGAGAGCGGCCGCATCTTCACCGACGGCCAGCCCTCCCTGCTCGGCGTCAACGCGGCCCTGATGAACGACCTGACCGGCGAGCGCAACGTCATGCTCGGCGGCCTGGCGATGGGCATGTCCCGCGAGCAGATCCAGGAGCGCTACCAGGACATCGTCGACTTCTCCGGCATCAACGAGAAGGGCGACTTCATCACGCTGCCCATGCGGACGTACTCCTCCGGCATGGCGGCCCGCCTCCGCTTCTCCATCGGCTCCGCCAAGGACCACGACGTACTCCTCATCGACGAGGCCCTCGCGACCGGCGACCGCTCCTTCCAGAAGCGCTCGGAGGCCCGCATCCGCGAGCTGCGCAAGCACGCGGGCACGGTCTTCCTGGTCAGCCACAACAACAAGTCGATCCGCGACACCTGTGAGCGCGTGCTCTGGCTGGAGCACGGCGAGCTGCGGATGGACGGCCCGACCGAGGACGTCCTGAAGGAGTACGAGCGGTTCACGGGCGGCAAGAAGTAGCTCACCGCCCGAGGATCACCTTTCGAGGAACCGGAACAGCTCCTCCCAGCGGCGCACGATCTCATCCGTCGTATAGCGCCGGATGTTCTCCCGCGCGAGCTCGCCCATCCGGTCCCTCAGCTCCTTGTCGGACATCAACGTGTCCAGCCTGCGGGCGAGTTCGGCGGTGTTCCCGAGCCGGGCGAGCAGCCCGTCCACGCCGTCCCGGACGATCTCGTGGACGCCGGGCGCGCAGTCGAAGGCGGCGCACGGCACCGCCGTGGCCATCGCCTCCATCAGCGCGAGCGGGAAGCCCTCGCCGCGCGACGACTGCACGAACACCGAGCCGCCGCGCAGCGCGCCCGGCACGTCGCTCGTGCGGCCCATCCACTCCACGGAGTCGTCGAGGCCGAGCGCGGTGCACTGCTTCTTGAGGATCTCCTCGTCCTCGCCGGAGCCGTAGATCCGCAGCGTCCAGTCCGGGTGCAGCGGCGCGACCTCCGCCCAGGTGTCGAGGAGCATGTCGATGCCCTTCTGGTCGTGCAGGCGCCCGATGCTGGTGACGACCTTCTCGGTGCGCTTGGACGGCACTTCGGGCATGAAGGGCAGCGGGTTCGGCATGAACGAGGCGTTGTCCAGGCCCTGCCTGATCCACAGGTCGGCGTCCTCGCGGGTCAGCGCGAGCATCCGGTCGACGTCCGCGTAATGCTTGCGCACCCGCCCGAAACGCGAGCACGCCCGCGAGTACGCGAACGACTCATGGCTCATGCCGATGACCAACAGGCCGGTGGTGTCGGCCAGTTCGACCCACTCCATCGCCCACACCTGCGTGACGATGACGACGGCACCGGGACCGGCCTGCGCGAAGAGCGCGGTCAGCTTGGCGGCCTGCTCGTGCATGCCCTCCTGACGGCGTGCGCGCTGCCGGTGCTCGGCCACGTTGAGCCGCCCCTTGATGCCGCGCGCCGGGCCGACGCGCGGCGGGTGCTCGTCGTACAGGGTCGTGGTCGGGTACGGCAGGCCGGTGCCGATGTCCTGCGGGACGCCCGGCTCGGTGACGCCGATGACGTGCACGCGGTGGCCGCGCTCGACGAAGAGGCGGGCCATCTGATGGGACCAACTGGTGATCCCGCCCAGTTCGTTGACGCTGTTGGAGACGAAGAAGATGTCCCGCTGACTCACTTGCCGCTCCAGTGTGAAAAGAACTGCTCGACGACGCTCCTGGCCGCGTCGCCCTTGTCGTACTCACCGAACTCGGCGACGAACTCCGCCCGCGCCGCCGCGTACTCCAGTGCCTGCTCGTCCAGCGCCTTCAGCGCCCCGAACAGTTCCTCCTCGGTGTCGACCACCGGGCCGGGAGCTCTCTCCCGCAGGTCGAAATAGGTGCCGCGGCCTTCGTGGACGTACTCCTCGTAGTCGTACGTGAAGAACAGCATCGGCCGGTCGAGGAGCGCGTAGTCGAACATCACGGACGAGTAGTCGGTGATCATCGCGTCGGCGAGCTCATAGAGCGGTGTGACGTCGTGATGCGCGGAAACGTCGATGACGCGGCCCCGCACGGACGGCGGGAGCACGACGTGGTTGAGGTAGTGCGAGCGCACGAGCAGGACGTAACGGTCGCCGAACTCCTCCGCGAACCGCTCGACGTCGAAGGGCAGTTCAAAGCGCCCGTGCCGTCCGCCGTGCCGCCGGAAGGTCGGCGCGTACAGGAGCACCCGCTTGTCGTCGGGGATGCCCAACTCGGCGGCCAGCGGGCCGCGTTCGCGTACGCCGCTCGCATCCTCCAGCTTCTTGGCCCGCACCAGCGCGTCGTTGCGCGGATAGCCGACGCGCAGCAGCACCTTCTCCTTGAGCCGCAGGGCCTTCGCGAGGGTGCGTACATCGTGCTCGGAGCGGATCAGGAAGCGGTCGAAGCGGTCCAGGACGCGCTGCTGCTCGTCCTGCTGGGGCTTGCTGCGCAGCTTCCAGGCGGGTTCGTCGAAGCCCATGCGCTTGAGCGCCGAGCCGTGCCACGTCTGGATGTACGTCGTCTCGGGGCGCTTGGTGAGCTTGAGCGGGTAGCTCTGGTTGTCGACCCAGAACTCGGCCTGCGCCAGGGCGCGGAGGTAGGGCAGCGACCAGCGCCGCACGAGCGTGGCGTCCTCGGGGAAGCCCTGGGGGCTCCCGCTGTAGGACCACACGGCCTCGAAGTCGAGGCCCTGGCGGCGCATCTCCTCGTAGATGGCGCGGGGGCTGTCGCTGTACTGCTTGCCCAGGTGGCTCTCGAAGACGACCGTGCCCTTGCGCACGGGAAGGCGGCTGAACACCTCGTCGTACACGCGCAGTCGGCTCTTCCCGGAGGTGAGGTCCTTGCGCAGCTTCTTCGCCCTGCGGTAGCCGGACTTGGCGAGCCGGCCCGGCATCCCGTGCGTGCCGCGCTCCACGAGCTCCTGGATGCGGCCGCCCGCCGCCTGCGTGGTGACGAGCCGGAACGCGAGGTGCCCGCGCTGCGAGACCTCGGGCTCGATGTGATCGGCGACCAGGCGGGTCAGCCGCGGCCGCACCGGAAGGAGCCCCTCGGCGAGCCCCGGAGTGCTCGCGGTGAGCCGGGTCCTTGTACGCACCCCGTCGGCGGTGAGGTGCAGGCGCACGTCCCACACCGCGTCGACGACGCCGAGCGGGCGAAGGCGCCGGGCGAGGTCGGCGGTGGCCTCCCAGGAGATCGCGTCGCCCTCGTGGCGCAGGTCGGAGACCGGGAAGCGGAAGGACTGCAGGCTGCGCCGCCGGGCGCTGAACTCAAGGTCGGCGGTGAGCACGGCGTCCGGGCCGATGATGCCGAGCGGGTTGGTGACGCGGCCCGCCATCCGCACGGCGCCCGCCGGCTGCCCCGTCCCCGCCCCCTCCTCCTCGTACCGCGTCAGAACGTCGCGCAGGAACATCTGGTCGAGGCGCTTGCCGTGATAGCCGAGCGCGGTCACGTCCAGGACCTGGCGGCCGAACGGGTCGTCGAGGTGTTCGGCGCACCAGTAGACGCGCCCGTCCCGCTCGGCCAGCGGCGAGGAGATCTTGTCGCGGTTGGTGAGGGTGTCCACGGCGGGCAGCAGGTTGTCCCAGTCGCCCTGCTCGAGGAGGTAGGCGCAGATGGCCTGGACGGGCTGCACCTCGGCGTACGCCGCGCGGTCGAGCCCGGCGAGATAGTCGCGGGCCAGGCCCGCGAACTCCTGCCGGTAGGAGGCGTCACGGAACGGCAGGTCGCGCAGGTGCAGCACCAGGTCGTGCTTGAGGAACTTGATGTCCTTGGCGAGCCGCAGCTCGTCCAGGCCGCGCTCGGCGAGCAGCGCGTCGATCCGGCGGTGAATCTCCATCCGGTGCCGGAAGTTGGTCATCTCGTGGCGCCGGTTGGTCACCGACTTCTCGGCGGCGCGCTCGTGGACGTGCCAGAAGTAGACCTGGTTGGGGATGAGCGTGATGCGGCCGGCGGCGAGGTAGGCCTCGGCGATGAACATCAGGTCCTCGTAGAACATCCCCTTGGGGAAGCGGAGGGCGTTCTCGACGAGGAAGTCGCGGCGGTAGAGCTTGTTCGTGGAGAGCGTGTCCCAGACGAAGAGGTCGGGCAGCTCGGTGACGGACTCCAGGGTGCGGGTGGTGGCGTAGAGCCAGGGGTACCACTGGTCGCGCTTCTTGTTGCGGGTGTCCATGGAAAGGCGTACGCAGAGTCCGGAGACGATGTCGGAGTCGTCGCGCTCGGCGGCCTCCAGGAGGTTGCGGCAGGCGTTGCGTTCCAGGACGTCGTCGCTGTCGAGGAACATCACATGGCTGCCGACGGTGTGCCCGATGCCCACGTTGCGGGGCTCGCCGCCCGCGCCGCTGTTCTCCGGCAGCTGGTAGGCCCGCACCCGTTCGGGGTGCTCGGCGGCGAGGCGCCGGGCCGTCGCGTACGAGCCGTCGGTGCTGCAGTCGTCGACGATGACGACCTCCACGGAGCGCAGCGTCTGGTCGAGCACCGAGGCGACGGCGGTCGGCAGCCGCTCGGCGTCGTTGTAGACGATCACCACTACGGACACATCGGGTCGCGCCTCCGGCGTCCCCCGCTCACCTATCGCTCCCATGCGTCCCTCCAGTCGGATACCGGCTCATCCTACTAATTATCGCCAATGCCCGATTAGCGCCCTTCAGGGGGGTGTGATTGGCCCAGTCCGGCTCAGTCCGGCTCAGTCCGGCTCAGTCCGGCTCAGTCCGGCTCAGTCCGACCCTGTCCGGATACGCGAAAGGGGCGCCCCGAGCCGGTGCAGGCTCGGGGCGCCCCTTCGACGTACGACGGATTACGAGTGCGTACGCAGCAGCGTCCGCATCGTCCGCATCGCGACCGACAGGTTCGCCAGGTCGAACGCGTCCGAGCTCTGGATCTCGTCCAGCGTCGTCCGCGACCGGCTCAGGATCGCCGCGTTCTTGTCCTCCCAGGCCTTGAACCGCTGCTCGGGAGTGTCCTCGCCGTTCCCGGCGGCCAGCACGTCGGCCGTCAGGGCGGCGTGCGCCGCGTACAGGTCCTCACGGATCGACGCGCGCGCCATCGACTGCCAGCGGTCGGCCCGCGGCAGCTCGATGATGCGGTCCATGAGCTGGGTGATCCGCAGCCGGTCGGCGAGGTCGTAGTAGACCTCGGCGACGGCCATCGGGTCCTTGCCCGTGCGGTCGGCGATCGCGACGATGTCGAGCGACGGGAAGGCGGACGAGAATCCGGCCACGCGCTGGGCCAGTGCCTCGGGGACACCCGCGCCCGTCAGCTCGTCGCGGATGCTCTCGTACCACTCCAGGTCGGAGCCGCGAACCAGCTTCGGCAGCTCGGACCAGACCTCGGCGACGCCCCTGCTGAAGAACTCGATGGTCCCCGCGAGCTCCAGCGGCTGCGGCCGGTTGTTGAGCAGCCAGCGCGTGCCGCGCTCGACGAGCCGGCGCGAGTGCAGCCGGATCCGCGTCTGGACATCGGCCGCCACCACGTTGTCGAGCGCCTCGACGGCGTCCCAGACCTTGCTCAGACCGAAGATCTCACGGGCCGCGAGCTGCGCCCTGACGATCTCCTCCAGGGAGGCCCCGGTCTCTTCGCGCAGACGGTGCAGGAACGTCGAACCGCCCGTGTTCACCGTGTCGTTGACGAGCACCGTCGTGATGATCTCGCGACGCAGCGCGTGCCCGTCGACCTGCTCGGGGAACTTCTCGCGCAGCGCCTGCGGGAAGTACGCGTGCAGCAGCCGGCGCAGATACGGGTCGTCCGGCAGCGACGTCTGGATCAGCTCGTCGGCGGCCGTGATCTTCGTGTACGCGAGGAGCACGGCGAGCTCGGGCTGGGTGAGCCCGCGGCCGGAGTTGAGCAGTTCGCGGATCTGCCGGTCGGTCGGCAGGAACTCCAGGCCCCGGTCCAGATGCCCGTCGCGGCCCAGGCGCCGCATGAAGCGCTGGTGGGCGTGGAGCAGGGACGGCGACTGGGCGACCGCGTTCGACAGGGCGGTGTTCTGCGCGTAGTTGTTGCGCAGGACCAGCTCCCCGACCTCGTCGGTCATCGCGGCGAGGAACTTGTTGCGCTGCTTGACGGTCATGTCGCCGTTCGCGACGACCGCGTTGAGCAGGATCTTGATGTTCACCTCGTGGTCGGAGGTGTCCACGCCCGCGCTGTTGTCGATGGCGTCGGTGTTGATGTGCCCACCGGCGCGAGCGAATTCAATGCGTCCCAGCTGGGTCAGACCGAGGTTGCCGCCCTCGCCGACGACCTTGACGCGCAGGTCGGCGCCGTCGACACGGATCGCGTCGTTCGCCTTGTCGCCGACGTCCGTGTTCGACTCGGCCGACGACTTCACGTACGTACCGATGCCGCCGTTCCACAACAGGTCGACCGGCGCCTGGAGGATGGTCTTCATCAGGTCGGCGGGGGTCATCTTGGCGACGCCCGACTCGATGCCGAGCGCCTCGCGGATGTGCGCGTTGAGCTGGATCGCCTTGGCGCTGCGCGGGAAGATCCCGCCGCCCGCGGAGAGCAGCTCCTTGTTGTAGTCGGCCCAGGAGCTGCGCGGCAGCTCGAAGAGGCGGCGGCGCTCCGCGTACGACGTCGCGGCGTCGGGACGCGGGTCGATGAAGATGTGCCGGTGGTCGAAGGCGGCGACGAGCCGGATGTGCTCGGAGAGCAGCATGCCGTTGCCGAACACGTCACCGCTCATGTCGCCCACGCCGACGACCGTGAAGTCCTCGGTCTGGGTGTCGGTGCCCAGCTCCCGGAAGTGCCGCTTGACGGACTCCCAGGCGCCGCGGGCGGTGATGCCCATGCCCTTGTGGTCGTAACCGGCGGAGCCGCCGGAGGCGAAGGCGTCACCGAGCCAGAAGTTGTACGACTGGGCGACCTCGTTGGCGATGTCGGAGAACGTCGCGGTGCCCTTGTCGGCGGCGACCACGAGGTATGTGTCGTCCTCGTCGTGCCGCACGACGTCGGCCGGGGGCACGACATCGCCCGTGACGAGGTTGTCGGTGATGTCGAGCAGCGCCGAGATGAACGTCTTGTAGCAGGCCACACCCTCGGCGAGCCACGCGTCGCGGTCCACCGACGGGTCGGGCAGCTGCTTGGCGACGAAGCCGCCCTTGGCGCCCACCGGCACGATGACGGTGTTCTTCACCATCTGCGCCTTGACCAGGCCGAGGATCTCCGTACGGAAGTCCTCCTTGCGGTCGGACCAGCGCAGACCGCCTCGCGCGACCTTGCCGAAGCGCAGGTGCACGCCCTCGACGCGCGGCGAGTACACCCAGATCTCGTACGCCGGACGCGGCGCGGGAAGGTCGGGGATGGCCTGCGGGTCGAACTTCATGGAGACGTAACTGTGCGGCTTGCCGCCCTCCGCCTCCTGGAAGAAATTGGTCCGCAGGGTCGCCTTGATGACGGTGAGGAAGGACCGCAGGATCCGGTCCTCGTCCAGCGAGGCGACCTGGTCGAGGGCGGCGTCCAGCTCCTCGAGAAGGGCGTCCGTCAGCTCGACGCCGGCACTCTGGCGGTCCGGGGACATCCGCGCCTCGAAGAGCGAGACGAGCAGCCGGGTGGTGTGGACGTTGTTGCGGAGGGTGTCCTCCATGTAGTCCTGGCTGAACGTGGAGCCCGCCTGGCGCAGGTACTTGGCGTAGGCGCGGAGCACCATCGCCTGACGCCAGTTGAGCCCGGCCCGCAGGACCAGCGAGTTGAAGCCGTCGACCTCGGCCTCGCCCGTCCAGGCGGCGGCGAAGGCCTCCTGGAAGCGCTCGCGGCCGTCGTCGCCCAGGTAGTCGCCGTTGCCGTTCTGGGACTTGGGCAGGCGCAGGCCGAAGTCGTAGATCCACGCGTTCGTACGGTCCGTGCAGCGCAGCTCGTAGGGCCGCTCGTCGGTGACCTCGACGCCGAGGCGCTGGAGCACCGGCAGGACCGCGGAGAGCGAGACCTGGGCGCCGGAACGGTAGATCTTGAAGCGGCGCTCACCGGGGGCGGCGCCCACCGGCTCGTACAGGCTGAGCGCGAAGTCCTCGTGGCCGGCCTTCAGCCGCTCCAGGTGCACCAGGTCGGCGACGGCGGCGCGCGGCGTGTGGTCCGCCTTGTAGCCCTCGGGGAAGGCGCCCGAGTACTGGCGAAGCAGCTCGGCGGCGCGCTCCTCGCCGCACTCGGCGGTCAGCGCCTCGGCGAAGCCGTCGGACCAGGAGCGGGCGGCCTCGACGAGCCGCGCCTCGATGCGGTCGGTGTCGGCGTCGGTGAGCTGCGGAATGCCGCCGCCCGGCGCGACCCGGATCACGAAGTGCAGCCGGGAGAGGACCGACTCCGTGTTCCAGGCGGTGAAGTCGACGCTGGTGCCGCCGAGCTCCTCCTTGAGGATGTCGATGATCCGCAGCCGTACGCCCGTGGTGTAGCGGTCGCGGGGCAGGTAGACCAGGGCGGAGTAGTAGCGCCCGTACTCGTCCTTGCGCAGGTAGAGCCGCAGCCGGCGGCGCTCCTGGAGGTAGAGGACGGACGTGACGATGGACCGCAGCTCGTCGGCCGGGGTCTGGAAGAGCTCGTCGCGCGGGTACGTCTCGAGGATCTGCAGCAGGTCGCGGCCGTCGTGGCTGTTGGGCGAGAAGCCCGCGCCCTTGAGGACCTCGTCGACCTTCTTGCGGATGACCGGCACGCGGCGGACGGACTCGGTGTACGCGGCGGACGAGAAGAGCCCGAGGAAGCGCCGCTCACCGACGACATTCCCCTCGGCGTCGAACTTCTTCACGCCGACGTAGTCGAGGTAGCTGGGCCGGTGCACGGTGGCACGGCTGTTGGCCTTGGTCAGCACCAGAAGCTTGTGCTCGCGGGCCTTCGCGCGGGCGTCCGCGGGCAGCCGGCTGAAGGACGGGCTCACCGGGTGGTCGTCCGTGCCCGCGTGGTGCGGGTCGGCGCGCAGGATGCCGAGGCCGGTGCCGGGCACCGCGGCGAGCGCGTCGCCGTTCATGAGGTCGTACTCGCGGTAGCCGAGGAACGTGAAGTGGTTGTCGGCGAGCCACCGGAGCAGCTCACGGGCCTCGTCGACCTCCTGGTCGCGCACGTCGTCCGCGGTCGGCTCGGTGGGGAGCTCATCGGCGATGCGCAACGCGGCGTCGCGCATCTTCTCCCAGTCCTCGACGGTCTCGCGTACGTCGGACAGGACCCGGAGCAGATCGGCGCTGATCTGCTTCAGGTCCGCGCGGTCGGTCTCGCGGTCCATCTCGACGTGGATCCACGACTCGGTGACCGCGTCGTGCGGGCGCTCGGCGCCGGGATCCGTCGTCAGGACCTCGAGCAGCTTGCCGGTCAGATCCCGGCGGACCACGACCTGGGGGTGGATGACGACATGAATGCCGCGCCCCTGGCGGGAGAGCTCATTGGTGACCGAGTCGACAAGGAAGGGCATGTCGTCCGTGACCACCTCGACGACGGAGTGGCTGCACTGCCAGCCGTTCTCCTCGACGGTCGGGGTGTGCACCCGGACGTTGGCCGTGCCCTGGGGGCGGTTCTCGGCCAGCCGGTAGTGGGAGAAGGCGGCTCCGAAGACGTCGACCGGGTCGCGGTCGGCCAGGTCCTCCGGGGCGGTGTGCAGGTAGTAGCGCTGGAGGAACGCGAGGACCGTGTCCTGGTCGGATGTGGCCTCGTCGCCCTTCGACCCGGTGGGTGCCCCGTTCGGTAGGCGCCCCCCAACCGGGCTGTTCTCAGCTACGCGGGCGGCTCGGGTGAGCAGCTCGGCCTTGGCTTCGTCCAGCTTGGTCTGCATTGTCCTCTGACTCCTGTCGCGCGCCGTTGCGTGACGTAGAAGGAAGTGATTCGACGTAACGCCACGACACGGGGTCTCCGGTCGAAGTCGACGTTATGCCGCGGTGAGAGATGAGCGGGCGGTTATGCGCCATTGTCGGCACCGTCGGCGGGTTCGCCGACCGGTGGCCGCGAAGACCTGACTGGCCGCACCGCGAAGAGGCGTCAGCGACGGCCCGGGCACGGATGTCATCCGTGTTCCCCGGGCGCAGGACGGGGGCGCTCGCGCCCCCGCGGGATATCGCGCTGATCACGGGTCAAGGCTATCGCTCCGCACCCGGGACTCGTCATGAGCCGTATGTGTACAAAAGAGGGGGTGCAACTTTGACAGTCTGCACAGAGACTTCCCGCCATCCGTCAGCTGTCGGCCCTCTTGGCAAACCGGACGGGCGGATGCACGTTGAGCGGGACGGACGGACAGTTGAAGCAGACCCGACGGGCAGACCTCACCTGGGGAGCGAGCACCGATGGCGGCCAAGATCCTGATTGTGACCGGCGACGCGGCAGAGTCGCTGGAAGTCCTCTACCCCTACCAGCGGCTGCGCGAGGAGGGGTACGACGTCCACATCGCCGCCCCCGCGCGCAAGAAGCTGCAGTTCGTGGTGCACGACTTCGAGCCCGGCTTCGACACGTACACGGAGAAGCCCGGCTACACCTGGCCGGCGGACCTCGCCTTCGCCGAAGTGGATCCGGGTCAGTACGCCGCTCTGGTGATCCCGGGCGGCCGGGCCCCGGAGTATCTGCGCAACGACCCCGAGCTCCGCAAGATCCTCAAGTCCTTCTTCGACGCCGACAAGCCGGTCGCCCAGATCTGCCACGGCCCGCTCCTGACGGCGGCGATCGGCGGCCTGACCGGCCGCAGGGTGACGGCGTATCCGGCCCTGGAGATGGACATGCAGGCGGCGGGCGCGACGTTCCAGGACGCGGAGGCGGTGGTCGACGGCACGCTGGTCTCGGCCCGCGCGTGGCCGGACCACTCGGGGTGGATGAGGGAGTTCCTGACGGTGCTGAGGGCGAAGGCGCCGGTGACGTAGGGCGCGGCCGGGCTACGTATACCGATCAAGGCCGCCCGCGCGAAATGCGTATACGGGTATGAGGCGGTACCGATGCGCGGCGCCCGCCGGGGCCGCCAAGCTGTTCCCGTGCCGCTTCCCGGACGGACCGGGGGCGGGGTGCCGGACAGTGAAGTGGTCAACTCCCTCACATCTGTCGTGGCTAACGGCACCCGCCCGGAACCTCCAGGAAGCGGCACAAAGCGGTCGGCTGCCCTCGTCGGCGAGGGCAGGCGGTCCGCTACGACATCCCTCGAGCCCTGCGGCACGCCCTGCGTGGGCGGGCCAGGCGGCCCGACGCCCTAGGGCCTGTCCGATGGGTCCTGCCGGGGTCGCGACCCCTGGCACGCACTCCCCCAAGCTCTCGGCTTCGCTCGAGCAGGGAGGTGCCTCCTCCGGCATTGTCGTCGGTTGCCAACGCTCCGCGTTGTCGCCCTCCTCCGCCTTGCAGCTGCACGCACCAGGGCCCGCTCGGCCCTGATCAATCGGCACCCGGCGCGAAGGCCGGCCTGACCCATCGGACAGGCCCTAGGCGGCCAACCGCTCCGCGACCTCCACGGCCTCGGCCAGGCTGTCGACGACCGGAACCCCGGCCTCCGCCAGGCTGCCCCTGCTGTGCGAACCCCCGGTGTAGAGCACGGCCCGCGCCCCCACATGCGCCGCGGCCACGGCGTCGTCGACGGCGTCACCGATCACCACGGTGCGCCCGGCATCGGCGACTCCCTCAAGAGCGGCGAGATGCGCCGCCATCCGCTCCGCCTTGCCGGCGTGCGAGGTATCCATCCGCCCGTCGATCCGTACGAAGTGCTCCTCGATGCCGTGGCTCCGCACGATCGGCACCAGGTGCTCGTGCGGCGCGAGCGACAGCAGCGACTGCGTACGTCCCTCGGCCCGCCGCCCCGCGAGCAGCTCGGCGGCGCCGTCCGCGAGCCCGCATCCCTCGGCCCGCGCCCAGTAGTGCTTGTGGAAGACGGCGTCCATCACGTGCCACTCCGCCTCTGTGGGCAGCCGGCCCATCAGGCGCTCGTAGAACTTGGGCACGGGCACGCAGTACAACTCGCGATACCGCTCGAGCGTGATCGACTCGAGCCCGATCTCCGCGAAGGAGGCGTTCGTCGCCTCGATCACGGCATGAATGTCATGCAGGAGCGTCCCGTTCCAGTCCCACACGATGTGCGCCCCGCGCTGCAGCTTCCCCATACAGGAACGGTACCCATACCGCCTCGCGGGGAGACAGCCCGGCGCTTGAGAGCGCTCGAGAGCTAGATCAGCCCGGGAATCTCCTGGGTCGCGAACCACAGCAGCTCATGGTCCTCGACCCCGTCCACCACGAACCGCGCATCGTCGTCACCCTGGTCAGCGGCCCCCAGCACCTCCGCGGCCGCGGAGACATCCCCCTCCGCGTCCCCCGCGTCCACATGCACGGCGGCCACCTTCTTCAGCCCCAGCACACCCTCGACCCGCACCTCACCGAGCGCCCGCTGGTCAAGACCCCGGTCGGGGTCGACGGAAGCCGCACCGTCCGGCACGTCCGCCGCCAGCACGACCCGCCGCCGCGCCGCCCCCGGATCCCCCGCGACAAGACGCAGCGAGGCCTGCGCGGCCCGGTTCAGGGCGGCGTACTCCAGTTCCTCGATGTCGTCCGAGACGTACCACTCACGCAGCGCCGGCGTCACGGCGTACGCGGTCAGCGGCCCGGGCCCCAGCTCGCCCGCCTTGTACGCCTCTGCGAGACGGGGCAGGGTCAGGGGAACGTAGACGCGCATGACGATCCGCTTTCGTAGTCGGAAGAGCTCCCGCCGGAAGCCGCCCGGAGGGCCTCCGGACGCCGCCCGGAGGGCCACCAGAATACGTGCGGGAGTCCCCCTTCGGAGTGCGCCCCACACCCTCTGCCCGCGTCACCTCGAGCGCCCACAGGTCACCCGGGCCGACCCGGCAGCCAGAAGGCGCGCCGCACCCCCGGCCACCCTGATAGGGGACATTCCCCCAGACCTGTCCCCGGCGCCCGCGCCCCTTGCAGCGGCACCCGACGCCCCCGTACAAGATCCCCGACACAAGTTACCCCCCGGTATAGAAACCGGGACGGCAGCGACGGAGGCGACGCGGCATGCACAAGGTGATGACCAGGCCCCGCTCACGACCGGCGATCACCCGCCCGCCGGGCCGCAAGGACCCACGGCGCCCCACCGCACAGACGCGCCCGCCCAGGACGGCGCCGCAGCCCCCACCGCACCCCACCGAGCTGTTCACCGAGCGCCTGCTCCTGGTCCTCAGCGGCCAGAAGCCGGTGCACTGGGCGGCCCGCCACATCGCGAACACGGCCTTCGACGACCTGGCCAGGCTGGCCGAGCACACGCCCCTGAACGTGGACGGCCGCCGCCCCACGATCCACCGGATCGGCCACTACGAACCCAGCCCGGGTGTCTACGAAGTCTTCGCGCGGATCGGCACGGGACCCGCCCTACGGGCCCTGGCGTTCCGCCTGCACCTGGGCGCGGACCAGAGGTGGCGCTGCACGGCGGTGGAGGTGGCGGCCCCTGGCCGTTCCCGTTCCAGGTGACACCGCGCTACAGGGCAACGCAAAGGGGCACTACAGGGCAACGCAAAGGGGCCGGGAACCCGAAGGTCCCCGGCCCCTGACCAGCCAGAGCTAAAGCGCAGCGCTACTTCTTGCGGCGCCGCCCACCCTTCTGAGCCTTGCGCCGCTCGGCCCGCGTCAGGCCGTCCGACTCGGACCGCACCCCGGCGTCCTCGGTCTCGAAGTCACCCTCGTCGACCCCGCCCTCGGCGTTCGGCGCCTGGAAGTGCAGGCGGTCGGGCCGCTGCGGAGCGTCGAGCCCCTTGGCGCGGATCTCGGGACGGCCGCCGCCCGCGGGAACGGCGTCCTTCTTGTCCAGCGAGGTCTGCGCCGCGTCCTCGACCGGGACCTCCTCGACCTGCTGCTCGACCTGGACCTCCAGGTTGAACAGGTAGCCGACGGACTCCTCCTTGATGCCGTCCATCATGGCGTTGAACATGTCGAAGCCCTCGCGCTGGTACTCGACCAGCGGGTCCTTCTGCGCCATGGCACGGAGGCCGATGCCCTCCTGGAGGTAGTCCATCTCGTAGAGGTGCTCACGCCACTTGCGGTCGAGCACCGAGAGGACGACGCGCCGCTCGAGCTCCCGCATGATGTCGGAGCCGAGCTGCGCCTCACGCGCCTCGTACTGCTGGGTGATGTCTTCCTTGATGGCCTCGGAGATGAACTCGGCGGTCAGACCCGCGCGGTCGCCCGCGTCCTCCTCCAGCTCCTCGACGGTGACCTTCACCGGGTAGAGCTGCTTGAAGGCGCCCCACAGCCGGTCCAGGTCCCACTCCTCGGCGAAGCCCTCGGCGGTCTCGGCCGCGATGTAGGCGTCGATCGTGTCGTCCATGAAGTGCGTGACCTGCTCCTGCAGGTTCTCGCCCTCCAGGACGCGGCGGCGCTCTCCGTAGATGACCTCGCGCTGCCGGTTGAGGACCTCGTCGTACTTCAGGACGTTCTTACGCGTCTCGAAGTTCTGCTGCTCGACCTGGGACTGCGCCGACGCGATCGCGCGCGTCACCATCTTGTTCTCGATCGGTACGTCGTCCGGAACGTTCGCCATGGCCATCACGCGCTCGACCATCTGGGCCTTGAACAGGCGCATCAGGTCGTCACCGAGGGACAGGTAGAAGCGGGACTCGCCGGGGTCGCCCTGACGTCCGGAACGACCGCGCAGCTGGTTGTCGATACGACGGGACTCGTGCCGCTCGGTACCGAGGACGTAGAGCCCGCCGAGGTCCTTGACCTCCTCGAACTCCGACTTCACGGACCGCTCGGCCTTCTCCAGGGCGGCGGGCAGCGCCGCGGCCCACTCCTCGACGTGCTCGTCGGGGTCGAGGCCGCGCTGGCGCAGCTCCGCCTCGGCGAGGTCGTCGGGGTTGCCGCCGAGCTTGATGTCGGTGCCTCGTCCGGCCATGTTCGTGGCGACGGTGACGGCGCCCTTGCGGCCGGCCTGGGCGACGATCGTCGCCTCACGGTCGTGCTGCTTCGCGTTCAGCACTTCGTGCTGGACGCCGCGCTTGGAGAGCTGCTGGGAGAGGTACTCCGACTTCTCGACGGAGGTCGTGCCCACCAGGATGGGCTGCCCCTTGTCGTGCTTCTCCGCGATGTCGTCGACGACGGCGGCGAACTTGGCGACCTCGGTGCGGTAGATCAGGTCCGACTGGTCGGCGCGGACCATGGGCCGGTTCGTCGGGATCGGCACGACGCCCAGCTTGTAGATCTGGTGGAACTCGGCGGCCTCGGTCATGGCCGTACCGGTCATGCCGCAGAGGCCGGAGATTTCCTTGCCGTCGTGGTCATGGCGCTTGTAGAGGCGGAAGAAGTTCTGGAGGGTGATCGTGGCAAGGGTCTGGTTCTCGTCCTTGATGTCCACCCCTTCCTTCGCCTCGATCGCCTGGTGCATGCCTTCGTTGTAACGGCGGCCGGCGAGGATACGGCCGGTGTGCTCGTCGACGATCATGACTTCGCCGTCGATGACGACGTAGTCCTTGTCGTTCTTGAAGAGTTCCTTGGCCTTGATGGCGTTGTTCAGGTAACCCACAAGAGGCGTGTTGACCGACTCGTAGAGGTTGTCGATGCCGAGCCAGTCCTCGACCTTGGAGACACCGGACTCGTGGATGGCGACGGTGCGCTTCTTCTCGTCGACCTCGTAGTCCCCGGTCTCCTCGACACCCTTGAGGGGGTTGCCGGGCTCGCCCTTGGTGAGGCGGGTGACCAACTTGGCGAAGTCGCCGTACCACTTGGTGGCCTGGTCGGCCGGGCCGGAGATGATCAGCGGCGTACGGGCCTCGTCGACCAGGATCGAGTCGACCTCGTCGACGATCGCGAAGTTGTGGCCGCGCTGCACCAGTTCGTCCTTCGACCACGCCATGTTGTCGCGCAGGTAGTCGAATCCGAACTCGTTGTTCGTGCCGTACGTGATGTCGCAGCCGTACTGCTCGCGGCGCTGGGCCGGCGTCATGTTGGCGATGATGCAGCCGACGGTCAGGCCCAGGAACTTGTGGACGCGGCCCATCATCTCGGAGTCGCGCTCGGCCAGGTAGTCGTTGACCGTGATGAGGTGCACGCCCTTGCCCGAAAGGGCGTTCAGGTACGCGGGCAGGGTGCCGACCAGGGTCTTGCCCTCGCCGGTCTTCATCTCGGCGACATAGCCGAGGTGCAGCGCGGCACCGCCCATCATCTGGACGTCGTAGTGCCGCTGGCCGAGGGCGCGCTTGGCGGCCTCGCGCACCGTGGCGAAGGCCTCGGGGAGCAGGTCGTCGAGGGTCTCGCCGTCGGCGTACCGCTCCTTGTACTCATCGGTCAGCGCGCGCAGCTCGGCGTCGGAGAGGCTGACGAAGTCCTCTTCGATGGAGTTGACCTGGTCCGCGATGCGGTGCAGCTTGCGCAGGATCTTGCCTTCGCCTGCACGCATGATCTTCGAGAGGACGGACACGGGGGTTGGTCTCCTTGCCGGTCGGGCCTGGCATGGTCGGTTTACTCATAGGGCAACGGCCATCGTAAGCGAGGAGCGGGCCGCGCCGGGAGGTCTGCCGATACGTCAACGGACGGGGGGCCTGGAAGGTGCCGGTTTCCGACGATGACCGCCGGTGAAAAGCACTGGCCCGAAGTGCCGGACGCCAGCAGAATCGCCGGATGGAGCCCGTCACACTCAGCACCGAACGCCTGAGCCTGCGCACGTTCACGCCGGACGACACCGACGAGACGTACGAGGCCTGCCAGGACCCCGACATCCAGCGCTGGACCACGATGCCCTCGCCGTACGCGCGCGTGGACGCCGAGGGCTTCATCGGACGCGTCGTCCCGGACGGCTGGCGCCACGACACCGAGTACACCTTCGCCGTACGTCCCCGGGAGGTCGGCCCGCTGGTCGCCGCCGCCAGCCTGCACCACCCGCGCTCGGGCGCCTGGGAGGTCGGCTTCTGGACGGCGAAGGAGCACCGGGGCCGCGGATATATGACGGAGACGGTCCTCGCCCTGGCCAGGTGGGCCTTCACCGACCTGGGCTGCACCCGCCTGGAGTGGCGCGCCGAGGTCGGCAACACGGGCTCGCGCGCGGTCGTGGAGAAGGCGGGCTTCACCGTGGAGGGCACCCTGCGGGCCGGCCTCCTGAACAAGGGCACACTCCGCGACTGCTGGGTGGGCGCCCTGCTCCCGGCCGACGTGTCCCTGCGGTCGAGCCGGCCCTATCTGCCCGCCCCGGCGGAACGGCAGGCTCCGGTCCGCTAGGCCCGCCGCGTTGTCAGTGCCGCCCCCTATCGTTTCGGAGCATGACGAGCCTGCCGCGCCCCGCCACCGACCTCTCCGCCGACGAGGCCCGCCGCATCGTGCTCCGCGCCCAGGGGTTCCTGGGCGCCCCGGACCGCAGGTCCGGTGTGCGGGGCGTGCTGCGGCACCTCGGCGCGGTCCAGCTCGACACGATCTCGGTGCTCGCCCGCTCCCACGAGCTCATTCCGTACGCCCGTCTCGGCGCCGTCGGCCGCGACAGGATCGAGGCGGCGTACTGGGACGGCGCGTCCGGCACAGGACCGGCCCGGCCGCATGCCTTCGAGTACTGGTCGCATGCCGCGTGCATCCTGCCCATCGAGGAGTGGCCGCACTTCGCCTTCCGCCGCCGCGCCTACCGCACGCGGCCGCACTGGCACCACGACCTGCCGGACGGCGCGTACGACACGGTCATCAAGCAGCTCACCGCCGAAGGCCCCCTCACGGCCACCGAGTTGGGCGGCGCGAAGAACAAGGGCGAGTGGTGGGACTGGTCGGACGCGAAGGTCGCCGTCGAGCGCGCGCTGATGTACGGCGAGGTGGTCTGCACGGAGCGGCGCAGCTGGAAGCGGGTGTACGACCTCTCGGAGCGCGCGATCCCGGACCCGCTGCTCCATGACGACCTGGACGACGCGGAGTGCCTGCGCCGTCTGGTCCGCCTGGCAGGCCAGGCCCTCGGCGTCGGCACCCGCGCGGACATCGCGGACTACCACCGCCTCAAGGGCGAGCAGTTCGACGCGGTGGTCGCGGACTCGGGTCTGGTCCCGGTGACGGTGGAGGGCTGGGACAAGCCCGCCTGGGCCGACCCGGCGGCCCTGGAGACCGCGCCGCGCGGCCGCCACCGCACGACGCTCCTGTCTCCCTTCGACTCCCTGATCTGGGAGCGGGCCCGTACGGAACGGATCTTCGGCTTCGCCCACCGGCTCGAGGCGTACGTCCCCAAGCCGAAGCGGATCCACGGCTACTTCGCGATGCCGGTCCTGGCCGGGGGCCAACTGGTCGGCCGCGTGGACCCGGCCCGTGACGGCAGCACACTGGTCGCCAAGCAGGTCTCGCTGGACAGCCCCAAGGCCGTGCCCGCGGTGGCGCAGGCGCTCCGTGAAGCGGCGTCCTGGGTCAACTGCGACTCCGTACGCGTGGAGCGCGTGAACAGACCGGAGCTGACCGCGGAGCTGGTCCGCGCCCTCGGCTGACGCCGCTCACCTGACGCCGCTCACCTGATCTCGAGGATCTTCTCCCGCATCGCGTAGACCACGGCCTCCATCCTGGAGTGCAGCTGAAGCTTCTCCAGGATGTTGCGCACGTGGTTCTTCACGGTGTTCTCGGAGATGAACAACTCCTTCGCGATATCGCGGTTGTTCATCCCCGTGGCCACCAGCTTCAGCACTTCCAGTTCGCGGTCGGTCAGCCGCGGCGCGGGCACCAGCCTGCGCTCATCGGTGCGCTGGATCATCGATTTGAACTCGGTGAGCAGCTTCGACGCCATGGACGGGCTGATCTGCGACTGCCCGTCGGCCACCGCGCGAATCGCCGTGGCCACCTCGTCGGTGGAAATCTCCTTGAGGAGATATCCCGTGGCTCCCGCCTTGATCGCGTCGTAGAGATCGGCCTCTTCATCACTGATGGTCAGCATGATGATCTTGGCGCTGGGTGCCACCTCCTTGATGGAGGTGCACGCCTCGATGCCCCCGCGCTTGGGCATGCGTACGTCCATCAGCACGATGTCCGGCAGCAGGTCAGCGGCCTTGTCCACCGCCTCGGCGCCGTCCCCCGCCTCCCCGACCACCTGGATGTCCTCCTCGGCGGCGAGGACGATCTCCAGGCCGCGGCGGAAGAGCGCGTGGTCGTCCACCACCAGGACCCTGATCGGCTCCTTGCGCGGGGCGCCCGCGTCCGTGCCGATGCCGACGCCGTCGTGGGCGTCATCGTCCCGCATCGGTCCGAAGCTGTCCGCCATTGTTCCTCCCCCTGAAGGCCATGGCCCGTTGTGCGTTGGCTGCGCCAACCCGAGGCACCAGCCTGCCGGTTGGCCGGCTCGCCCATGATTTCATGCCCGGGCGGCACTGCGGTGCGCGCAGGGGTCGCATGATGGTGCCCCTGGGGGCGCACGTGCGCTCCAGGGGCACCTGCTCAGCCCTCGGCCGACCGAAGTCAGCCGCCGAGCGCACCGCCCCCGCCGGCCGACTGGGCCTGCGCGACCATCGGGTCGGTGTTGAGGCGGATGACGCCGTAGTCGTAGGCGTGCCGCCGGTAGACGACACTCGGTTCCTTCGTCTCCGAGTCGACGAACAAGTAGAAGTCGTGCCCGACCAGCTCCATCTCGTAGAGCGCCTGGTCGAGCGACATGGGGGCCGCGACGTGGGTCTTCTCGCGGACCACGAGGGGGCCTTCGCCCTGGATCTCCAGTGAACCGATCCTCTTGACCGGCACGCCGTCCGGCTCTTCGTCGCGTGCGACGGTGCCGTCCCCGTTGAGGGTCGCCGCGTCCGGGACGCGCTCTGCGACCTCTGCGGCGGAGAGCCTGCCGGTTCCTCGCCGGTTGTGACGCTTCTCGTGCTGCTTGCGCAGCCGGGCGTCCAGCTTGGCCGTGGCCAGGTCGAGCGCCGCGTACGGGTCGGTGGCCGAGGCTTCCGCACGGATCACGGGACCGCGCCCGCGGACGGTGATCTCCACGCGGTCGGACCGGTCGGCCTGCCGCGGGTTGGTTTCCTTGGACACCTCGACGTCGAGGCTGATCACCTTGCCGTCGAGCTTCTGGATCCTATCCAGCTTCAGCTTCTCGGCCACGTGCTTGCGGAACCGCTCGGGCACCTCGGTCTTGCGGCCCTTGACGACGATGTCCACGCAGAACTCCGTTCCCGGATCGCTCCGCATCGGCGGCGGAGCATCTCCCTTTTGCACCAGGCCCCGGTGACTCCCCGGAGCCTCGGACTCGGTGACTTCCACCTCCTCCTCCCCCGCGAACAAGATCTCCACCCCGGCCGGTCCGGGTGATTGCGAAAAACCCCGCGACCGGCATTCCGATATGCGAGGGACGGCGTCCGCCATTCCTCACAACCGAACATATCTCGCCCGGACGGATGTCGTCACCCTCTACTGACGCGTACCTCCATTCAGGCGTATTGGCCCTCTCACTACCTGCAACGATGCAAGTTCCCCGTCAGTTCCGGTTTATTTCGAAGGAATCCGGTGAAGCGGCGACAACGGCCGCACTGATCGCGTTCTCGCCCGTCATTTCACGGGCTGTTACCGCCGCCGCCCGCCCTATCGAATCCGTGTGTACGTCACGCATTGCGCGGGCGGCCTCCGCCAGGGAGGCGCCCGTGGTCATCAGGTCGTCCACGATCACCACCCGGCCACCCCCGGCGAGCAGCCTGCGACCACCCGCGGTCACCTCCAGGGCTCCGGCCAGATTGGCCTGCCGCTGCCGGGAGTTGAGCCCCGACTGGTCGGCCACGGCACGCCGCTGACGCAGCACGCAGAGCACCCGGGCCCGCGTGCCGGCCCCGCGCAGCTCACCCGCGGCGGCCAGCGCGATCCTCCGCACCGGGTCGTGCCCCCGCGCCCGCACGGCTCCCCGCGCCGACGGCACGGGCACGAGCAGTACGGCCCCGTCACCCTCCGCAGCACCCCGCGTCCCGGCCCGCGTCCCGCGCCGCAGCCCGGCCCGCACCGCCCCCGCGAGGCCCGCGCCGAGCGGCCCCGCGAGCGCCAGAGCGCCCCGTTCCTTGTGCGCGAGCAGCACGGCCCGCACCGCGTCCTCGTACGGAGCCGCCGCGTGCACCACCGGCAGCCCCGGCGGCCGAGGATCCGGCCGCACCCGGCTCGGCACGGTCCCGCACAGGGCGTCGCGGCACTGCGCGCACAGCGCCGCACGAGGCCTCCCGCAGCCTCCGCACTCGGCCGGCAGCACCAGTTCGGTGAGGTCCTGCCACCACCCCCGCATGCCCACCACTGTGCCAAGGCGCGAACAGCCCTGCCACCCCTGTGGACAACCGCCTGTGGACAACTCCACGGCGCGGCAGATGCGTTACCCCCGATCGGGGGACTGACCACCCCGGACAGACCGGAGGTCACCCCGGATGGACCGGAGGTCACCCCCGGACAGACCCGAGGCCGCCCCCGGACAGACCTGAAGTCACCCCGGACAGACCCGAGGCCACCCCCGGACAGACCCGAGGCCACCCCGGACAGACCTGAGCCCGCCCCCGGACAGACCTGAAGTCACCCCGGACAGACCCGAGGC
>NZ_SRIC01000093.1 GCF_004684775.1 Streptomyces sp. MZ04
CCCCCGGCTCCATCCCCTCCCGAGCAAGCCCCGCCGCCGCCTCATGCATCGCGAGTTCCAGCAGCGCCGGATCCGTCAGCGTGCCCGAGCCGTCCGGCGGGATCAGCCAGCGCGCCGCGCCGGAGGCCCGCCCCGGATAGGGCACGACGATCCAGGTGCCGCGGCCCGCACCGCGGATGCCCGTACCGATCCAGCGGGCGACCGTGCCCGCCGGGACGAAGAACCCCATGCGGGCGTCGCCGAAGTCGGCGAGCACGGGCCCTGGGCGGTCGATGCAGCGGGTGAGCACGTCGAGCGTGGGGTAGCCGAGGTCGCCGGGCAGGATGAGTACGTCCCAGAGCCTGCCCGCCGGCAACAGCGCGACCCCGAGGGGATTGCGCTCCCATTCCCAGCGGCAGGCCTCCGGATCCGGCGCCACCGACACCAGCCACTCGACCGCCGACTTCGTCCCGGAGCCAGTCATCATGCGACCTCCCTCTTCCTGTGCAACAGCTGTGCGTGTCACAGGGAAGAGGGGTCCGGGAGCGGAGCATTACGCGGGTTCCGGCTACCGGTTGGTAGTGAAGCGGGGCGCGGCGGCCTGCGGGGCGTACGCCGGTTGATCACGCCCCGCCCCGGACGCCACCCCGCCCCGGACGCCGCTCAGCTGTCGAAGCCGAGGCCCAGCTTGTCCATCGTCTTCAGCCACAGATTGCGCCTGCCGCCGTTCTCGTCGGCGCGGGCCAGGGACCACTTGGTCAGCGCGACGCCCGTCCACGCGAACGGCTCGGGCGGGAACGGCAGCGGCTTCGTGCGGACCATCTCCAGGGAGGTGCGTTCCGTGCGCTCGCCCGAGAGCAGGTCAAGCATGACGTCGGCACCGAAGCGGGTGGCCCCGACACCGAGCCCGGTGTAGCCCGCCGCGTACGCGACGCGTCCCGCGTGGGCCGTGCCGAAGAACGCCGAGAAGCGGGAGCAGGTGTCGATCGCTCCGCCCCACGCGTGCGTGAAGCGCAGGCCCTCCAACTGCGGGAAGCAGGTGAAGAAGTGGCCCGCCAGCTTCGCGTACGTCTCGGGGCGGTCGTCGTGCTCGGCGCGCAGCTTGCCGCCGAAGGGGTAGATCGCGTCGTAGCCGCCCCACAGGATGCGGTTGTCGGCGGAGAGCCGGAAGTAGTGGAACTGGTTGGCGCTGTCGCCCAGGCCCTGGCGGTTCTTCCAGCCGATGGCCGCCAGCTGCTCCTCGCTCAGCGGTTCGGTCATCAGCGCGTAGTCGTAGACCGGGACCGTGTACGACCGCAGGCGCTTGACCAGCGACGGGAAGATGTTCGTGGCGAGCGCGACCTGCCGGGCACGGACCCGGCCGTAGGGCGTGCGGACGGCCATCCCCGCGCCGGACGAGGCGAGTTGGAGCGCGGGCGTGTGCTCGTAGATGCGTACGCCCTTCTCCAGGCAGGCCCGCTTGAGGCCCCAGGCCAGCTTCGCCGGGTGGAGCATCGCGACGCCGTCGCGGTCCCAGAGGCCGCCGAGGAAGGTGGGCGAGTCGACGTGCCCGCGCACCGCGTCCGCGTCCAGGAGTTCGGACCCGTCCGCGAGGCCGTGCTCCGCCATCTCCCCGTACATCTCGTGGAGTTCGGCGAGCTGGTGCGGCTGCGTCGCCACGTCGATCTCACCGGTGCGTTCGAAGTCGCAGTCGATGGAGTAGCGCTTGACGGCCGCCTCGATCTCGTCGAGGTTGCGCGCGCCGAGCTCCTCCAGTTTCGCGATCTCGCCGGGCCAGCGGGACAGGCCGTTGGAGATGCCGTGGGTGAGGGAGGCGGCGCAGAAGCCGCCGTTGCGGCCGGAGGCGGCCCAGCCCGCCTCGCGGCCCTCGAGCAGGACCACCTCGCGGTGCGGGTCGCGCTCCTTGGCGATGAGCGCGGTCCACAGTCCGCTGTAGCCGCCACCGACGACGAGCAGGTCGCACTGCTCGTCGGCGGTGAGGGCGGGCCGCGCGGCCGGCTTGCCCGGGTCGTCCAGCCAGTAGGACACCGGCTGGGCGTCGGAAAGAGACTTGGTCCAACGGGTCATGGCGCTTGGGGCCATGATTTCCACTCCTTCAGAATTCTCAGTTGCTGCTGTGCGGTTACGCGGATTGCTTGTTGCGGCGCTTGCCGATGAGCATTCCGGCGAGTACGAGCAGTACCGCGACGAGGAACATCGCCGTACCGATCACATTGATCTGAACGGGCGTGCCCCGCTGTGCCGATCCCCAGACGAACATGGGGAAGGTCACGGTGGAGCCCGCGTTGAAGTTCGTGATGATGAAGTCGTCGAAGGAGAGCGCGAAGGCGAGCAGCGCGCCCGCCGCGATGCCCGGTGCGGCGATGGGCAGCGTGACCCGGACGAAGGTCTGCACGGGACCCGCGTAAAGGTCCTGCGCGGCCTGTTCCAGGCGGGGGTCCATCGACATGACGCGCGCCTTGACGGCGGTCACCACGAAGCTGAGGCAGAACATGATGTGGGCGATGAGAATCGTCCAGAAGCCGAGCTGCGCGCCCATGTTGAGGAAGAGCGTGAGCAGCGAGGCGGCCATGACGACCTCGGGCATCGCCATCGGCAGGAAGATCAGCGAGCTCACCGCGCCGCGCGCCCGGAAGCGGTAGCGGACGAGCGCGAAGGCGATCATCGTGCCGAGCAGCGTCGCGCCGATCGTCGCCCACGCGGCGATCTGCAGGCTCAGCGAGAGCGAGCCGCACATGTCGGCGACACCGCACGGATCCTTCCAGGCGTCGAGCGAGAACTCCTGCCAGGAGTAATTGAAGCGCCCGGCCGGATTGTTGAAGGAGAACACCGTCACGACGATGTTCGGGAGCAGCAGATACGCGAGCGTGAGCAGACCCGCGATGACGACGAATTTGCCGCGGAGCCAGCGGAAGAAGGCAGCCATCAGACGAGATCCTCCGTCCCGGACTTACGGATGTAGACGGTGACCATGACCAGGATCGCCGCCATGAGGATGAAGGAGAGTGCCGCGGCCGTCGGGTAGTCCAGAATGCGCAGGAATTGCGTCTGGATGACGTTTCCGACCATGCGGGTGTCGGTGGAGCCGAGCAGATCCGCGTTGACGTAGTCGCCGGCCGCCGGAATGAAGGTGAGCAGCGTCCCGGAGACGACACCCGGCATGGAGAGCGGGAAGGTCACCTTGCGGAAGGTGGTGGACGGCCTGGCGTAGAGGTCGCCCGCCGCCTCGTGAAGCCGCCCGTCGATGCGCTCGAGGGACGTGTAGAGCGGCAGGATCATGAACGGCAGGAAGTTGTACGTGAGTCCGCAGATCACCGCGAGGGGTGTGGCAAGGACCCGGTCGCCCTCCGTGACGCCCAGCCAGCTGGTGACGTCCAGGAAGTGCAGCGAGTTCAGCGCGCCCACCACGGGCCCGCCGTCCGCGAGGATCGTCTTCCAGGCCAGCGTACGGATGAGGAAGCTGGTGAAGAACGGCGCGATGACGAGTACGAGGATGAGGTTGCGCCAGCGGCCCGCGCGGAACGCGATCAGATACGCGAGCGGGTAGCCGAGCAGCAGGCACAGGATCGTGGCGGCGCCCGCGTACATGACCGAGCGCAGGAACTGCGGCCAGTAGTCGTTCAGGGCGTCCCAGTAGGTGGCGAAGTGCCAGGTGACCTTGAAGCCGTCTTCCAGGGAGCCCGTCTGGACGGATGTCGAGGCCTGGTAGACCAGCGGCAGCGCGAAGAAGACGACGAGCCAGAGGATGCCGGGGAGCAGCAGCCAGTAGGGGACGAGGCGGCCGCGTTTGCGGATCTTGCGGGGCGCCGCCTCGGGCTCTTTCTCCGGGGGCGCTTCGGTGAGGGTGGTCGTCATGCGGAGGCGTCCTCCTCGACCTTCTCGACGCCCGCCTCGATGTCCTGGGCGGCGTCCAGGCCGAAGGTGTGCGCGGGGTTCCAGTGCAGGACGACCTCGGTGCCGGGCACGAGGCGGGTGTCGCGCTCGATGTTCTGCGCGTACACCTCGAAGGAGTCGCAGAGGGGGCTGTCGACGACGTACTGCGTGGAGACGCCGATGAAGCTGCTGTCGGCGATGCGGCCCGTGATGCGGTTGCGCCCATCGGGAACCTCCCCCGCCGCGTCGGCGTGCGTGAGGGAGATCTTCTCCGGGCGTACGCCGAGCAGGACCTTGCCGCCCGTGGCCGTGGAGGCCGAACATCGCGCGGCCGGCAGCGTGAGCTTGCCGTCGCCCGCCTTCAGGGTGAGGTCGTCGCCGCTGCGTCCGGCGATCTCGGCCTCTATGAAGTTGGACGTGCCGAGGAAGTTGGCGACGAAGGTGGTGCCCGGGTTCTCGTAGAGGTCGGCGGGGGCGCCGAGCTGTTCGACGCGGCCCGCGTTCATCACCGCGACCTGGTCGGCCATCGTCATGGCCTCCTCCTGGTCGTGCGTGACGTGCACGAAGGTGATGCCCACCTCGGTCTGGATGCGCTTGAGTTCGAGCTGCATCTGGCGGCGCAGCTTGAGGTCGAGCGCGCCGAGCGGCTCGTCGAGGAGCAGCACCTTGGGGTGGTTGATCAGGGCGCGGGCGACGGCGACGCGCTGCTGCTGGCCGCCGGAGAGCTGGTGCGGCTTCTTGCGGGCCTGCTCGCCGAGCTGGACGAGGTCGAGCATCTCGCCGACCTGCTTCTTCACGGACTTGATGCCGCGGCGGCGCAGGCCAAAGGCGACGTTCTCGAAGATGTCCAGGTGCGGGAAGAGGGCGTACGACTGGAAGACGGTGTTGACGGGCCGCTTGTAGGGCGGCAGTGCCGTGACGTCCTGGTCGCCGAGGTGAACGGTGCCCGATGTGGGCTCCTCGAGTCCCGCGATCATGCGGAGCGTCGTGGTCTTGCCACAGCCGGATGCGCCGAGGAGCGCGAAGAAGGAGCCCTGCGGCACGGTCAGGTCCAGCGGCTGTACGGCGGCGAAGGAGCCGTAGGTCTTGCTGATCCCGGTCAGGCGGACGTCGCCGCCGTGTTCTGTAGCAGTCGTCATGGTGCGTCCAGGGGGTCGAGGGGAGAGTCGAGGGGACTACAGGGGGGCGCTGCTCAGGAACCGATCACGAGCCGGTGAGCTTCGCGAACTTCTCCTCGTACGCCATCTCTTCCTTCGGCGTCAGCGAGCGGAAGCCGCGGGACTTCGCCGCCATCTCCTTGTCCGGGAGGATCAGCGTGTTGTTCGCCGCGTCCTTGTCGAGCTTCGCGAGCTCGGGGCGTACGCCGTCGACGGGGCAGACGTAGTTGATGTACGCGGCGAGGCGGGCGGCGGGCTCGGGCTCGTAGTAGTAGTCGATGAGCCGTTCCGCGTTGCGCTTGTGGCGCGCCTTGTTCGGGACGAGGAGGTTGTCCGTGGACGTGATGTAGCCGGCGTCCGGGATGTGGAAGGCGATGTCCGGGTTGTCGGCCTTGAGCTGGACGATGTCACCGGCCCAGGCCAGACACGCGGCGAGGTCGCCCTTGTCCAGGTCCGATGTGTAGTCGTTGCCCGTGAAGCGGCGGATCTGCTTGTTGTCGACGGCCTTCTGGAGGCGGGCGATCGCCGCGTCGAAGTCGTCGTCGGTGAACTTCCCCGGGTCCTTGCCCATGTCGATGAGCGTCATGCCGACGGAGTCGCGCATCTCGGAGAGGAAGCCGACGCGGCCCTTGAGCTTCGGGTTGTCCAGGAGCTGCGACACCGAGGTGATCTCTTCGCCGTCGGTCGCCTTCTTGTTGTACGCGATGACCGTGGAGATGCCGGTCCAGGGGTACGAGTACGCGCGCCCCGGGTCCCAGTCCGGGTTGCGGAACTGGGACGACAGGTTGGCGTACGCGTGGGGCAGGTTCGCCGGGTCCAGTTTCTGGACCCACCCGAAGCGGATGAGCCTGGCGGCGAGCCAGTCCGTGACGCAGATGAGGTCGCGTCCGGTGTCCTGGCCCGCCGCGAGCTGCGGCTTGATCTTCCCGAAGAACTCGACGTTGTCGTTGATGTCCTCGGTGTACTTGACCTTGATCCCGGTGCGCTTGGTGAACGCGTCCAGGGTGGGGCGGTTCTCGTCGTCGTCGACGTCCATGTACTCGGTCCAGTTGGAGAAGACGATCTGCTTCTCCTTGGCCGAGTGGTCCTCGGACGAGACTTCGCCCTGGCTCTTGCTCGCCGCGGGGATCCCGCAGGCACTGAGTCCCCCGAGCCCGCCGATGGCGAACGCGCCGCCGGTACCGGCGCGCAGCAGGGACCGACGGGTGAGAGATGCCCTGCCGTTCCTGAAGCTGCGCTGCATGGCGGCCAGTTGGGCCGGGGACAGGCGTTCGGGCTCGTACTGCTCCATGCGCTTGGTTGCCCTTTCGGGAGGGTGTGGGGCCGCTGGTCGGGCGGCCTGTCGACTATCGGTCCCCGAAGATCGTGCGGTGCCAGTCCTTGCGGACCACCGCGGTGTTGTCGAACATGACGTGCTTGACCTGCGTGTACTCCTCGAAGGAGTAGGCGGACATGTCCTTTCCGTAGCCCGATGCCTTGTATCCGCCGTGCGGCATCTCGCTGAGGATCGGGATGTGGTCGTTGACCCAGACGCAGCCCGCCTTGATCTCGCGGGTCGCGCGGTTGGCGCGGAAGACGTCGCGGCTCCAGGCGGAGGCGGCGAGGCCGTAGGGGGTGTCGTTGGCGAGCCGGATGCCCTCGTCGTCGGAGTCGAAGGGCAGCACCACGAGGACAGGACCGAAGATCTCGGACTGCACGATCTCGCTGTCCTGCGCGGCGTCGGCGATGAGGGTGGGCTTGTAGAAGGCGCCGGGGTGGGCGAGCGCCCCGCCGCCGGTGACCACGCGCGCGTAGGAGCGGGCCCGGTCGACGAAACCGGCGACGCGGTCGCGGTGGACGTGCGAGATGAGCGGCCCGAGGTCGGTGTTCGGGTCGAACGGGTCGCCGAGCCGCACGGTCTCCATGAGCTCGGCGACGCCCTCTACGAAGGCGTCGTACAGCGGGCGCTGCACGTACGCGCGCGTGGCGGCGGTGCAGTCCTGCCCGGTGTTGATGAGTGCGCCGGCCACCGCGCCGTGCACGGCGGCGTCGAGATCGGCGTCGTCGAAGACCACGAAGGGCGCCTTGCCGCCGAGCTCCAGGTGCAGCCGCTTCACGGTCGCGGTGGCGATCTCGGCGACGCGCTTGCCGACGCCGGTGGACCCGGTGAAGGAGGTCATGGCGACATCGGGGTGGCCCACGAGCCGCTCTCCGGCGTCCCGCCCGGCTCCGCTGACGATGTTGACGACACCGTCGGGGATGCCCGCCTCGGTGGCGGCCTGCGCGAAGAGGAGCGAGGTGAAGGGGGTCAGCTCGGCGGGCTTGAGGACGATGGTGTTACCGGCGGCGATGGCCGGAAGGACCTTCCAGGCGGCCATCTGGAGGGGGTAGTTCCAGGGCGCGATGGAGCCGACGACGCCGATGGGCTCGCGCCGGACGTACGAGGTGTGGTCGCCGGAGTACTCACCGGCCGACTGCCCCTGGAGATGCCGTGCCGCGCCCGCGAAGAACGCGGCGTTGTCGACGGTCCCGGGGACGTCGAACTCCCGGCTCAGCTTGATCGGCTTGCCGCACTGGAGCGACTCGGCCTGCGCGAACTCCTCGGCGCGGTCGGCCAGGACGGCGGCGAAGCGGTGCAGGGCGTCGGAGCGCTCGCCGGGCGTGGCGCCCGCCCACTCGGGGAAGGCGTGCGCGGCGGCGGCGACCGCGGCGTCGACGTCCTTCTCGCCCGCGAGCTCGTACGTGTGGACCGTGTCGCCGGTGGCCGGGTCGACGACCGCCTGGGTTCTCCCCGACGTGCCCTCGGTCAGCCGTCCGGCGATGTACTGCGCGCCTTCCGCGAAGTGGTCCTGCGCCTGGAAGTTGTGCATGACGCTCTCCTCCGCCGTCGCCCCCCGTCCCGCAGGGGTCGGCGTAGCTCCAGATCGATTTGAGTGCCGATCCTGGCAGAGCACTGATGCTCCAACAAGTGATTCCGTTGTTTCCTTTTGGTTACGCGACGGAATCTGTCGACCAGGTGTCGAGCCGTCCTGGAAAACCCAGGACGGAGTGTCAGTGGTGCGTGCCAGACTCGCATGCATGACGAAGATCGACTCGGTGGAGGCGCTGGTCGCGGCGTTGCGGAAGGGCGACGAAGGGCGGATGAAGTACCTCCATTTCTGGGGGCACACCCCGCGCAGGGACGGGACGCTGGGCTCCAGCTGCCTGAGCCAGTGGTGGCTCGCGCCGTTCACCGTGGACGGCGTGGCGTACGGGACGGCCGAGCACTGGATGATGGCCGCCAAGGCCCGGCTGTTCGAGGACGCGGAGGCGGAGCGCGCGGTCCTCGCCTCGCGGACGCCGGCCGAGGCGAAGAAGGCGGGGCGCCTGGTGCGGGGCTTCGACGAGGCGATATGGGAGCGGGAGCGCTTCGGGATCGTGGTCGAGGGCAGCGTCCACAAGTTCGCGTCGACGGACGAGCTCCGCGCGTTCCTGGTGGGTACGGGTTCGCGGGTGCTGGTGGAGGCGAGTCCGATGGACCGCATCTGGGGGGTGGGCCTGGCGGCCGACGACGAGCGGATCCAGGACCCGGAGAAGTGGCGGGGGCCGAATCTGCTGGGGTTCGCCTTGATGGAGGCGCGGGACCGCTTGCGGTGACCGCGGGGTATGCGGTGACCGCGGGGTAATCGGGGGGGCGGTCGAGGTCAGCGGTTGGCGGCCACCGTCACCGCATGGCTGCCGTCCCCCGAGGCCCCGTCCTCGAACGCGTCGTCCGGGATGACGATCAGCGCCACGAGCAGCCCCACGCCCAGCACGATCCCGGTGATCCCGCAGATGATCCCGGCCAGCGCCTGCCCGGGATTCGTCGCCTGCCCCCGCCTCGCCCTGCCGCGTCCGATGGCCCCGAAGATGATCGCGAGGATGCCGAGGACGATCGCCAGGGGCCACAGACAGAAGCCGACGGCCGCGATGATCCCGAGGACGAGCGAGGTCACGCCCATCCCGTTGGCGGGAGCCATCGGCATGGCGGGCCAGCCGTATCCGGGCGGGCCGCCCTGGTACCCCGGATAACCGGGGTAGCCCTGCGGACCGGCGTACGCCTGCGCTCCGGGCACTCCCTCGTACCCCGGATAGCCGGGGTACCCGTACGGCACCTGCCCCGGCCCCTCGGGCCCGATCGGAGGCGGCGGCACCGGCTCCCCCGCCCCGGCAGCCGGCGGCGCAGGCGGCGCGAAGGGCCCGCCCGCGGCGATCGTCGACTGATCGTGCACGGAGGGTGCCGACCACCCCGACGCCCGCCCCGCACCGGGCGGCACCTCCTCGGGCGGCGCCCACGGATCCCGCTTCTCCAACGGAACCGGCGCCCCCGGAGCTCCCGGTGACTGCGCGGCTCCCGGTGACCCCGCGGCCCCTCGCGGCGCGTCCTCCGGCGGCGGCGCCCACGGATCCCGCTCAGGCTCAGCGCCAGCGCCCGGCACCGGCCCCTCCGACTGGGACATGGCGAGTCACCTCTTTCGTACGTTCCGTCATGCTACGGCCCCCGCACCGCCCGGCAGCCGCCCGCCCACCACCGGAATCCCGCCGCCTACGATGTTCCGCGACCCACCGATCAGCCGATCAAGCCCGTTCCTGGGGAGGAAACCGTGACCGAACCGCGCACCGCAGCAGAGCAGCGACGCGACCCGCATGCCTTCATCGCCGGACTGCCCAAGGCGGAACTGCATGTGCACCACGTCGGCTCGGCGTCCCCCCGCATCGTCTCCGCGCTCTCCGCCCGCCACCCCGACTCCAAGGTGCCGACGGACGTGGAGGCGCTCGCCGACTACTTCACGTTCACGGACTTCGCGCACTTCATCCAGGTCTACCTGTCGGTCGTGGACCTGGTCCGCACCCCGGACGACGTACGCCTGCTGACCTACGAAGTCGCCCGCGACATGGCCCGGCAGAACATCCGCTACGCCGAGCTGACCCTCACCCCCTTCAGTTCCGTGCGCCGCGGCATCGACGACCGCGCCTTCATGGACGCCATCGAGGACGCCCGCAAGTCCGCCGAGGACGAGCTCGGCGTCGTACTGCGCTGGTGCTTCGACATTCCCGGCGAGGCGGGCCTGGAGGCCGCCGACGAGACGCTGCGGCTCGCGACCGACGACAAGCTGCGCCCCGAAGGCCTGGTGTCGTTCGGGCTCGGCGGCCCCGAGGTCGGCGTGCCCAGGCCGCAGTTCAAGCCGCACTTCGACGCCGCGATCGCGGCGGGCCTGCGCTCCGTGCCGCACGCCGGCGAGACGACGGGCCCGCAGACCATCTGGGACGCCCTCACCGACCTGCGCGCCGAGCGCATCGGCCACGGCACGAGCGCCGCCCAGGACCCGAAGCTGCTCGCCCACCTCGCCGAGCACGGCATCCCGCTCGAGGTCTGCCCGACGTCGAACATCGCGACCCGCGCCGTCACCGACCTCGACGAGCACCCCATCAAGGAGTTCGTCGCCGCCGGGGTCCCGGTCACCATCAACTCCGACGACCCGCCCATGTTCGGCACCGACCTGAACAACGAGTACGCGGTCGCCGCCCGCCTCCTCGGCCTCGACGAACGGGGCATCGCGGCCCTGGCCAAGAACGCCGTCGAGGCGTCGTTCCTCGACCCGGCGGGCAAGTCGAGGATCACCGCGGAGATCGACACGTACACGGAGAGCTGGCTCGCTCCGTAGGACGGAACCACAGGGCGGCACCACAATGGGCCCATGCGCACCGTGACAGCCGTGGCCCACCGAGGCGATCCCTACCGCGTCCGCGAGAACACCCTCCCGTCCCTGCGCTCCGCGCTCGAACGGGGCGCGGACGCGGTGGAGATCGACGTCCGCGTCAGCCGTGACGGCGTCCCCGTCCTGCTGCACGACGCGACGCTCAAGCGCCTGTGGGACCACGAACGCCCGCTGTCCGCGCTCTCCGCCGCCGAGGTGCGCGGCCTCACCGGGTACGGCGTACCCACCCTCGAAGAGGCCGTCGAGGCGACCGAAGGCCACCGGCTGATGGTGGATCTGCCGGGTGCGACGCCCGAGACCGTGCGCACGGTCGTCGGCGCCATCGCCGACTGCGGGGCGGCGGAGCGCGCGTACTACTGCGCGGGCGCCCGGACCATGCTCGAGGTGCGCGCCGCGGATCCCGCCGCCGAGATCGCCCTGACCTGGACGAGCCTCGCCCCGCCCCGCCGCGCCGTGCTCGACGCGATCAAGCCGCGCTGGCTCAACTACCGCTTCGCGCTGCTCGACCGCGACCTGACCGTCGAGGTGCAGCGACAGGGATTCCTCGTCTCGGCCTGGACGCCGGACACGAAACGCTCGATGCGCCGTCTGATCGACATCGGTGTCGACTCGATCACCACGAACCGCATCGACGTGCTGCACGGGCTGCTCGCGGCGAACGCCTGACGGCGGGCGGCCCGCCGCGTCACCGCGCTCCGGCCGCGTACGCGAGCGGCGGCGCGATCGCCTGCGCGTCCAGGCCCTCCCCCACCCACAGCCCTATCAACAGCGCGGCCGTCGCCTCGAGAAGCCCCGCCCGGTCGAGCCCACCGGCGGCGAAGGGCTCACAGCCGACGTCCTTCACCAGCTCCCGTACGACATCCAGCGCGCCCTCGTCGTCCCCGCACACCGGAACCGCGAGCGCCCTGCCGTCGAAGACCGGCGGGTCCATCCGCCACACGCCCTCATGGCAGAGGTTGAACGCCTTGACGACACGGGCCCCGGGCGCCGCGTCGGTGAGCAGCCGGGCGGCCCCGGGCCCGCCCTCGGTGAGCAGGGCGAAGCCCGGACCGACCGCGTTCGAGCAGTCGACCAACACCCGCCCGCGCAGAGCCTCTTGCAGCCCTCGCACGATGGCGGCCCCCACCTCATGGGGCACGGCGAGCAGCACCACATCCCCGAACTCGGCCGCCGTGCGCGGCGTCCCGTGTCCCGCCGCCCCGATCCGCGCCGCGAGCGCGGCCGCACGGCCCGCGTCCCGCCCGCCGATCACCACGTCGTGCCCCGCCCGCACCCAGTGCGCGCCGAGCGCGTCGGCCATGTTGCCCGTACCGATGACACCAATCCTCATGCCGATCCCCTCTCCCGTATCCCCGAACTCCGGGGCACAGGACGACAGTAGGAAGACCCTCAGGCACCATTCGGTACGTGACGAACGACGATCTGCTCGCCGACTGCCGGGCCCGGCTCGCCTTCGATCTGCTCTCCAACACCTGGAACGCCGTGGTCCTGTGGGCCCTGCGGCAAGGCCCGCGCCGCCCCGGCGACCTGCGTGCCCGCATCGGCGGCATCAGCCCCAAGATCCTCACCGAGACCCTGCGCCGCCTGGAGTACAACGGCCTGGTCTCCCGCCGGTCGTACGCCGAGTCCCCGCCCCGCGTCGAGTACGAACTCACCGCCCTGGGCCGTACGTTGCTCGCCCCGGTCGAGGCCTTCGGCGCATGGGCCTTCGACCACGGCGACGAGGTGATGGCGGCGCAGGAGCGAGCCGATCTGAAGGGATCCCGCGGATGAAGTACGTGAACGTCGAGTGGGACCGGGAGCTGCACGGCTTCCGGACCGACGCAACCGACTACCTCGCGGTCCTCCCGGAGCTGCGGGACGCCCTTCCTGAAGGCGCCCGGGCCTTCGCGTCCGCCGTCGGGCACTACGCGTACGCCAGTGAGCGCTGTGTCAAAGACCTGGAACTCGCGGACATCCGACTGCCCACCACCACCAGGGGCGGGTCCGGCACGGCGTCGATCGCCTTCCGGCCCAACCCGTGGAAACACGCCGGCGGGCTGCGCATCCAGTACACCGGCGTCACGCACTTCTCGGTCGACTACGAATCGTCGATCGACTGGATGGAGTCGATCACCGTACTGCTGGACGAAGTCCTGCCGAGCGGGGAGGGCGGGGAGGGCGGGGAAGGCGAGGAAGGCGAGGCAGGCATCGTGCACGAGATCGAGCTGACCGATGCGACGATCACGGTGCGCTGTGCGGACCTGACCGCCACGTGGGCCGAGGTCTGAGCCCGTCGACGGCGCCGGCGGAAGGAGATCGGCTGTGGCGGCCAAGTGGCGTGGCGGCGAGGGCCCGTTGGGCTCCGCGGCGATCGGGCCGGCCTTCAACTGCCCGCTGGAGGAGGCCTCGCCCCGGATCATCAGGGCGATGCGGTTGCCGGACCGCGCTGCGTGCGGAGGGTCATCGTGGCCTCGCCGAGGCCGCCGTCGGCGGGGCCCCGTCCCGCTACGCGACCCCCGTCATCCTCGCGAACACCGTGACGTTGTTGGGGTAGTAGTGCCGGTCCGCGTCGAAGTCGCCGCCGCAGGTGATCAGGCGGAGCCCCGCGTAGTCGATGTTCTTGTACACCTCCAGGGTGGGGAATTCCTTCTTCGGGTACTCCTCGACGCGGTCCACCGTGAACGTGGCCGTCTTCCCGTCCTGGCGTGTCACCTCGACGGTGTCTCCTGCCTTCATCGTCTTCAGCTTCTTGAAGACCGCGTCCGCGCCGTTCCAGGTCACGTGTCCGGCGATCACCGCCGGGCCCCGGGAGCCGGGGGTGGGGCCCGGTTCGTACCAGCCCGCCAGGTCGGGGTTCTTCGGCGTCGTCATCGCCCCTTTCCCGTTCTGCCCCAGCGTCTCCAGCTCACTGGACACGCCCAGGGAGGGGATGGCGACCCTCTGTGGCACCGACCGGTCCAGGACCGTGACCGACCGGCCGCCCGACTCCGACCCCGTCGCCGGTGTCCGGCCGCCCGCCGTGCCGCCCCGCTCCGCGTTCCGGGCCGGCGGGGGCGCCTGCGAGGCAGCCGTGTCCTGGCCCCCGCATGCGCTGAGCAGCAGGGCCGCCGCGACGGCGGCGACCACAGCGGCGGAGCCATGCCGGAAGCGGGCCCACACCCAGCGGACCGAGCGGCTCACGCGGTACCCCCGGTCTTCGCGGCCGCGGCAACGGCCACCATCCGCCGACGCGCGAGAAGCAACACTCCGGCGGCCGCCGCCGACGCCGCCCCGGCACCGCCGATCACCACACCCTGGGACATGCCGCCCGCGTCGCCGCCCCCGGTCTCGACCCCGCCGACGGGGACGGATCCGACGGCCGCGCCCTTGACCACACCGCAGTTGGTCGGAGCGGTGGCCTCCTGGGGAAGCTTCGGGTCGAGTTCGCTCTTGCCGGCGCCCTCGAAGTCGTACTTGTCGTTGCCGTTGCGGTCGACGCCGTGCTGCACGATGTGCAGGTCCTTGATGTGGTCCACCACGTCCTGCCCCACGGTGATGGTCCGCTTGTAGGAGATCTTGCCCTGCCCGTCGGCCACCGGCATCCGGTCCACGGCGAGGCCGCTGCCCGCGTCGGTGCCCCCGGATTCGGTCAGCGAGATGTTGATGTCGCCGTAGTGGACGGTGGCCTCGGTGTTGTCGAGGATGCCGTCGCCGTTGGTGTCGGCGCTGCCGTCCGGGCACTGGAAGTCGTGCCCGTCGGTGGATCCGTGCAGGTGCTGTGCCGAGGGCTGGCCGGGTACCAGGCCCTCGGACTTGATCCACACGGTCAGCGCATTGCCGCGCAGGCTCAGGAGGGCCGTTCCCTTGGAGCCGGAGCCGTTCAGCTGCTCCAGGTCGATCTGGTAGGCCGGAGGGTCCGCCGCGAACACCGGGGACGAGACGGCCACGGTGAGAAGGGTGACGGGCAGAGCGGCGAGCGCCGCGAGAAGGCCGGTCCGCTTGGGCATCACGTTCATTCCATTTCCGCGGCACCCGAAAGGTCGGGAAGGCCGCATGTCGTACGGAATTCCTGGCGATGCCCGAGCGATCCAACGAACGCCATTCGGGCATCAACTCCCCTTGCCTGCAGGGCAGTTGACAGACGGAAGGTGAGCAGATGCCGTCGGCCTCTGGTTGCGCGCCATGCAGTTACCTATGAAACGCAACGAGACTCTCGGGTGTTCAAAGTGATCCCTCGGATGTTGAAAGCGAGCTACAGCCCGGCGATGGCGTTCCACCGCTTGGCGAACTCCGTCCGCTCCTCAGACGTGATGTCCCGCGCGATCGCGAGCCGCCCCCGCATCGCGTCGTCCGGGAAGATCAGCGGGTCCTCGGCGAGGGCAGCGAGTTCCTTGTCCTTGGAGGAGGCGAGGATGTCGCGGGCCGCCGGGACGGGGCAGACGTAGTTGACCCAGGCGGCCAGCTCCGCCGCCACCTCGGGCTCGTAGTAGTGGTCGACGAGCCGCTCCGCGTTCCGCTTGTGGCCCGCCAGGTTGGGGATCATCAGGGACTCGGCCCACAGCTCCGCGCCCTCGTCGGGGACGACGAACTCGATGTCCGGGTCGTCCGCCTGGAGCTGGATGACGTCACCGCTGTAGGCCTGACAGGCCAGGACGTCGCCGCTGGAGAGGTCCTTGATGTAGTCGTTGCCGGTGAAGCGGCGGATGTGCTTCGCCGCCACCAGCTTCTCCACCCTGTCGCACACGCGGTGGAAGTCGTCCGCCTTCCACTTCGCGATGTCGACGCCGTCGCCCTGCATCAGGAGCGCGAACGACTCGTCGAGCCCGGAGAGCAGCGTGACCTTGCCCTTGAGGTCGTCGGCCCACAGATCGGACACCTGCTTGATCTCGCGGCCGACCTTGCGCTTGTTGTACGCGATGCCGGTGATGCCGGACTGCCAGGGCACCGTGTGCTTGCGTCCCGGGTCGAAGCTGGGCGAACGCAGCAGCGGGTCGAGGTACTTGGTGACGTTCGGCTGCTTGCTCCGGTCCATCTCCTGGACCCATCCCAAGCGCACGAAGCGGGCGCACATCCAGTCGCTGATGACGATGAGATCGCGGCCCGTCTCCTGGTGGTTCATCAGGGACGGGCTGATCTTGCCGAAGAACTCGTCGTTGTCGTTGATCTCCTCCGTGTAGCGGACGTCGATGCCGGTCCGCTCCTCGAAGGCGTCGAGCGTGGGCCGCTTCGCCGCGTCATCGTCGTCGGTGTCGATGTAGAGCGGCCAGTTGGCGAAGGTCAGCTTCATGTCCTGCCGCGACCGGTCGGGCGCTCCCCGCTCGCCGGGGCCGATGTACGCGGCCGGCACACCGCACCCCGCGAGCGCGCCGATCGCGGCACCACCGCCAAGGGCGCGCAGCAGGGACCGGCGGGACACGGAGGTTACGGGGTTCGCTCGCACCCCGGCAGCATGCGCTTGCCTGCCCTGTACAAGCAATGGACGCTGCGTCGACCCGAGCGGTCGGGAAGCGACACCCTGTCGATCACTGGGCCGGCTCCAGCCACCCCGCCAGGTCCCCCGCCGTGATCCGCTCCAGCGGCGCGGCGTCGACCGGGCCTGGGTAGAGGCGGTACACGGTGCCGGACGCGGCATCCTCCGCGCCCGCCAACTCGCCGTACAGAAGGGCGAGGAGGGCGCGGCGGCCGCTGAGCTCCGGCTCGGCGATCAGCGCATCGGGCTCCCAGCCGTCGCGGACGCGCAGCGCGAAGTCGGCGCGCGGCTCGTCCTCGGCACGGCGGTAGCCCCACAGGACGTGACCGCGGCCGCGCACGTACACGTCACCGTCGGTGCGGGCGGCGGCGGTCCAGCAGGCCAGGTCCCACAGGGTGGCCCGGCCGCGCGGCTGGAACGTGTCGAGCAGGTCGTTGCCGATGTGCCCGAGCTGCCGCTTGTACCGCCACACGTCGTGGCTGCCGCCGGCGGTGGCGAGGGTGACGTCGGCCCACCACGCGCGGCGTGTCCGCAGGTCGACGATCATCGGCACGCGCAGCGTCGCGTCGCCCGCGAGGTCGAAGCGCTGCCGGACGGTGCGCGGGTCGTACGTCGCCCGCCCCTTGCCCTCCACCGCCATGAACCCCGCGAAGGCGTCCGGCAGTTCGTCGAAGGGCACGTCGTTGTACGAGAGGACCGCGGGCACCACGAACCGCACCCCCGCGTTCGCCAGGCGCGGCAGGTCGAGGTCCAGGTACTCGGTGGCGCCGTGCGGGGCGGGCGCCGAGGTCAGGTCCCCGGAGTGCCGGGCGGCGCCGCCCGCGTACTGCAGCTGCGTGTAGTCGCACAGGCCGATGAAGCGCCACAGGTCGTCGTAGAGCGCGACGGACAGGTCGAGGTCGACGCGCACGCCCTTGGGCTGCAGCCAGTGCAGGAAGAGCCGCACGGTCTCGCTGTCCGCGGGCAGGGGCAGCGAGCTGCCGCGCGGCACCGCGACCAGCGAGGCGGCCGAGGCGCGCTCGGCGAACGGCACCGGCAGGTCGGTGAGCGAGGCGTCCAGGACGGCCAGGTCGTACCGCTCCCCCTCGCGCGCCGCGAGCCGCCGCACGGCCTCCGCCTCGATCAGCTCACCGGCCCGGCCCGCCACTCGGGCGGGCAGCGGCGGCCGGTGGTCCTCGACCGCGTACGCCTTGGTGACCCGCCCGCGCGGGAAGAAGACGCGGCGGTGTCCGGGCACGGAACGGACCTTCATCCGGCCGTACGCGCCGAGCAGCGGTCCGGGAGCCGTGCGCGGCAGGGCGTCGGCGAGCGCCTCGCCCACCGCCTCCGGGAGCGTCACCGAGCCCGACCGGGCCAGCAACAGGTCCAGGCGGCGCAGGAGTTCACCGGGGCGCTCGCGAAGGAGTCCGGCGGCGGCCTCGGTGTCCCAGCGGCCGAGCGCATCCTCGACACGCCCCTGCCAGGTGACGACGCGCAGCCGGTCGCCTTCGAGCCGGACGTCCTCGTGCCGGGCGGCCTCGGCGAGCAGCGTCTCGCCGAGCACGCCGTCGCCGATGCGGGTCCCGCGCAGGACCGCGAAGGCGAGCGCCACGCGCGCGTGCCGGTGGGCGCCCTCGAAGGGGTGCAGGATTTCACCGACCCGCTTCCAGGCCCGCGGGTTGCGGGCCATGTCCTCGGCGAGCCGCCGGAAGTCGAACCGGCCGAGCAGGGCGAGGAGTTCACGTCGCACGGGCCGCGAAAGCCCCCGCAGGCACGGCAGTTCGAGCAGGTCGGGGTCGCCTCCGGAACGTACGACAAGAATGCGCAGCACATCGGTGGCGGTGTCGGCGTACCGCGCGACCAGTGGCCGCACATCGGGGAGGTCGAGCAGCGGCGCGAGGGCGAGTGCCTTGCTCTCGCGCAGCGGGATGGCGGCCGGGAGCCAGTCGGCGGCGTCGGCCGCGTCCAGGTGTCCGAGGAGCAGGACCAGGTCGTCGTGGTCCTGGGGGTTGAGGGGCGTACGGCGGGCGAGCAGCGCGGCGAGTTCGGCGGAGGCGTCGCCCGGCGCACCAAGACGCAACGCCCGCAGGATCTCGCCGCCGTCACCGCCGAGGCCTGCCCCGGTGTCGATCCAGGGGTCGGTGGGCCCGTCCGTCTCGTAACGCTGCTCGCAGATCGGGCAGCCGTACCAGACGCAGCAGTCCTCGCAGCAGCCCCAGTCCACCATCTTCCGGTGGCAGTCGTCGCACAGCAGATGCGCGCAGGGCACGAGCGCGCGCACCCGGGCCTTGGTGCCCGCGCAGTTCATGCAGGGCTGGTGCGGCTGGGCGGCGAGGTGAGCGAGGACGGTCGCGGTGAAGCGGTCGTACGCGTGCTGGTAGGGAATCTCGTCGGGGAACCGTCGCAGCAGCGGGGCGTGGTGGCGGTCGGAGCCCATCAGGGCGTCGACATCGGCGAGCAGCCCCCGCCCGGTCACGGCGAGGTCCTCGGCGGCCAGCGCGGTCAGCGCGCGGCGCAGCGGGGCGGTCAACAGGTGCCCGCGGTCGGCGAGTTCGGCTTCGAGGACGACGACCGCGGCGTCGCTCACGGCGGACCGTCCGGCGCCTTCGGGAACGTACACACTCTGCCGACGGCGCAGCAGCAGCCCCGCGAGATCGTCGGTCGTTGTCGCCGTCATCAGGTCACACCCCCGTAGTACAGGAAGAGCGGGGGCGGAGAGTGCGTGCGCTACGGATCTTTTTGCAGAAGAGGAAAAGAAGGAAGCACACAACGGAGCCGCCCCCGCGTACCTGACGGTACGCGGGGGCGGCGGGGCCGGGCATCCCAATTAGCCCAAGGCCGAAGGGCTTTAGCCCTCGATCGACGTCATCACGTGCTTGATGCGCGTGTAGTCGTCGAAGCCGTACGCCGAGAGGTCCTTGCCGTAGCCGGACTTCTTGAAGCCGCCGTGCGGCATCTCCGCGACCAGCGGGATGTGCGTGTTGATCCAGACGCAGCCGAAGTCGAGGACCTTGGCCATGCGCATGGCGCGCGCGTGGTTCTGCGTCCAGACCGAGGAGGCCAGGGCGTAGTCCACGCCGTTGGCGTACGACACGGCCTGCGCCTCGTCCGTGAAGGACTGGACGGTGATGACCGGGCCGAAGACCTCGTTCTGGATGATCTCGTCGTCCTGCTTGAGGCCGGAGACGACGGTCGGGGCGTAGAAGTAGCCCTTCTCGCCGACCCGCTGACCGCCCGCCTCGACCTTGGCGTGCGCCGGAAGACGGTCGATGAAGCCGGTGACCTGCTTCAGCTGGTTGGCGTTGTTGAGCGGGCCGAAGAGCACGTCCTCGTCGTCCGGCTGGCCGGTCTTCGTGTCGGCGGCGGCCTTGGCCAGCGCCGTCACGAACTCGTCGTGGATGGACTCGTGGACGAGCACGCGCGTGGCGGCCGTACAGTCCTGGCCCGCGTTGAAGAAGCCCGCCACCGAGATGTCCTCGACGGCCTTGGCGATGTCGGCGTCCTCGAAGACGACGACCGGCGCCTTGCCGCCCAGCTCCAGGTGGACCCGCTTGAGGTCCTTGGAGGCGGACTCGGCGACCTGCATGCCGGCGCGCACGGAGCCGGTGATGGAGGCCATGGCCGGGGTGTGGTGCTCGACCATCGCGCGGCCCGTGTCACGGTCGCCGCAGACGACGTTGAAGACGCCCTTGGGGACGATCGAGCCGATGATCTCGGCCATCAGGACGGTCGACGCGGGGGTCGTGTCCGAGGGCTTGAGGACGACGGTGTTGCCCGCGGCGAGCGCCGGGGCGAACTTCCAGACGCCCATCATCATCGGGTAGTTCCACGGTGCGACCTGCGCGCAGACGCCGATCGGCTCGCGGCGGATGATGGAGGTCAGACCCTCCATGTACTCGCCGGCCGCGCGGCCCTCGAGCATCCGGGCCGCGCCCGCGAAGAAGCGGATCTGGTCGACCATGGGCGGGATCTCCTCGGACCGCGTGAGTCCGATCGGCTTGCCCGTGTTCTCGACCTCGGCCGCGATGAGCTCCTCGGCGCGCTCCTCGAACGCGTCGGCGATCTTCAGCAGGGCCTTCTGGCGCTCGGCGGGCGTCAGGTCACGCCAGGCGGGGAACGCGGCGGCGGCCGCCTCCATGGCGGCGTCGACGTCGGCCTGTGCCGACAGCGGCGCGGTGGCGTAGGACTCGCCGGTGGCGGGGTTGACCACCTCGGTGGTCCGGCCGTCGGCGGCGTCCCGGAATTCGCCGTTGATGTAGTTACGCAGACGGCGCAGCTCGGTGGTCACTTCCGGCCCTCCAGTCAGATGTCCATTGGATGAGACTCCCACCCTAGCCGCTCCAGCGACGTTTTCAACATACCCGGCGCCCCAGAACTGCGAAATCCGTGAGTAATGAAGCTCCAAACAACGAATTTCATCGATCTGGGGTTGCGGAACTGTCGAGTCCTCGTGCACAGTGGGGTCGTGGCCAGTCGCAGCGCAGATTCCAGTGGTTCCCGACACGGGAACGGTTCTTCGTCCATCGACGCCGTCTCCCTGGCGATCATCGAACAGCTTCAGGAGGACGGACGCCGTCCGTACGCCGCCATCGGCAAGGCCGTGGGCCTTTCCGAAGCGGCCGTGCGGCAACGCGTCCAGAAGCTGCTCGACCAGGGCGTCATGCAGATCGTCGCCGTCACGGACCCGCTCACCGTGGGATTCCGACGGCAGGCGATGGTCGGCATCAACGTCGAGGGCGATCTGGATCCTGTCGCTGAGGCACTGACAGCCATGGCCGAGTGTGAGTACGTGGTGATGACCGCGGGCTCCTTCGACCTGATGGTGGAGGTCGTCTGCGAGGACGACGACCACCTTCTCGAAGTGATCAACAAGCGCATCCGCGCCCTCCCCGGCGTGCGCTCCACCGAGAGCTTCGTCTACCTGAAGCTCAAGAAGCAGACCTATATGTGGGGAACCCGATAGCCGTGAGCAAGGACCTCAGCCAGACCGCGTACGACCACCTGTGGATGCACTTCACCCGCATGTCGTCGTACGAGAACGCGCCCGTTCCCACCATCGTGCGTGGCGAGGGCACCTACATCTTCGACGACAAGGGCAAGAAGTACCTCGACGGCCTCTCCGGCCTGTTCGTGGTCAACGCCGGCCACGGTCGTCACGAGCTCGCCGAGACTGCCTACAAGCAGGCTCAGGAGCTGGCCTTCTTCCCGGTGTGGAGCTACGCCCACCCCAAGGCCGTCGAGCTCGCCGAGCGCCTCGCGGACTACGCTCCGGGCGACCTGAACAAGGTCTTCTTCACCACCGGTGGCGGCGAGGCCGTCGAGACCGCGTGGAAGCTGGCGAAGCAGTACCACAAGCTCACCGGCAACCACACGAAGTACAAGGTCATCTCCCGCGCGGTCGCCTACCACGGCACCCCGCAGGGCGCCCTGTCCATCACCGGTCTGCCCGCCCTGAAGGCCCCCTTCGAGCCGCTCGTCCCGGGCGCGCACAAGGTGCCGAACACGAACATCTACCGCGCCCCGATCCACGGCGACGACCCCGAGGCCTTCGGCCGCTGGGCCGCCGACCAGATCGAGCAGGAGATCCTCTTCGAGGGTCCCGAGACGGTCGCGGCCGTGTTCCTCGAGCCCGTGCAGAACGCCGGTGGCTGCTTCCCGCCGCCGCCCGGCTACTTCCAGCGGGTCCGCGAGATCTGCGACAAGTACGACGTGCTGCTGGTGTCGGACGAGGTCATCTGCGCCTTCGGCCGTCTCGGCACGATGTTCGCCTGTGACAAGTTCGGCTACGTCCCGGACATGATCACCTGCGCCAAGGGCATGACCTCGGGCTACTCCCCGATCGGTGCCTGCATCATCTCGGACAAGATCGCCGAGCCGTTCTACAAGGGTGACAACACCTTCCTGCACGGCTACACCTTCGGCGGCCACCCGGTCTCGGCCGCGGTCGGCCTCGCCAACCTCGACATCTTCGAGAAGGAGGGTCTCAACCAGCACGTCCTCGACAACGAGGACGCGTTCTACCAGACCCTCCGCAAGCTGCACGACCTGCCGATCGTCGGCGACGTCCGCGGCAACGGCTTCTTCTACGGCATCGAGCTGGTGAAGGACAAGGCCACCAAGGAGTCGTTCAACGACGAGGAGACGGAGCGCGTGCTCTACGGCTTCCTCTCCAAGGCGCTCTACGACAACGGCCTGTACTGCCGCGCCGACGACCGTGGCGACCCGGTCGTCCAGCTGGCCCCGCCGCTGATCTCCAACCAGGACACCTTCGACGAGATCGAGGGCATCCTGCGGCAGGTCCTCACGGAGGCCTGGACGAAGCTGTAGTCCGTACAGGACGAAGCTGTAGTCCGTATAGACGGATCAACACCGGCCCCGGGGGCGCCCGTTCGAGTGAGAACGGGCGCCCCCGGGCCGCGTCGTTTCCAGGCAGCGCGGCCTGGATCCCTAGCGTGCCCAGTGACCGATCGGCCCCGCCTTCGTTCCCCCGTACGGGGGAGGCAAACTGATCTGAACCGAGGTGTACGTGATGGTGGCCCCGCCGGACAACGACGTGCTGTGGGCACGCTCCCTGCACGTCACACACAACGGCTCGCCCGCGCTCACCGGCGTGTCGCTGGGTGTGCGCGAGGGCGAGATCCTCGCGGTCACCGGCCCGCGCGGCAGCGGCAAAACGACTCTCCTGCGCTGCCTCTCCGGCCAGCTCCTGCCCGAGCGGGGCGAGGTCTGGTTCAACAGCACTCCGGTGCACACGATGGGCCCCGTGGTCCGCGAGCGCCTGCGCCGTGACCGCTTCGGCTGGATCGACCCGGAGCCGCATCTGGTGCCCGAGCTCACCGCCTGGGAAAACGTCGCACTGCCGCTGATGCTGCGCGGCACATCGAACCGCGGTTCCAGGGCCACCGCCCAGGAGTGGATGGAACGCCTCGACATCGGCGACTGCGCCCGCAAGCGGCCACACGCCCTGCTCCAGGCCCAACGCCAGCGCGTCGTCATCGCCCGCGCCCTGGTCACGATGCCCTCGGTGATCTTCGCCGACGAGCCCACGGCCCCCCTGCACCGCGCCGACCGCGCCCACGTCCTCCGCACCCTGACAACCGCGGCCCGCTCCCACGCCATCACGGTGGTCCTGGCCACACACGACGCGGAGATCGCAGCACTCGCCGACAGAACGGTCGCACTGCTCGACGGGCGACGCGTGAATACGGTGCATCTGCCGGGCGCCGCGGGCGATCCCACCCCGGCCGCCGACGCCACGACGGCAGGTGCGGGCGACGCCGACGCGGAAGGCCGGGCCGCGTGCTCGCTCTCCGTCTAGCCCGCGGCGCCCATCCCCTGGTCCAGCTGCGCCGGCTGCTCGTCGCCGCCGCTTCGGCGGGTACCGGCTTCCTGCTGCTGTGCACGCTGGGGTACGCGATGGGCCACCCGGAAGCGTCCGGCGGTGCCGCGCTGCGGCTCGCCTGGTGCGTGGCGCCGATCGCCGCCACCGTGTACTTCGCCGTCGCCGTCGCCCGTACCGATCCGGCGACGCGGCCGCGCTCCGGACTCTCCGCCGTGGGCCTCGGCCCGGCCAAGCTCACGGTGCTCGCCGCGATCTCGACGGCCGTGGCCTGCTCGCTCGGCTCGATGGTGGCGCTGCTGTTCTTCCTGCATCTGCGCGGGGATCTGACGGGGCTCCCGTTCGACGGCGCGGCGGCCGAGCTGCTCGCCGCCGGCACGCCGCTGCCGCTCGCCGCCGCGCTGACCCTGCTCACCCTGGTGCCGCTGACCGCATCCGTGGCCAGTGCCCTCGTTCTCCGGCCGCGCCCCGCGAAGCCCGCCGCCGAGCGGGAGCAGGACGCCCCGGAACGGCCGGACGCCCCCGCTACCGCGCCGAGCGGGCTGCCCTGGGGTGTCGCGCTGCTCGCCGCGGGGCTCGCCGTCGAGATGTACGCGAGCCGGGCCGGCGGGGACTCCGGCCTCGCCATGCCGGGCGGCCTCACCGGCAGCCCCGAAGGTGTGCTCGCCGGATGGGGGCTCACCGCGCTCGGTCTCGCGGTGGCGGGGCCCGGCCTCACCCATCTGTGCGGACGGATCCTGCAGGCGGTACGGCCCGGCGCGATGCGGCTGCTCGCGGGGCGCACGCTCCAGGAGGAGGCCCGGCGGATCGGCCGGCCGCTCGGGGTGCTGTGCGCGGTGGCCTCGGGCGGGTACGCGGCACTCACGCTGTACTCCGGCGACCGCCCCGACATCGGCCCGCTGACCACACTCGGCTCGCTGCTCGTCGTGGGCTGCGCGGTCCTCACCCTGGCCACGGCCGCGATCGAGGCGAAGAACGCGCGCTCGGACACGACGGCCGCGCTGCTGCAGCTGGGGGCGCCGGTGGCGATGCTGCGCGGATCCGCGGCGCTGCGTGCGGGCGCCCTCGCGGCCGTGTTCGGTCCGCTGACATGGATGGTCGCGGAGCTGGCGGCGCTGCCTCTCATCTGAGCCGGAGAAAAAAGTTCACACCCTCCGATGAGTTCCGCGTCGAACGGACGTCTACCCCTCCGTACAGCACAGCGCACAGCGCACAGCGCACGACGCACCGACCACACAGAGCTCAACGGGAGAGACACACATGTACCAGCAGATGATCTTCGTCAACCTCGCCGTGAACGACGTCGACAGCACGAAGAAGTTCTTCACGGAGCTCGGCTACACGATCAACCCGCAGTTCACCACGGACGACTGCGCCTGCGTCGTGATCAGCGACACCATCATCGCGATGATGCTGAGCAAGACGCACTACCAGAACTTCACGACGAAGCAGATCGCGGACTCGACCACGACCAGCGAGACGCTGCTCTGTCTGAGCGCCGAGAGCCGCGAGAAGGTCGACGAGCTGGTCGACAAGGCCCTGGCGGCGGGCGGCACGGCGGGCAAGGTCCAGGACTACGGCACCATGTACGGCAGGGCCTTCGAGGACCTGGACGGCCACACCTGGGAAATCATGTGGATGGACCCGTCCGAGGTCCAGGGCTGAGCCCCGCCGCCCGGCGCGGCCTGCTTAGCATGGGCGGATGCAGCCGACTCCCGAACCCGCATCCGCCCACGCGTCATCGTCCCCCCAACTCCCGGGCGGCGACCGCGAGATCGAGACCCTCGCCGAGTTCGACGAGGTCGCCGCGCGGGGCTCGCTTGCCGGAATCCGCGTCCAGGCCATAGATCTGACGGAACGTACGCAGGTGCTGCGGGCCTGCGACGCCAAGGGCGCGGTCTTCCTCGGCTGCCCGATGGAGGAGGGCGCGGCCGACGCGGTGCGCTCCGCGGGGGCGTTGGTGTTCCCGCCGGTGCCCGGTCTGCCGTTCGACCCGTACCGAGGCCTTCTCTACACGCCCGACGAGTTGTTCGCGGACCTCGCCGACGGCGGGTACGACGCGACGCCCGACGCCCGCGCGTACGCCTGGTTCCAGGAGACCAAGGCGGACGGCGACATCTTCTCCTCGATGCTCCGCGCGATCCACGACGACTCGATCTCCGACGCCCTCGACGAACTGCTCGTCGGCGCACGGGTGGTGGGCGTCATGGGCGGCCATGCGATGGCCCGTGGCACGGGCGCGTACGAGGGTGCGGCGCGGCTCGGCCGCTCGCTGGCCCGCGCCGGTTTCGTGGTCGCGACGGGCGGCGGTCCCGGTGCCATGGAGGCGGCGAACCTGGGCGCGTACGCGTCGGTCTTCCGCGACGAGATGCTGGACGAGGCGCTCGAACTCCTCTCCAAGGCGCCGTCGTTCACGCCGTCGATCACCGAGTGGGCGCGGGCGGCCTTCGACGTCCGCGAGCGCTGGCCGGACGGCGGTGCGTCGGTGGGCATCCCCACCTGGTTCTACGGCCACGAGCCGCCGAACGCCTTCGCCTCCCACCTGGCCAAGTACTTCGCCAACGCGACCCGGGAGGACGGCCTGCTGGCCCGCTCGAACGCGGGCGTAGTCTTCCTGCCCGGCGCGGCGGGCACGGTCCAGGAGGTCTTCGACGCGGCGACCCCCAACTACTACGAGTCGAGGGGCGAGCCCGCGCCGATGATCCTGGTAGACCGCACGCACTGGACACGGACGCTCCCGGCGTGGCCCCTGCTGCAGGCGCTGGCGCGGGGCCGCTCGATGGAGCCGGCGATCGCGCTGGTGGAGTCGGCGGATGAAGTGCCGGGCGTGCTGAGGGCTTTCAGCCCGTCCGGCGTTTGAGGACGAACTCGGCGAAGCCGGTGATCACCCGAACGAAGCCCGCTCCAACCAGAACTCCAGCAACCCCCGCTCCCCCAACACCTCCACAGCACCGCCATCCAGCGACCGCCGCCGATAGAACGCCAGCAAAACCTCGGTAAGCGGCCCCCGCAAAGCAACCGTCGCCTTCTCATGCCCCCGCCGCCAGCTGAACCCGTCCTCACCGAACTCGATGACCCACTCGGCATTCAGTCCCGCCGGCGCATCGGTGGCATGCAGATGAATACTGCGCCCCGCACCACGCAACTCCGCGGCACTGTCCTCCGGGTCGGCCCGCTGCACATACCGCACAATGTCCAGCCACTCATCGATCGCATCGGCAGCGACATCAGCCGCGACCTCATACGGGACACCCGCCGCGATCGCCGCGTCCGCCCGGTGAATGGCCACCTCATGCGTCATACGCCGCGCCCAGAACCCGGCGTTCTGCGGCTCGGCCCAGCTCCACACCGCGGTATCGGCACGCGCACCAGGCAGCGTCTTCATGGCCAGCTCGGCGGTCTCGGCAAGCCAGGCGTCGAGAGCGGCGGGGTCGTCCCCTTCAGGGCCGCGGATGTCCGGGACCTCGTCCTCCGCGACGACCCCCGTGGCCCGCGTGCCGACCAGCCGCTCGGCCCACCGCACCGCACCGCCGGTATGGCGGGCGAGTTCCCCCAGCGTCCAGTCCGGGCACGTCGGCACGGTGGCCGAAAGATCCGCCCCGGCCAGGGTCGCCCTCAACAGGCCCAGCTGATCGGCGACTTCGGCACAGTGACGGTCGTAATCCATTGTCGTCATGGGCCGCACCCTAGGCAGGGGGCCAGGGCGAGCACACCTCGATTTCGCCCTGCCCGTGTCACCCGAGGACCACGACATCCCCTGTCACCGGAGGACGACGACATCCCCTGTCACCGGAGGACGACGACATCCCCTGTCACCGGAGGACGACGACATCCCCTGTCACCGGAGGACGACGACATCCCCTGTCACCGGAGGACGACGACATCCCCCACGTCGAACC
>NZ_SRIC01000094.1 GCF_004684775.1 Streptomyces sp. MZ04
AGCCAGGAGACGGGCAGCGGGTCGGGAAAGGACTCGGGCAAGGGCTCGAGCGGGGAGACGGGCAGCGGGTCGGGAAAGGACTCGAGCCAGGAGACGGGCAGCGGGTCGGGAAAGGACTCGGGCAAGGGCTCGAGCGGGGAGACGGGCAACGGGACGGGCAAGGAGTCGGGCAAGGAGTCGGGCGGGGAGACGGGCAACGGGACGGGCAAGGAGTCGGGCAAGGAGTCGGGCAAGGGCGAGGCGCCGGGGCAGGCCATGGCGCGGCCCGCCCTCGGCGTGGAGGCCGTGGACGCGCCAGGCGGCCCGGGAGCGCTGCTGGTCGGCGTGCACAGCCCGGGGCCCGGCCACACCGCAGGGCTGGTGCGCGGCGACGTACTCCTGGCCTTCGGCAAGACCCGCATCGGCTCGGCGAAGGGCCTCGCGGCCGCCGTGGCCGCCGCGGAACCGGGCAGGAGCGTCACGCTGACCGTCCGCCACGAGAGCGGCGACCGGCAGTTCCTGTCGGCCACGCCTGGTTTTGTGACGTGACGGCCGTCGTCCGTGCCGAGGGTGCGCTTGCTCGCCCTGCGCGGCTTGGGCGGCCGGTGTCGTCGGCTGGCGCTGGGCTCGTGGTCGGTTGCAGCTGAGTCCGGCCGCGAGCGCGGCGACCGGCAGTTCCTGTCGGCCACGCCTGGTTTTGTGACGTGATGGCCGTCGTCCGCGCTGAGGGTGCGCTTGCTCGCCCTGCGCGGCTTGGGTGGCCGGTGTCGTCGGCTGGCGCTGGGCTCGTGGTCGGTTGCAGCTGAGTCCGGCCGCGAGCGCGGCGACCGGCAGTCTCTGTTGGGCCACGCCTGGTTTTGTGACGTGATGGCCGTCGTCCGCGCCGAGGGTGCGCCCGCTTGCCCCGCGCCTTCGGTCGCCGCTGAGTCCGTCGCGCTCGCTGTGTCGTCCTCGAGCCCCGGCCTTACTCGCCGTTGGGCAGCAAGCCCGGCCGACGTGACCCCGGCGGGCGGGGGAAGGAGGAAATCGCCTCGCGGACGCGCACCGGTGCGGGCAGGATCGGCAGCAGGACCACGCCGTACGCACACGCAGCGAGCCGCCTTGGAGGCGTCCCATGACCGGCATTCCCGGCATTCCCGAGCCCTTCACCGCCGACGACTACCGGGCCCGCATGGAGCGCGCCGCGGCCTCCGCGGCGGACGCGGGGCTCGCCGGGCTGCTCGTCGCGCCGGGCCCCGATCTCGTCTGGCTCACCGGCTATCAGCCGACCGCGGCCACCGAGCGCCTCACCGTCCTCGTGCTCGCCGCGGGCCAGGACCCGGTGCTCGTGGTGCCCACGCTCGAGGCCGGGGACGCCGAACGGGCGGCGGGCGCGAGCGCGCTCTCCCTGCGTGACTGGACCGACGGCAAGGATCCTTACGCCCTGACCGCGCCGCTCCTCGACGTCGACGGGCGCTTCGGGATCAGCGACAACGCCTGGGCGATGCACCTCATCGGCTTCCAGCAGGAGCTGCCGGACACCTCCTACGTATCCCTCACCGAAGCCCTGCCCATGCTCCGCGCGGTCAAGGACGCCGCGGAGCTCGAGCGCCTCGCGGCGGCCGGTGCCGCCGCCGACGCGACGTACGAAGAGATCCAGAAGGTGCGCTTCGCGGGCCGCAAGGAGACCGACGTCGCCGCCGATCTCGCCGATCTGCTGCGGCACTTCGGGCACTCCCAAGTCGACTTCACCGTCGTCGGCTCGGGACCCAACGGCGCCAAACCGCACCACGAAGCGGGCGATCGCGTCATCGAGCGTGGCGACATGGTCGTACTCGACTTCGGCGGCCTCATGCACGGCTACGGCTCGGACACCTCGCGCACGGTGCACGTCGGCGAGCCCGACGCCGAGGAGCAGCGCGTACACGACGTGGTGCGCGAGGCGCAGGCGGCGGGCTGCGCGGCGGTGCGGCCCGGGGCGGCCTGCCAGGACATCGACCGGGCGGCCCGCGCGGTGATCACCGAGTTCGGCTACGGCGAGCGGTTCATCCACCGCACCGGGCACGGCATCGGCGTCACCACCCATGAGCCGCCCTACATGATCGAGGGCGAGGAACTGCCGCTCGTGCCGGGCATGTGCTTCTCCGTAGAGCCCGGCATCTATCTGCCGGGCCGCTTCGGAGTGCGCATCGAGGACATCGTCACGGTCACCGAGGATGGCGGCAGGCGGCTCAACGCAACCGCGCGCGAGCTGGCGATCGTCGACTGACCCCAGCCTTCAGCGTCATGGCGTCGCGATGACCGCGCACGCCTCGGCGGGCAGCCGCAACAGCCCGTCCGCGCCCGGCGCCACGACCGGCTCCCACGCGGCGAGCACCCGCGCGCCCCGGCCGCCCACGGGGACGACGGCCGCCTCCTTGCCGACGTTCACGGCGATCCGCAGATCACCGCGCCGGACCGCGAACCAGCGCTCCCGCTCGTCGTACGCGACCCGTACCGCCGCCAGATCGGGGTCCAGGAGGTCGACGCGGGAGCGGCGCAGGGCGATCAGCTCGCGGTACCAGGCGAGCACGCGCGCGTGGGGGTCGGTCAGGGGCTCCGCCCAGTCGAGACAGGAGCGGTTCCGGGTGGCCGGGTCCTGAGGGTCGGGGATCTCCGTCTCGGCCCAGCCGTGCGCCGTGAACTCCCGGCGTCTGCCTCGGCGCACGGCGTCCGCCAGTTCGGGATCGGTGTGGTCCGTGAAGAACTGCCAGGGCGTCGCCGCGCCCCACTCCTCGCCCATGAACAGCATCGGCGTGAACGGCCCGGTGAGGGTGAGCGCGGCCGCGCAGGCGAGAAGACCGGGGGAGAGCGTCGCGGAGAGGCGGTCCCCTTGGGCGCGGTTGCCGACCTGGTCGTGGGTCTGCGTATAGCCGAGGAAGCGAAATCCGGGCGTCCGGGCGCGGTCCACGGGGCGGCCGTGCCGGCGCCCCCGGAACGTCGAGTACGTACCGTCGTGGAAGAAGCCACCGGTCAGCGTCTTGGCGAGCGCGGCGAAGGGCGCCTCGGCGAAGTCCGCGTAGTAGCCGTGCGATTCACCGGTGAGCGCCGCGTGCAGCGCGTGGTGGAAGTCGTCGTTCCACTGCGCGTGCAGGCCGAGGCCGCCCTCCGCGCGCGGGGCGACGGTCCGCGGGTCGCCCTGGTCCGACTCGGCGATCAGCGCGAGCGGTCTGCCGAGCTCGTCGGAGAGTTCGTCCACGGCCGTGGACAGTTCCTCCAGGAAGTGGCACGCGCGCGTGTCCCGCAGCGCGTGCACCGCGTCCAGGCGCAGACCGTCCAGACGGTAGTCGCGCAGCCAGGCGAGCGCGCTGCCGATCAGATACGCGCGGACCTCGTCGGAGCCAGGGGCGTCGAGGTTGACGGCGGCGCCCCACGGAGTGTGGTGGGTGTCGGTGAAGTACGGCCCGAACGCGGGCAGATGGTTGCCCGACGGGCCGAGGTGGTTGTGCACCACGTCGAGCACGACGCCGATGCCGTGCGCGTGCGCCGCGTCGACAAAGCGTTTCAGCGCCCCGGGTCCGCCGTACGGCTCGTGCACGGCCCACGGCGACACGCCCTCGTATCCCCAGCCGTGCCGCCCCGGGAACGGGCAGAGCGGCATCAACTCCACATGGGTGACGCCCAGTTCCGCGAGATGGCCGAGCCGCCCCGCGGCCGAGTCGAGCGTGCCGTCCGGTGTGTACGTCCCCACGTGCAGCTCGTACAGGACGGCGTCCCGCACCCCGCGCCCCGCCCACGGCGCGCGCCACGCGTACCGCTCGTGGTCGACGACCGCGCTGAGCCCATCGGGGCCGTCCGGCTGGCGGCGTGAGCGGGGATCGGGCAGGACGGGACCCCCGTCGAGCGAGAAGCCGTACCGCGCCCCGTCCCGCACCGCGACCTCCGCCGTCCACCACCCGGCCCGGCCGTCGGCGCGCTCCAGCGCGTGCGTGGCGTCGTCGCACTGCAGCGTGACCCGCTCGGCCTCCGGTGCCCACACCTCGAACTCCACTGACAGTTCCCTCTCGTCCGTCCTGCTCGTCCGTCCTGCTCGTCCGTCCTGCTCGTCCGTCCTGCCCATCGTGCTGTCCAGTCCGTCGGTACGCCCGACCATCGTGCTGCAGAAGTGATCTGCCCGCGGTCGTTCCGCGTTTTCTGGACACCCCGGCCGACCTGCCCGACAATCACCAGGGTGACGTCGTCCTTTGAGATCCACACGTACCCCGCGCGGCTGACCGACGCCGAGCGCGACAGGGCGCTTGAGGTGCTCAGAGAAGGCGCTGCCCTCGGCAAGCTGTCGCACGAGACGTTCGTGCGGCGCATGGAGCTCGCGCTGGCCGCTCGGCAGCCCGACGAACTCGCGGCGCTCACCGCCGATCTGCGCACCGAGGGCCGCTTCTCGCGCATGGTGTTCGGCACCGTCGGCGCCGTCTCCGGGTTCACCGTCCGGCTGCGCAGGGCCTGGCAGGCCGAGCGGCTGCCGAAGCTGCTGCTTCCGGTGCCGGGGAATCCGCGTCCGCTGCGGATCGGCCGTGACCCGGCGAACGGCCTGCGGCTGAGCCACGAGACGGTCTCGCGTGTGCACGCCGAGCTGAGCCGGCAGGGCGGCATGTGGGTGCTGCGCGACCTCGGCTCGACCAACGGCACGTCCGTGAACGGCCGGAGGGTGATCGGCGCCGCGGTGGTGCAGGACGGCGATCAGGTGAGCTTCGGGACGATGTCGTTCCGGCTGGCTGTTTCCTGAAAGCGCCAGCTGTTCCTGAGGCGCTGGCTGTTCCTGAGGCGCCGGCTGTTTCCTGAAGCAGGGGGCCGATCGGGTCAGTCGCCCCGCACGCGCGCGTGCCGCGCGGCCGCGACCGCCGTCCGTGACTGGTGCTCGGCCTGGTGCTCGACCGGCACCCAACGGGCCTTGAACCGCTCGGCGAACGCGTCGCTCCAGTGCACGACGAGCCGTTCGAGCCGGGGAGCGGCCCGGTCGCCCGCCGCGTCCAGGACCCGCAGCGCCATCGCGGCCGCCCGCAGCGGCAGCCGCCGCCCGAAGGCGTCGACGCTGCCGACGTACGCCATGGAGTTCCCCGCGGGCGGCAGCGTGTCCCAGTCGTCGGCGAGGCCGGGCACCAGATCGAGCGCCCAGCGCGCCGCGCGCATCAGCGGACCGTGCGCCTGGGGCAGCCGCGGCAGCGCGTCCCCGAGAATCTCCTCGACGAGCCGGGCGTCTTGGCGCAGCCGCTGTGCCACGCCGCGCAGCGCGAGGACGGGGGCCGGATGGACAGCGGGGTCGTCCACCAGGTCGCTCGCCCACATCGGGACCTCGACGATCGCCGTCAGGCCGCCGTAGCGGTGCGCGTGATGCCACGTGGTGTGCCGGGCGTCCTCGGGGAGGCTCGGATAGGCGGCCGCCGAGCCGGGGCCGGGCAGCACGTGGACCCCCGGTCCCGACACCGGCCAGCCCGCGGCGTCCGACGCTCCGGTCTCCACCGGGATGTGCAGCTCGGCCGCGGACTTGGCGAAGGGCTCGGCGAGCCCCGGTATGTCCCTGGTCAGCTGCACCCAGCTGCCGCCCAGGTCGGTGCCGTGCAGGGACACCTGCAAGTAGGGCCGCAGTTCGTCGATGACACCGGTCAGGGCGCGGGTCTCGGGCGGCAGCCGGTCGGGCGGCAGGACGGAGGGCGACCACTCCGGCTGTTCCGGGCCCGCGGGACGGAAGAAGTGCCGGTGGTAGTCGAGGAGGGTACGCGGGGCGGGCGTGCGGTGCAGGGCCGCGCCGTCCGGATCGGCGCACAGGAGGAAGTGCCAGGAGGTGTCGGCGCGCAGGTCCTCGTCCCGCAGCGTCCACTCCGCGAGGTGCAGCAGCGTCGAACCGCCGGCCGGTTCGTTGGAGTGCGCGCCCGCGACGACCAGGACGGCGTGCGGGGAGCGTCCGACGGACAGCAGGTGCAGCGGCCGTCCCGCACGCGAGGCGCCCACCTGGCGCAGTGTGCTCAACTCGGGGCGATGTGCCGCCAACTCCCTTGCGGACAGCACTAGTTCGGCCACATTGGGATAGCGCTGCTCCGCCAGTTGACTCACCCCCGTCTTGTCCGCTGACGCATTGGGCAGTACGCCACGCGGTCGGGCGGGTGTCAAGCGTGCTGCGCAGCGGTGTCACCGCACCACGCCTGGCCCGCGTGCTCGCCTCACCCGAACGGGCGTACGGGAACTGCGTGCGGTGGCCCGTGGTGGTCCCCTGATACCCCAGGAAGCCCCCTGAAACCCCACCCGCACGGCCCACCCGCCGCGCTGACCCAGAGGCGGTAGCCGGCGGTGCGTAGCCTTCCAGGCGTGAGCGGGATGCCCCCGGCGCTGCAGTCCCTGCCCGGCTCTTGCAGCTCGGCCCCTCGTGGGCGCCGTCTGTCACCGGCTTCGCCGAGTTCGTCCTCAAACGCCGGACGGGCTGGAATGCCTCCGCCGGGTTCGTCCTCAAACGCCGGACGGGCTGGAATGCCTCCGCCGGGTTCGTCGGCGGATGCCGGACGGGCTGGATTGTCTCCGCCGGGTTCGTCGGCGGATGCCGGACGGGCTGGATTGTCTCCGCCGGGTTCGTCGGCGGATGCCGGACGGGCTGGATTGTCTCCGCCGGGTTCGTCGGCGGACGCCGGACGGGCTGGATTTGCCCCGTCGATCGACCTGCCCAGTCTGCTGTCCCCCGGTGTCGAGCTTGATCCGTATCCGCTCTATCGCGTCCTCCGTGAGGACTTCCCGCTCGTTCGGGACGAGCTTTTCGGGGCCTGGCTCGTCAGTCGGTACGTGGATGTGCGGGCCGTGCTCGGGGAGGTGCGGTTCGGTGCGCCGGGCCCGGAGGGAAGCCTCGGGCCCGGCGTGAGCCGGCGGGCCGTCGCGGTGGTCGACGCCGCCGTCGAGCGCACCGCCTACGTCCTGGCGCGGCGCATCGCGGGGCGCCGCGAGGTCGATCTCGTCGCCGAGTTCTGCGGGTGGCTGCCCGCCGCGGCCGCCGTCGCCGCGCTCGGGCTGCCCTACGGAGACGCCGCGCGCGTCCAGGAGTGGTGCCGTACGGGCCTCACCCGCGTCGGCGAAGCCGAGGGGCACCCGGAGCTCGCGGGCCTGCTGCGGCCGCTCATCGCGCGGCGTCGCGCGCACCCCGGGGCGGACCTGCTGTCCGTGCTGTGCGGCGCCCGGGTGGACGGGCGGCCGCTCTCCGACGAGGCCGTGACCCGCCTCGCCGGAAACCTCCTCGGTGGCGGCGGCGAGGCCACCGCCCTCGCGCTCGCCTCGTTCCTCGCCAACCTCCTCGACCACCCCGCGCAGTTCGCGCTCGTACGCGCAAGGACCGAGCTGATACCGGGCGCCTGGACGGAGTCCCTGCGCCGCGATCCGCCCACGCCCGTGGTGCTGCGGCGGGCGACCGCGCCGATCGACGTGGGCGGCACCACGCTCCCCGAAGGCGCCGTCGTGGCCTGCCTCGTCGGCGCCGCGGGCCGCGACCCGTACCGCTTCGCCGATCCCGACCGCTACGACATCTTCCGCGCGGACCCGGAGAGCCTCGCGCTCGGCGGGGTCCCGCGCCCCTGCCTCGGCACCACCCTGGCCGCCCTCACCGCCCGACGGGGCCTGCGGGCCCTCCTCGACGTCATGCCGGGCCTGCGCTGGGCGCCGGGCTTCAGGCCGGTTCCCCAGGGGCTGACGACTCGGGCTCCCCGGATGCTTCTCGTGCGTCGGGACTGACCCGGTTGACCCGTTCCAGGAGCACCACCGGCAGCTCGCCGAAAAGGTCCGCCACGCGCGCGTGCCCGGTGAACTCCCGCCCCGGAGTGAGCAGATCCGTCCACCGCCCCTCCGGAAGCACCAGTTCCGTCGTGCGCCAGCCGCCCGCGTCCGTGAGCCGCAGGGAGAGGCGTGTCACCGCCGTCACCAGCTCTCCGGAGCGGGCGAAGGCGACACAGTGCGTCGCACCGGGTCCCCGCACCGAAAGCGGCTCGTACGTCGCCGCGCCGCCGAACAGCTCCGGGCGCCGCCTGCGCAGCCGCAGCGCGGCCGCCGTCAGGGCCAGCTTCTCCTCCGAGAGGTCCCAGCGGTCACGGTGCTCCTCCAGGTGCTCCAGGACGTGCGCCTGGAACCGCACGGGCCGCCGGTTGTCCGGGTCCACCAGGGTGCGGTACTCGCCCTCAGTGCCCTGGTAGAGGTCGGGCACCCCCGGCATCGTCAGCTGGAGCAGCGTCGCCCCGAGGACGTTCGCCCGCACATGCGGCCGCAGCCCGGCCGCGAACTCCGCCACCGTGTAGAGCGGCGGCCCGCACGGCCCCGCCTCCGCGAACGCGGTCACGGCCTTCTCGTACGCCTCGTTCGGCTCGGTCCAGCTCGTGTGCAGGCCCGCCTCGCGCACATGCTTGAGCAGTGCCTGCTGCAACCGCTCGTCGTAGGGGAAGCCGAACCCGACGGCCGTCTGCCAGGCGGCCCACGCCAGTTGGGGATCGGGCGCGCAGGTGCCGCCCATCCGCGCGGTCTGCTCGGTGACCTCGACCAGGAGGTCGGCCCACCGCTGCGGGCACTGCGTGAGGACGGCGATCCCCGCCCGCACGTCGGCGCTGCGCTTGGTGTCGTGCGTGCTGAGCGCCGTCCCCGTGTACGGCCAGTCGCGCTGCACGCGCGCGCAGTACGCGTGAAAGGCCTCCGGGGCCACCGCGGGACGCTCGGGGGAGCCGCCCACCTCCGCGGACGACAGGAGCGGCGCGTGCCGGTAGAACGCGGTGTCCTCGACCGCCTTGGCCCGCAGCGCCGACGCCGTCTGCGCGAACCGCGCCCGGAAGGCGTCGACCCCGGGACCGGACCCGATCCTGCCGAGGGCCAAGTCCCGTACGACATCGACCGCTTCGGCCTCCTCGCGGACGGTGAACGCGGCCTTGGCGTCGTCGGCGGCCGCCACCGTCAGGACCGAAGCCGGTTCGGCGCCTCCGGAGACGTACGGCCGGTAGACCGGAAGCCGCACGAGCAGCTCCTGGAGCGCGGTGCGCAGCGCCCACGGCGCGTGGTCGCGCAGCGCGGGGTGCGGGGCGCACAGCGCGGCCGCCTCGCGGGTGAGCCGGTCGGTCTCGGCGGCCAGCTCATGGGTGATGACCTTGTACGCGGCCCGCCGCACCGTGGCCCCCCAGTCGCCGCCCCGGTCGGCCGGCGGCGCCGTGAACCGCCGGTACTGGCCGAGGAGTTCACCGGCGCCGGCGGGGTCCGTGAACAGGCCGTCCAGGTGGCGCAGCGCGTCGTACCCGGTGGTGCCCGCGACGGGCCACGCGGCGGGCAGCCGCTCCCCGTCGGCGAGGATCTTCTCGACGACCGTCCAGCGACCGCCGGTGGCCTCGTGCAGCCTCTGGAGGTACGCCCCCGGGTCCGCGAGGCCGTCGGGGTGGTCGACCCGCAGCCCCTCCACGACACCCTCCCGCAGCAGTCCGAGCACCTTCCCGTGCGTCGCGTCGAACACCTCCGGGTCCTCGACCCGCACCCCGATGAGGTCCGAAATGGTGAAGAAGCGCCGGTAGTTGAGCTCCGTGCGGGCAAGGCGCCACCACCCGAGCCGGTACCACTGCGCGTCCAGCAGCTTCGGCAACGGCAGCTCCTCGGTGCCTTCCCGGAGCGGAAACGCGTGCTCCTGGTAGCGCAGGACGTCCCCGTCGACCCGCAGCCGCTCCAGCTCGTCCCCGATGCCCCGCGCGAGGACGGGCAGGAGCACCCGGCCGTCGCCCGCATCCCAGTCGATGTCGAACCACCGCGCGCAGGGCGACGAAGGGCCTTCCCGGAGGGTCTCCCAGAGGGCGTGGTTGTGGCGAGGGACGGCCGCCATGTGGTTCGGCACGATGTCCACGACCAGGCCGATGCCGTGCGCCCGCGCGGTGCGCGAGAGCGCCCGCAGCCCAACCTCGCCGCCCAGCTCGTCGCGCACGCGCGCGTGGTCCACGACGTCGTATCCGTGCGTGGACCCCGGTACGGCCTCGAGCACCGGCGACAGATGCAGATGCGAGACACCGAGCGACGCCAGATACGGCACGGCCGCCTCGGCGTCCGCGAACGGGAAATCCGGCTGGAGCTGCAGCCGATAGGTGGCGGTCGGGGGCGGCGGGACCAATGGCACTGAGCGCTCTGGCGTCATGCGAACGTACGTACCCGCCTGGCGGGCTTTCGTGCCATCGACTCATGCGTTCGGCCGCCAGGTCATCGCTAGTTTCGGACGATGGCTACGAAGGCACAGGTCGCACGGGACACACAGAGCGAACGGGACACGCCGGGCGCACGAGGGCTCCTGGACACCTACCGGGAAGTGATCGGGCACACCGGAGCGGCCCTTCCGGTGATCTCGTTCCTCGGCAGGCTCCCCGTGGCCATGATCCAGTTCGGCAGCGTCCTCCTGGTGACGGAGACCAGCGGATCGCTCGCCACCGGAGGGATCGTGGCGTGCGCGCTCGCCCTCGGCCAGGTGACCATGGGCCCCTTCGTCGGCCGCCTCGCGGACCGGCGCGGCCAGCGAGCCGTCGTGCTCGCCTTCTCGCTGCTCAACGCCGTGGCCATCGCCGCGTACACGCTGGGCGCCCTCCTGGAGCTGCCCACGCCCGCGCTCGTCGTCCTGGCCGTCCTCGCCGGTGCGAGCATCCCCGGGATCGGGCCGCTGGCCCGCGCCCGCGCCGTTCCGCTGGTCCGCCGCGCGGGCGGTGACGACCGTCTGGTCAACACCGTGCTGTCCCTGGAGAGCACCATGGACGAGCTGTCGTTCGTGCTCGGCCCCGCCCTGGTGGGCCTCGCGGCCGTCGCCGCCCACCCGGCGTACGCCTTCGCGGCGGCCGCGCTCCTGGTCGCCGTCTGCGGCACGGGCTTCGCGCTGCACCCCACGGGCCGGACGGTGCGGGCCGCCGAGCGGACGACGGCACGCGCGCGTGGGGAGCGGGAACGCCTGCCGCGCGAGGTCTACGTCGTACGCGTCGGCCTCGTCTTCGTCGGCGTCCTGCTCGGCGCCTGTGGAGCGGGCATCACCGCCCTCACCGAGGAGTTGGGGCAGCCGGGCCAGGCGGGGCTCGTCTACGCCGCCATGGGCGTCATGAGCGCCGTCGTGGGGCTCTCCATGGCCGCGCTGCCCGAGCGGTTCGGCCTGTACGCGCGCTGGCGCCTGGCCACGGCCGCCGCGGCGCTCCTGTCGCTGCCGCTGGTGTGGACGGACAGCATGACGGGCCTGTACCTCGTGGTGACCGTGTTCGGCGCCGTCTACGCCCCGAACCTCATCACCGGCTTCGGCCTGACCGAGCGCGCCTGCCCGCCGGAGCGGCTCGCCGAGGGGATGACGTTCGCCGCGAGCGCCTTCGTCGGCGGCCAGGCCGTCACGCTCGCCGTGGCGGGACGCCTGGCCGAGTCCCACGGCCCCGGCGCGGCGTTCGCCCTCGGCAGCGCGGCCGCCGCCGTCGCGTTCCTCGTCGCGCTGATCGCCCGCCCGGGGACGCACGACAGCGACTACGACAGCGACACCGCCGCGGTCACGCCGGGCGCCGCAGGACCGTGAGGCTGCGGTCGGCGAGGGTGAGACGCTCGCCGGCCCCGGCCTTCGGCCCGGTGTCAGGAGGCACGCCGTCCGAGCGCGCCGTGTCGACCACGACCTGCCACTGGCGGCCGTGATTGACCGGCACCACGAACTCCAGGGGCTGATCGGACGCGTTGAACATCAGCAGGAACGAGTCGTCGGCGATCCGCTCACCGCGCGTGCCGGGCTCCGAGATCGCGTTGCCGTTCAGGAACACCGTCAGCGCCCGCGCCTGCGACGCGTCCCAGTCCCGCTGTGTCATCTCCTCGCCCTCCGGGGTGAACCAGGCGATGTCGGAGAGCTCGTCGTGCGTGCCCTCGACCGGACGGCCGTGGAAGAACCGCCTGCGCCGGAAGACGGGGTGATCGCGGCGCAGCCACGCCATCGCGCGCGTGAACGCCAGCTGCGTGCAGCCGTCCTGCGGCCAGCGCACCCAGGCGACTTCGTTGTCCTGGCAGTACGCGTTGTTGTTGCCGCCCTGGGTGCGTGCGAACTCGTCGCCGTGGCTGAGCATCGGCACGCCCTGGGAGAGCATCAGCGTCGCGATGAAGTTGCGCATCTGCCGCTCGCGCAGCTCCAGGACGGCCGGGTCGTCGCTCTCGCCCTCGGTGCCGCAGTTCCAGGAGCGGTTGTGGCTCTCGCCGTCCCGATTGCCCTCCCCGTTGGCGTCGTTGTGCTTGTCGTTGTACGCGACCAGGTCGTGCAGCGTGAAGCCGTCGTGGCAGGTGGCGAAGTTGATCGAGGCCAACGGGCGCCGCCCGTCGTCCTGGTAGAGGTCCGAAGACCCCGTGAGGCGCGACGCGAACTCCGCGAGCGTGCGCGGTTCGCCGCGCCACATGTCCCGCACCGTGTCGCGGTACTTGCCGTTCCACTCCGTCCACATCGGCGGGAAGTTGCCCACCTGATAGCCGCCCTCGCCGACGTCCCACGGCTCGGCGATCAGCTTCACCTGGCTCACCACCGGGTCCTGCTGCACCAGATCGAAGAACGACGAAAGACGGTCCACCTCGTGGAACTGCCGCGCGAGCGTCGCCGCGAGATCGAAGCGGAAGCCGTCCACGTGCATCTCCGTGACCCAGTACCGCAGCGAATCCATGATCAGCTGAAGCACGTGCGGGGAGCGCATCAGGAGCGAATTGCCCGTCCCCGTGGTGTCCGTGTAGTAGCGCTGGTCGTCCGAGAGGCGGTAGTACGAGGTGTTGTCCAGGCCCCTGAAGGAGAGCGTCGGGCCCAGGTGGTTGCCCTCCGCCGTGTGGTTGTAGACGACGTCCAGGATCACCTCGATGTCCGCCTCGTGCAGCGCCTTCACGGCCTGCTTGAACTCCAGGACCTGCTCGCCCCGGTCGCCCCAGGAGGCGTACGTGTTGTGGGGCGCGAAGAAGCCGATGGTGTTGTAGCCCCAGTAGTTGTTCAGGCCCATGTCGACCAGGCGGTGGTCGTTCACGAACTGATGGACCGGCATCAACTCGATCGCGGTGACGCCCAGTTGGGTGAGATGGTCGATGACCGCCGGATGCGCGAGCGCCGCGTACGTGCCGCGCAGGTCGTCCGGCAGCTCCGGGTGGAGCATGGTCAGGCCCTTCACATGGGCTTCGTAGATCACCGTCTCGTTGTACGGGGTGCGCGGCGGCCGGTCGTCGCCCCAGTCGAAGTACGGATTGACCACCACGGACGTCATCATGTGCGGCGCCGAGTCCATGTCGTTGCGCTTGTCCGGGGCGCCGAAGCGGTAGCCGTACACCTCCTCGCCCCAGTCGACCCGGCCGCTGACCGCCCGCGCGTACGGATCGAGCAGCAGCTTCGCGGAGTTGCAGCGGTGCCCGCGCGCGGGCGCGTACGGGCCGTGCACGCGGAAGCCGTAGCGCTGTCCCGGCATCACGCCCGGCACGTACGCGTGGAGCACGAACGCGTCGGACTCGCGCAGCTCGACGGCGGTCTCCGAGCCGTCGTCGTGCAACAAGCAGAGCTCTACGCGGTCGGCGGCCTCGGAGAAGACCGCGAAATTCGTCCCGGCGCCGTCGTACGTGGCACCCAGTGGATACGCCTGCCCTGGCCACACCTGCATGCATACGACTCTTCCACTACCGCCCCCTCGGCCCGGGGTCACTTTGGCCAGAGTCTCCCCGAAAGTGGGGCAACCACCCAGGAGTTGAGGCCGTCTAACGGGCCGACCACATACTCGTTATGCCCATTCGTGGGGACACCAGGGGAAGTAGGGGGAGGATGTGCGCGAAATAGTCAGACGCCATCTGGGGAAAGTGATGGCGGGGGGCGCGGTCGCTGTGGCGGCCACCGCCGTGATGGTGGGCATCACACTGCCGGGATCGGCCGGGGCGGGGGAGTCCCGAGGCCAGGAACGCAGTGCGGCCGCGGGTGCGGCACAGCAGGACGCCGTACCCAAGGACGCCGTCGTGGAAGCCGCTCCTGAAGAGGGCGAAAAGGGCGTCGGCAGCGATCCGTTGACCGACGACGAGATGGAACGCGCCGAGAAGATCGCCCTGCGCGGCGACGTCCGGATGTCGGCCAGGGACGTGGAGGGCGACCGCGGACCGCAGCTCCTGAGCAGCAATCTCAGCGAGGCGGACCCGACCGAGGCCGCCGACGCCGAGCGGCCGCGCCGCGCGGAGATCGTCTACTACGACTACAAGGACGACGCGCTCGTCACCAAGACGGTCAACCTCGACACCGGCAAGGTGGAGGACACCGACACCTCGCACGGCGTCCAGCCACCCGCGTCCAGGGACGAACTGGCGGAGGCCGCCCAGCTGTTGATCGCCGACCCGCTGGGCAAGGACCTCAAGAGCGACTACAAGAACGCCATGGGCAAGGAGCTCACCTCGCCGGGCCAGCTGCGGCTCAGCGCCTTCGTCTTCCACAAGGAGACCGTCGAGCAACTGCCCGCCGGGCTCGCCAAGTGCGGCGAACACCGCTGCCTCAGCCTCGTCAGCAAGGTCGTCAACGGGCCCTGGATCGACACCCGTGACCTGATCGTCGACCTGAGCGCCCGCACCGTCACCCGTCTTCGCTGAGCGGCCGGCACAGGCCCGCTCCGGACCCATCTCACTTCCCGCACGAGGGAGTTCAATCCGTATGCACGTCAAGAGACTCACGCGCGCCCGCAAGCGCGCCTCCATCGCCCTTGCGGTCACCGCGCTCCTGGGTACCGCCATGGCCGCGGCAGGACCGGCCGGTGCCGCGTCGAAGGCCTCCAAGGACGCCCCCGCGGCGCCCGCGCCGGCCTGCAGCGCCGACTACCGCATCGAGCAGACCGTCGACGGCGGCACCACCTGGCGCATGTGCTGGCACTACAACACCAACGCCGGCCTCGTCCTCGACAACATCTCGTACCAGCCGAAGAACGAGCCCAAGCCGATACCCGTCCTCACCAGCGCCCGGCTCGCGCAGGTCCATGTCCCCTACGACGACGGCGAGGACGAGTACCAGGACATCACCGGCGCCTCGTTCGGCACGGACCTGCTGCCCCTCAAGCCCGCCGAGTGTCCCGGCGGCACCATCAAGACCGTCAAGGTGGCGGGATCGCCCATCCCCGGCGGCAAGGTGAAGGGCCTGTGCACCACCACGCGCGCGCGGGGCCACGCGTACCGCATGACACCGGACATCTACGGCAACCCGAACAAGATCTACCAGGCGCAGGGCAAGGACCTGCTGATCTACACCGTCAACCAGGCGTCCTGGTACGAGTACATCACCGAGTGGCGCTTCTCCTCGGACGGCACCATCACCTCGAACGTCGGCGCGACCGGCAGCCTCTCGCCGAGCGACTACGACGGCGCGGACGGCCAGGGCTGGCCCATCGGCAAGGGCGCCCGCGACTACGCGGAGAGCCACAGCCACAACGTCTCCTGGCGCCTCAACTTCGGCCTGGACGGCTCCCCGAAGGCCAAGGTCGAGCAGTACGACTCCCAGGTGACGCCGCCCACCGGGAACGGAAAGCCGAAGACGAAGACGACCCGCACCCCGGTCACCAAGGAACTCATCGGTGACGTCAAGGGCATGCGCTGGTGGCGCATGGTGAGCACGGCCGGAAAGAACAAGGACGGACATCCCCGTTCGTACGAGATCGTGCCCGGCCACAGCGTCAAGCACCCGGGCCGCAACTACAGCAACCACGACGTGTACTTCACCGAGTACAAGAAGTGCGAGAAGTACACCAGCGACAATCTGTCCGAGAACTGCGGCCCCAAGAGCGTCGACAAGTGGGTCGACGGCCAGACCCTCAAGCACCCCGTCACCTGGGTCAACATCGGCTTCCACCACATAGCCAGGGACGAGGACCAGCAGCCCATGCCGGTGCACTGGCAGGGCTTCTCGCTGGCCCCGCGCGACGTGACCGCTATGAATCCGCTCACTCCCGCCGACCTCGCCGACCAGAACGGCAATACGCAAGGCGGTAGTTGAGAAAGCTCCCTCCCCATCCTGCTGCACCGGCCGCCGCTCCCGGAGTACCCTTCCTTGATCGTTGAACGGGGGAGTGCTCGGGGGAGCGGAAGGGGTGCGCTGGGTGAGCTCGGGAGGGCGGGAGCTCCCCCCTGGTGACGAGGGTCACGAGGGGGGTTCCGCGGACGGCCCGCCCGGAGCGGTGTCCTTGGCGCGGCCGATGGAGATGGGATCTCAGATCGGACCCGAACTGGACTGGGGCGCCGACGCCTGGCGCGAGGTGCGTACGCGCGCCCAGCGCGCCGGGCGGGCCTACATCTGGCTGAACCTCGTGGAGCAGCGGCTGCGCGCCGTCGTGGCCGCTGTGCTCCGCCCCGTCTACGAACCCGTCCACGCCGACGACTGGGTGGTCGCGGCCGCGGGGCCGGCCGGCCAGGAGTGGGTGCAGCGGGCCGTCGCCGTACGCGAAGTCAGCCGCCGCAAGGGCTACTTGCTCGACCCGGCCGACGACAACGTACTCAGCTTCCTCACGCTGCCCCAGCTGCGCGAGCTGATGGTGCAGCACTGGCCGTGCTTCGAGCCCTACTTCGACGACCGCCGCGACGTCGAACTGGCCCTGGACGAGCTGGAAGTCACCCGCAACGTCGTCTCCCGCAACCGCGCCCTGTCCGAGGCGGTGCTCGCCCAGGCGGAGCGCGCATCCGCCAGGCTTCTGGACATACTCGGCGCGGGCACCGACGCGCCGTCCGCGCGCCGGCTGCCCGTGGACGCCGTCGAGTCCCTGGTCGGCGACCGGTACGCCGATGTGGTGGGCGTGCACTCCGACCGGGTACGGCTCCTCACGCACTTCCCTGCCGAGGACATCTTCGGCGGGGCCAGGCGCCTCGACGCGATCGGGATAGGCCTGAACCTCCTGGTGCAGAACTTCTCCGGGCGCCGCCTGGTGCGGCTCGCGGAGTCCGGCTGCCGGGTGCGGCTGCTCTTCCTCAACCCGGCGAGCAGCGCGGTCCGGCGCAGGGAGCGGGAGCTGGGCCTGAAGAAGGGCGAGCTGAGCCGCTCCGTCGAGATGAACATCCTGCACATGCGCCGGGTGCGGGCCCGGCTTCGCGACCCGGGCGCCTTCGAGATCCAGGTCTTCGACGAGACGCCGCGCTTCACCGCGTATCTGGTCGACGGGGACGGCGCGGACGGTGTCGCGGTCGTCCAGTCGTATCTGCGCAGGACGCGGGGGATGGAGGCGCCGGTGCTCGTGCTGCGCGGCGGGCGCCGGGTGGTGAAACCGGGCGATCCGGGCGAGAGTGGACTCTTCGAGACGTATCGGGAGGAGTTCGAACTGGCGTGGGCCGACTCGCGGCCGGTCTCCTGAGCCTCGCCTGAGCCGCTGCCGTGCCACTGCGCGCGCACCCCGCACGGCCAAGCGGAACGCAGCCCTCGGATTGTCAGTGGCGCGTGGGATCGTGGTGGTCATTGGGGGAACGCACCACAGAGAAGGGGGCGGCCATGGGCTGGCACCGGGAGCTGCTGATCGGTTTCGACCTGGAGACGACAGGGACGGATCCGAGCGAGGCACGCATCGTCACGGGGGCGGTGATCGAGGTCAAGGCCGACGAGGTCCTGGGACGCAAAGAGTGGTTGGCCGATCCGGGGGTCGAGATTCCGCCGGACGCGGTGGCGGTCCACGGCATCTCCAACGAACGGGCGGCGGCGGACGGCAGACCGGCCGCGGAGGTCGCCGACGCGATCGCGGGCGTCCTCGTCTCGTACTGGCGGGCGGGCGTGCCGGTCGTGGCGTACAACGCGACGTTCGACCTGAGCCTGCTCTCCGCGGAACTGCGGCGGCACGGACTGCCGTCGCTGCGTGAGCGCCTGGGCGGCGCGGAGCCCGCACCGGTCATCGACCCGTACACGATCGACCGCTCCGTCGAGCGGTACCGCAAGGGCAAGCGGAACCTCGAAGCGGTCTGCACGGAGTACGGCGTGGTGCTCGAGTCGGCGCACGACGCCATGTCGGACGCCCTGGCCGCGGCGCGACTGGCCACCGCGATAGCCACCCGCCACCCCAAGCTCGCCGCCGTCGGCCCCGCGGAACTGCACCGCCGCCAGATCGAGTGGTACGCGGAGTGGGCGGCGGACTTCCAGAACTTCCTGCGCGGCAAGGGCAATGCGGACGCGGTGGTGGAGAGCGCCTGGCCGCTGCGGGAGGAGTTCAGCCTCTCCGGCCGGTCCGACCTCTCCGGCCGGTCCGGCGCCTGAGGGCGACACCCTCAGAACGGATACCACCGCACGGCTGAGTCCCCGTCACGGAGCGAGGCGACGCGGCGCCGGAACTCGGCCAGGGCCTTCGGATCGGTCGGCGCGTGCTGGGCGACCCACGCACAGCTCGCGGTCTCCCGGGCTCCCCGGAGCACCGCACACCCTTCCCACTCCCGCACGTCCCAGCCGTACGCGGCGACGAACCCGTCGTACGCCTCGGCGGACAGTCCGTACCGGTCGCGGGAGAGCGCCATCACCACCAGGTCGTGCTCCCGCAGATCGGAGGAGAAGGTCTCCAGGTCCGCGAGGACCGGACCGTCCGGGCCCACCAGGACGTTGCGGGGCAGCGCGTCCCCGTGGATGGGGCCGGGCGGCAGCTGCGGGGTGAGCGCGGCGGCGGCCGCGGCGAAGCCGTCACGCCGCTCCCGCAGGTAGTCCGCGTCCTCGGGGTCGATCGCGGCACCGGCGAGCCGCAGCCACCGCTCGACACCGCCGAGCAGCTCGCGGCGCGGCAGTTCGAAGGAGGGGGAGGGCAGTGCGTGCACCAGGCGCAGCAGGGCGGCGAGGTCGCTCGGCTCGGCGGGACGCGCGGCCTGCGGAAGCCGGTGCCAGAGCGTCACCGGATGGCCGTCCACCAGGCGGGGTTGGCCCTCCGCCGCCCGCACCGCCGGTACGCCGGACTCCTCGAGCCACTGGGCGACGCGCAGTTCACGCCGCGCGCGGTCAAGCAGCTCCGGTGCGTCGCGGCCGACCTTGACGACCAGCTCGCCGCTGCCGAACACCGCGTTCTCGCCGAGGGCGAGCAGCGCGGCGTCCCGTTCCAGACCCGCCCCGCTCAGTACGTCCCGTGCCCGCGCCTCGTCCATCCACTGCCTCCCGCACCGCATGCCTCGCTTCGCCGACAGTCTCGCATTCGCACAGGCCAAGTGGCGTGCGAGGGCGGCCCGGGAGGTCTGCGCAGCTCCTTGACGTATCAAGATCCCATCAGCACGATGACGGGGGCCGCCTGGGCGGCCATACCCCGATGAGCCGCCCAAAGGAGCCGATTCCGTGACATTGGCGACCGCAACGACGCGGTCAGCGAAGAAGGGACCGCCCGACCGCCGACGGTCGGACCACGGCGCCTGGTTCCTGGTGCTGCCCGCGCTGATCCCCATCCTGATCCTCAGTGTGGGCCCGCTCCTCTACGGCATCGCGCTGGCCTTCACCGACTCCCAGGCGGGACGCACCGAACCCACCCAGTGGGTCGGCGCCCTCAACTTCCAGGACCTGCTGCACGACACGCTGTTCTGGGACTCGTTCCGGATCGGCCTGCTGTGGGCGGTCGGCGTGACGGTGCCACAGTTCCTGCTTGCCCTCGGCCTGGCCCTCCTGCTCAACCAGAACCTGCGCTTCCGCTGGCTTGCCCGGTCGCTCGCGATCATTCCCTGGGCGATGCCCGAGGTGGTCGTCGGCATCATGTGGCGCCTGGTCTACAACCCGGACGCGGGCGTCCTCAACGAAACCCTCGGCAACCTCGGACTCGGCGACGGCCGCGACTGGCTCACAGGACTGAGCACCGCACTGCCCGCCGTGATCGTCGTGGGCATCTGGGCGGGCATGCCGCAGACCACCGTGGCGCTGCTCGCCGGACTGCAGAACACCCCGCGCGAACTGCACGAGGCGGCCGAGATGGACGGCGCCGGCGCCTGGCGCCGCTTCCGCACCGTCACCTGGCCCGCGCTGAAGCCGGTCGCCCTCGCCATCACGGCGCTCAACTTCATCTGGAACTTCAACTCCTTCGCCCTGGTCTACGTCCTGACCAACGGCGGCCCCGGCGGCCGCACCCGACTCCCCATGCTCTTCGCCTACGAAGAGGCGTTCCGCTACGGCCAGTTCGGCTACGCGGCGGCGATGGGCTGTGTGATGGTCGCGGTGATCTCGGTGATCCTCGCGTTCTACCTCGTGGGCCGCCTGAAGGGAGGCGACGAGAAGTGAGCACGACACGCACCAGCAAGCCCGCGCGCGCGGGCCAGTACCTCGCACTCCTCTGCTACCTCGTCTTCCTCGCCTTCCCCTTCCTCTGGCTGATCTCCACGGCCTTCAAACCGCCGCGCGAACTGGCCAGCCTGCACCCCACCTGGATCCCGAAGGACCCCACGCTCGACAACTTCCGGCAGGCCTTCGACGAGCAGCCGCTGCTTCGCGCCGCGGGCAACTCGCTGATCGTGGCGGTCTGCGCGGCGCTCATCGCCGTCATCATCGCGACCCCGATGGCGTACGTCATGGCACGCCACCGCACGCTGCTCGCGCGGGCGGCCACCGGCTGGGTCGTCGTCAGCCAGGCGTTCCCGTTCGTCCTGGTGATCATCCCGCTCTTCCTGGTCCTGAAGAACCTCGGCCAGATCAACTCCCTGCCGGGCCTGATCATGGTGTACGTGGTGTGGTCGCTGCCCTTCGCGCTGTGGATGCTGGTGGGGTATGTCCGGGCCGTACCCACCGAGTTGGAGGAGGCGGCCGCGGTCGACGGCGCGGGCAAGCTGCGTACGCTCGTCTCGATCACCGCGCCGCTGCTCGCGCCCGGCATCGTCGCCACGATCCTCTTCGCCTTCATCACCGCGTGGAACGAGTTCTTCTTCGCGCTCGTCCTGCTCAAGACCCCGGAGAAACAGACGTTGCCGGTCGTCCTCACGCACTTCATCGGCGCGGAGGGCGCCGCCGACCTCGGCCCGCTCGCCGCGGCCGCCTTCCTCGCGACCATCCCCTCGCTCGTCATCTTCGCGATCATCCAGAAGCGGATCACGGGCGGCATGCTGACCGGGGCGGTGAAGAGCTGATGCGCGCACGTATCGCCACGGCGGCGGCCGCCGCCCTCGCGCTGCTGCTCTCCGGATGCGGCGGCGGTTCCGACGAGTCCGACGACGGCCGGATCACCCTCCGCTTCCAGTCGCTCGCCTGGCAGAAGGAGTCGGTCGACGCCAACAAGGAGCTCGTCAAGGAGTGGAACGCGACCCACCCGGACGTCAAGGTCGAGTACGTCCAGGGCAGTTGGGACAGCGTCCACGACCAGTTGCTCACGTCCTTCGAGGGCGGCGAGGCGCCCGACATCATCCACGACGCCTCGGACGACCTCGCGGACTTCGCGTACGGCGGCTATCTCGCCGACCTCGGCGAGCTGCTCCCCGAGCGGCTCAAGTCGGACATCCCGAAGCGGAGTTGGGAGACGACGACCTTCGGGGACGGCGTCTACGCAGTGCCGTTCCTCCAGGAGCCGCGCGTGCTCATCGCCAACGCGAAGTGGCTGAAGGAGTCGGGTGTCAGGATCCCCACACCCGAGAAGCCGTGGTCCTGGGACGAGTTCCGCACCGTCAGCAAGGACCTGACGGACAAGGACAAGGGTAAGTACGGCGTGGCCTGGCCGCTCAAGGAGCCGGTCTCCGCGACGCTGAACCTCTCCCTTTCGACCGGCGGGAAGATGTTCCACCGGGGTGCGGACGGCAAGGTCGACGTCCGCTTCGACGCGGCCGACGAGATCATGCCGCGGACGGTCCACGACCAGGTCAACATCGACAAGAGCGCGTCGAGCACGACCCTCGGCATGGGCGGCTCCGACACCCTGCCCGGCTTCTTCGGCGGCAAGTACGCGATGGTGCCGCTCGGCTTCTCCTACCGTCAGCAGATCGTCCAACAGGCGCCCAAGGGCTTCGACTGGCAGGTGCTTCCCGCCCCGGCCGGCGCGGAGGGGCTCGCCCAGGGCGTCAGCCCGCAGACCCTCTCCGTCTCGGAGGACACCGCGCACAAGAAGGAGGCCGTCGAGTTCATCGACTTCCTCCTGAAGCCGCGGAACATGGTGCGGCTCGCCCAGGGCGACTGGATGCTGCCCACGGGCACGGAGGCGCTGAAGGACCCGGCCCTGCACACCCAGAAGAACGACTGGGCGACGGGCACGGCCCTGGCCGAGGACCTCCGCTCGGCGCCGGCTCAATCCGTGCGGGGCTACCCGGAGTGGAAGGACAAGGTCGCCACCCCGGCGCTCCAGGAGTACTACAGCGGTGCGATCGGCCTGGACGAGCTGCGCAAACGCCTGGTGAAGGACGGGAACTTGGTGCTGGCGCGGTATCAGAGGTAGGCGCCTCGCGGGGCGGCGCGGATATCGCGTAGCTGTTGAACGAGTAGCTGTTGAACGAGTAGCTGTTGCACGAATAGATGTTGCACGAGACGTCTCGTCTCGTTTATGGTCGGCGCATGACCACACGCCAGCGTGCCCATATCGCCATGTTCTCCATCGCAGCCCACGGGCACGTCAATCCGAGCCTCGAAGTGATCCGGGAGCTCGTCGCCCGCGGTCACCGCGTCACGTACGCGATCCCGCACCTCTTCGCCGAGAAGGTCGCCGAGACCGGTGCCGAGCCCGTCCCGTACACGACGACCCTGCCGGGCCCGGACGCCGACCCCGAGGCCTGGGGGACCGAACTGATCGACAATATCGAGCCGTTCCTCACCGAGGCGATCGAGACGCTGCCCCAGCTGGCCGGGGCGTACGAAGGCGACGAGCCCGACCTCGTCCTGCACGACATCACCTCCTACCCGGCGCGCGTCCTGGCCCGCCGCTGGGGCGTGCCCGAGATCTCGCTCTCGCCGAACCTGGTGGCCTGGGACGGCTACGAGGAGGAGGTCTCCGAGCCCATGTACGCCGAGCTGAAGGCGTCCGAGCGGGGCCAGGCCTACTACGAGCGCTTCCATGCCTGGCTGGAGGGGAACGGGATCACCCAGCACCCCGACCCCTTCGTCGGCCGCCCGGCCCGCTCGCTCGTGCTCATCCCCAAGGCGCTCCAGCCGAACGCCGACCGTGTCGACGAGAGCGTGCACACGTTCGTCGGCGCCTGTCAGGGTGACCGCTCGGCGCAAGGCGACTGGCAGCGGCCCGCCGATGCGGAGAAGGTGCTTCTGGTCTCGCTCGGCTCGTCGTTCACCAAGCAGCCCGGTTTCTATCATGAGTGCATCGAGGCGTTCGGGGACCTGCCGGGCTGGCATGTGGTGCTGCAGATCGGCGGGCACGTCGACGTGGCCGAGCTGGGGGACGTATCCGCGAATGTGGAGGTGCACTCCTGGGTGCCGCAGCTCGCGGTCCTCAAGCAGGCCGACGCCTTCATCACCCACGCGGGCGCCGGCGGCAGCCAGGAGGGTCTCGCCACGGCGACGCCGATGGTCGCGGTGCCGCAGGCCGTCGACCAGTTCGGCAACGCCGACATGCTGCAGGCGCTCGGCGTGGCCCGGCATCTGCCGATGGAGGAGGCCACCGCGGCCACCCTGCGCGAGGCGGTGCTCGCGCTCGCCGGGGATCCTGAAGTGGCACGCAAGTCGGTCGAGGTGCGGGCCGGGATGGCCGGGGAGGGCGGTACGAAGATGGCGGCCGACCTCATCGAGGAGGAGCTGGCGAAGGCGGCCGAGCGTAACGCTCAGTGAAGCGTTTCGGTAACGCCGAGGTCATTCGATAACGCTCAGGTAACGCAGGGTTGTTCTGGTGGGGCCATTGACTCGCCCTGAAAGGTTGACCGTTACCCCCGGTGAAAGGTTGCACGGGCAGGTTCTTGTTCCTTGAACCAATCGCTTCTTAGCGTGAGGTGAACTTTCCACGAACGCCAGGAAGTTGACCCCATGCGACGAGACATACCGCCCCTCGACGAGGTGCGCCGCATCACTCAGAAGAAGCGCGACGCGTGGTGGACCGTGCTGCTTGTCGACCCGGTCGCCACGCCCCTCGTGCGGCTGACGGCCATGCGTACACGGATCACACCGAACCAGATCACCTGGGGCGCGTTCCTGTTGGGGCTCGTCTCAGCGGCGTTCTTCGCGCTCGGTGACTGGCGGTGGCTCATCGCCGGTGCCGTCGTCTACCACCTCAGCTTCATCCTCGACTGCATGGACGGCAAGATCGCCAGACTCACCGGCACCGGTTCGGTGTTCGGGGCCTGGCTCGACTTCGTCTTCGACCGGATCCGCGTGATGGCGTGTGCGGTGGCCCTGATGTGGGGTCAGTACCACCGCACCGGCGAGTCCATGTACATCTGGGCCGCGGTCGCCGTGGTCGGGCTCGACACGCTGCGGTACATCAACTCCCTCGAGATCTTCAAGATCCGCCACTCCATGCGCAAGCAGATCAAGGTGCGGATGAGGGCCGCGCGGCGCGCGGAGAACCAGGCCGAGCTCGCCTTCATGGAGGATCTGCTGCGGGACAACCCCGAGGCGGACATCGAGCAGGATCTGCAGAAGGCGCGGTCTGAGGCGGGCGTTCCGGAGGCGCCGGAGGCACCGGAGGCGCCCGTCCCCGTCGCCAAGGCTCAGGTCATCGATCTCCACCAGGAGTTCCGGCGCAAGTTCCCCGCCTATCTGCGGGCCCGCTCCTTCCTGCTGCGCCACCGCATACGCGCGCACCTGGTGAGCGGCATCGAGTTCCAGATGGGCGTCTTCATGATCGGCCCGCTGTTCGACGTGGTGATGCCCGCGACGATCGTCTCCGGGGCACTGCTGCTGGTCTTCGAACTGGCCATCATCTACAAGCTGCTGCTGTCCACGCGTGACTTCACGCGGACCATCGACTCCTTCGAGGAGCGGAAGGTCGTGGCTGCGGCGTAGAGGCCTCGCGGGGACTGACGCCGGACGGGCTGGATTTCCGGCCCGTCCGGCGTTCGAGGGCATCTCCGTTACGCCCGCACCCGCTCCCCCTCCGCCACAGGAACCGGCTGCGGAGTCACCTCGTCATCCGTAAGGTCCGGCATGCGGCGCAGCCACCGCGGCAGATACCAGTTCCGCTCGCCCAGCAGCGCCATCACCGCCGGCAGCAGCACCCCCCTGATCACCGTCGCGTCGATCAGGACCGCTGCCGCGAGGCCCACGCCCATCTGTTTCATGGACTGCATGGACAGCGTGCCGAAGATCGCGAAGACCGCCACCATGATCACGGCCGCGCTCGTGACCACGCCCGCCGTCGTCACCACGCCGTGGCTGATCGCGTCCTTCGTCGTACGTCCCTGCAGTCGCGCCTCGCGGATCCGGGAGACCACGAACACGTGGTAGTCCATCGAGAGGCCGAAGAGGATCACGAACAGGAACAGCGGCAGCCACGCGACGATCGCGCCCACGCCCTCCGCGCCGACCAGCGATGCGCCCCAGCCGTGCTGGAAGACCATCACCAGGATTCCGTACGCCGCACCCACCGACAGGAGGTTGAGCACGATCGAGGTGATCGCGATCGTCAGGGAGCGGAAGGAGAGGAGCATGAGGAGGAAGGCGAAGGCCACCACGAAGGCGAAGACCGGCGGGACCGACGAGGTCAGCTGGTCGTTGAAGTCCTTCGAGCCCGCCACCTGACCCGTCACCGGCGCCTCGACGCCGTCGACCGCGCCGAGCGTCGCGGGCCGTACCTTGTCCCGGAGAATGTCCAGGCTCTTCTCGGCCTTGCCCTGGTCGGAGCCGCCGATCAGCGGTACGGAGAGGAACGCGACGTTCTGCCGCTCGTGCACCGTCACGTCCACCGGGCCCTTGGACGCGCCCGAACTCACCGCCTGCTCGCGGAAGTCGGCGATCGCCGCCCGCACCGGAGCCGCGTCGATGTCGTCGGCGCTCACCACGACCTCGGCCGGCTCGGAGCCGCCCGGGAACGCCTCGTTCACCCGCTCGTACGTGGCCACGATCGGCAACGAGTCACCGAACTCCTGGTCCAGGGTGAGCTGTTGGGTCTTCATGCCGATCGCCGGCAGCGCGATCGCCGCCAGGACGCCCGCCGCGATCGCCACCGAGACGGCAGGCCGCTTGAGGACCCGGCCGACGACCGCGCGCCACATCCTGCTCTCGCTGGGCACACCGCCCGCCCGCTCCCGGCGCCGCAGGAACGGCACCCGGCCCTTCTCCACCCGCTCGCCGAGGAGCGAGAGCAGTGCCGGCAGGACGGTCACGGAACCGACCATGGCGACCGCGACCACCATCAGGGACGCGACGCCCATCGCCTCGAACTCGCCGATGCCGGTGAACAGCATGCCCGCCATCGCCACGCACACCGTGATCCCCGAGACGATCACGGCCCGGCCGCTGGTGGCCGCCGCGATGCTCAGCGCGGTATGCGCGTCATGACCCTTGGCGCGCTCCTCGCGTTCGCGCCGCAGATAGAAGAGGCAGTAGTCGACGCCGACCGCGAGGCCCACCAGGAGCATCACCGAGTTCGCCGTCTCACTCATCGGCTGGAACTGGCTGACGACGGCCATCAGGCCCATCGTCGCCATGATCGCGGTAAGGGCGAGGGCCACCGGAAGCAGTGCGGCGACCAGTGCGCCGAAGGCGATCAGCAGGATGCCGAAGGCGACCGGCACCGCGGAGTACTCGGCCTGCTGGAAGTCGTTGCCGAAGGCGTCGTCGAACGTCTTCTGCATGCTGGCGCCGCCGATCTCCTCGATCCGCAGCTCCTTGTGCCGGTCGGCGGCCTCGTCGACGGCCTTCAGGACCGGTTCGACGCGTTCGCCCGCGGTCTCGTCGTCGCCGCGCATGTCGAACCGCACCAGCGCGCTGCGCCCGTCCCCGGAGACCGAGTCGCTCTTGTAGGGCGAGGTCACCGCCGTGACCTCGCCGGTGGCCCGGACGGCCTTCATGACGTCGTCGACGGCCTGCCGGAAGCCGGTGTCGGTCGCCTTGGGGGCGCTCGTCCCGGTTTGCCTCGCCTGGATCAGGACACTCTCGCCGACCGGCTCCTTGATGCCGGCGTCCTCCACGATCCTCGTCGCCTGGTTCGTCTCGCCCTTGAGGTCGTCCTGGTCGACGTCGGTACGGCCCACGGCCGAGCCGAGGGCCATGGACACGACGACGAAGAGCACCCAGATGCCCACGGCCGCCCATCGGTGCCCGGCGCTCCATCCGCCGGCCCGGGCGGCGATCCCCCGTACTCGTATGTTGTGATTCCCCATGGCTCGAAGCTAGGGCGGGGCCGGGCACCGATGGGCGGCCGTGGGCATCTGGG
>NZ_SRIC01000095.1 GCF_004684775.1 Streptomyces sp. MZ04
GGGTGAGGCAGTGCGCGCCGCCATCCGCCGGGCGGGGGTGAGGCAGTGCGCGCCGCCATCCGCCGGGCGGGGGTGAGGCAGTGCGCGCCGCCATCCGCCGGGCAGGGGTGAGGCGGACGCGTGACGCCATCCGACGGGCAGGGCTGAGGCAGTGCGCGCCGCCATCCGCCAGGCGGTGCCGAGTCGCCCGCGTGCAGCCATCCGCCGGGCCGGGGCGAGTCAGACGCCCGCGGTTGCCATCCGCCGCGTCAGTGTCACCCCTGTGGCGACCGTCGCCGTGGCGACGAGGCCCGCCACCGGGACCGCCCAGCTTCCGGCGAACGTACTCGCGAGCGTCGCCAACGCCCCGCCCGGCAGTACCAGTTGCTGCGCGATGCCCACCTTGTAGTAGCGGGAGTGCAGCAGCCACACCGTGAGGAGGTACAGCGCCATCGGCACGGTCACCGAGGCGGACGCGGCGAGTGTCGAGATGTGCGCCTTGCCGACGGCCTGCTCGACCGCGACCTCGATGCCGGCGCCGATCGCGGCCGCCGCGCCGAGGATGAAGTAGTGCCCGTAACCCCACAGGAACGCCTGCCGGTTGGTGCTCAGGCGGCCGTGGATCGGCACGACGAAGTAGATCCACCACGCCGCGAAGACGATCAGGAGACCGCCCGCGGCGATGGGGAGGAGCTCGCCGAGCTCGTCGTTCTCGTCGATGCCGGACTTCACGGCGACGGTCGCCGCCGCGATCGTCTCGCCGAGCACGATGATGGTGAACAGGCCGTACCGCTCCGCGATGTGATGCGGATGCCAGGGCGTGGTGTAGGCCCGCTCGGCGATGACGGGTACGCACATCTCGGCGATCGCCATCCCCAGGAACAGCCATCCACGGGCGCCCTCCGGCAGGAAGAGCAGCCCGGACCAGCCGATCTGACAGAGCAGCACACCCACGGCGTACCGCAGCGCGGTGCGGCGTTCCTCCCCGCCCGCGGCGGACGCGACGCGCAGCCACTGGGTGGTGAGCGCGACCCGCATGATCAGGTAGCCGAGCCAGATGAGGAGGAAGTCGTGCTCCTCGAACCCCTTGGAGACCCCTGCCGCGAAGACGAGCACACCGGCGATCTGTACGAGGGTGACCACCCGGAAGAGCACGTCGTCGTTGTCGTACGCCGACGCGAACCACGAGAAGTTGACCCACGCCCAGAACAGCGCGAAGAACACCATCGCGTAGTTGAGGATCCCCTCGCTCGCGTGGCCCTCGGCGATCGCGTGCACCAGCTCGGCACCGGCCTGGGCGACCGCCACGACGAAGCAGAGGTCGAAGAAGAGCTCCAGCGGGGTCGCCGCCCGGTGCTCCTCGTCCCGCCCGCGCGCGAGCAGGGGGCGCAGGGTCGCCGATGCGGGGACGGATCCGGGGACCGGGCGGCCGGGGCTGGAGTGACCGGAGCCGGAGCCGGAGCCGGAGCCGGAGCCGGAACCGGAGCCGGAGCCGGAACCGGCGCCGGAATCTGGGTCTGGGGTCGGCGCGGAGGCCGGTGTGGATGTCATGCCCAAAGCACAGCAGAAGCTCTGGGCCGAATCCGGCTGCGGCACCCGTTCCCACCCGACGGACACCCACCCGGGCGCGGCACGCACAGGCGCGGCACGCACGGGCGCGGCACGCACGGGCGCGGCACGCACAGGGGCCCGAAGTCCCGCGGAGCCCGCGGTCTTTGTCCTGGTCACCTCGTGTCCAAGGCCTCTGCTCCCGGCGGCGGGCGGGGCCGATCGTGGAAGTGCCAGGCCCCGGAGCAAGCTCGCGTCGACGTGCTGCCCTTTCCACAAGCTGGGCGAGGCGAAGTGGGACGCGCTCGGCAAGGACTTCACGCTGCGCGACACCCCATCGCCCACCCCGGAGCAGATGACCGCCGTCAAGAAGATCTTCGAGGATCAGGGCCTCAAGGCCGTCTGGCGCCGGTCGGCCGGCGGTGGCCGGGTCCACCAGCGCCCCACGGACGTACCCTGGATACATGAGCACCGCCCCCGCCCCCGAACCGCGCGATCCGAAGGAATCGGAGACCGTGGAGGGTTCCACGGCGCCGAAGAAGCCGAAGAGCGCCCTGGTCTTCGACGACCCCCTGTCGCAGCAGTCTTCGGACGACACGGACCGCGGGTGGGGCGAGCGGCCTCCGGTCGGCGGCGACAGCGCCGCCGACCTGGCGCGCTTCCTCGACGAGAAGCCGCCCCACCACGTCTGAGCCCGCTCTACGGCTCGCTGTGGCCAGAGCCGCGCTGCGCCACCAGGGCGTCGCGGATCTCCTTCAGAACCTCCAGCTCGGACAGTTCGACGACCTCCTGCGCGCCCTCCTTGGCGGCCTTCCGCGCTGCCTGCTTGGCCAGGTACTTGGCCATGGGAAGGACCATCAGGAAGTAGACGACGGCGGCGGTGATCACGAAGCTGAGGACCGCGCTCAGGACGCTTCCCCACATGATCGGGATGCCTCTGATGACGTCTCCCGCCTCGTTCGTCTCGCAGGGTGACTTCAGACACGAGCGGTAGTGGTCGAGATCCTTCGTCCCGAAGGCACCGACCAGCGGGTTGATGACGCCCTTCACCACCGAGTTCACGATGTTCGTGAACGCGGCGCCGATGACCACCGCGACCGCCAGGTCGACGACGTTGCCGCGCATCAGGAAGGCCTTGAAGCCCTCCCAGAGACCCGGTTCCTTCTTCTCGCTCACCACGAGGCCTTTCGTTGCACATGCAGCTTGTAAAACAGACAGCTTCGCAACCTACGGCAGCGCCCGGCAGGCCTGTCCAATTGGGCGCCTCGAACGGGCGACTTGACCGCATGCCAGTGCAGTCGCACACACCATGAATCAGCACAACGTCACCGCCAGGCGCGCACTCGCACCGGCGCCCGCGAGCCGCGCCGCCGTCGCCCGCGGCACGGAGAGCACCACCAACGCCCCGCCCTCCGCGGCACTTTCGGCCCCGTCCGCGGGCTCGGGCACCTCGGCCACCCTGGCGCCGGCCGCGACCACCCGCGGCTCCCCGCCGCCCGCGGTCGAGCCATCGGCGGCGACGACGTCGACCCGGTCCCCGCGGTGCAGCAGCCGCACCGTCGCCGCGTCCGCGATCCGCACGGGAGCCGTCACCAGAGGGGCAGCCGCCGCCTGGTGCCCCTGCGGCCGAACCCGATCGGGGTCCCGCACCCGCTCGGCGTCCCGCGGTCCCGCGGCCACGAGCGCGGCCGCGGTCATCGCGAGCCCCGCGGCCATGGCCCGCCGTCTGTGCCGCAGCAGCCGTCGCAGCCGGTGCCGCCCGCCGCGTACCCGCACGGGAGCGAAGTGCGGCACCTGGCAGCTGCCTGCCGGCCGGGGCTGAGAAGGGACTGGGATCACGACGACCACCGCCTGCGACGAGATGAGCTGGCTTCCGCTCTCACGATGCAGGCCCGCGCCGAATCCCGCTGAGCCCCGTGGACTACTCGCCGGTTGTGGACAACTCCCTCACCCGAAGGGGAAGTTCCGGCCCATCAGGCCGCCCGTCAGGTACCGCGATCCGCCTCAAGGCAGCCGGATCCCCGGATCCATCCCACCCAGCGCCCCCGCGCACATGCAGTCCCGCTCGCCCTCCGCCGGCAGCCCCGCCACCGCGTCGAACAGCACCGACCGCAGCCGGTCCACATTCGCCGCGAACACCCGCAGGACCTCGTCGTGCGAGACGCCCTCGCCGCTCTCCGCCCCCGCGTCGAGATCCGTGACCAGGGTCAACGACGTGTAGCAGAGCTCCAGTTCACGGGCGAGAACCGCCTCGGGATGCCCGGTCATGCCCACCACCGACCAGCCCTGCGCCGCGTGCCAGCGCGACTCCGCACGGGTCGAGAACCGCGGCCCCTCGATCACCACCAGCGTCCCGCCGTCGACGGGCTCCCAGTCACGGCCGCGCGCCGCCTTCAGCGCGGCGCTGCGCCCGGCCGGGCAGTACGGGTCGGCAAGCGACACGTGTACGACGTTCGGAATGCTGCCGTCCGCCAGCGGGACGCCGTCGAAGAACGTCTGCGTACGGGTCTTCGTGCGGTCCACGAGCTGGTCGGGCACCAGCAGCGTCCCGGGCCCGAACTCGGGACGGAGCCCGCCCACCGCGCACGGCCCGAGGACCTGCCGCACGCCCACGGAGCGCAACGCCCAGAGATTGGCGCGGTAGTTGATGCGATGCGGCGGCAGATGGTGCCCGCGGCCGTGCCGGGGCAGGAAGGCGACCCGCCGCCCGGCGATCTCGCCGAGGAACAGGGAGTCGCTCGGCGCCCCGTAGGGGGTGTCGACCTGGAGTTCGGTCACGTTGTCGAGAAAGGAGTAGAAGCCCGAGCCGCCGATGACGCCGATGTCGGCCCGCGTCGCGTTCGCCGTGTTCACCATGTCCAGCACAGTAGCCGGGCGCCGGTACGCCGAAGTCCCCGCCGTCGGAAGACGGCGGGGACCTGGAAGAAAGGCGTGCTGAGCCCTACGCGGCCGACGACCCGGAGGACGAGGTCGACGCGGAGCCGGACGACTTGGAGTCCGACGAGGAGGACCCGGGAGACGCGGACGAACCGGACGAACCGGACGACGAAGCGGTCGAGGCGGACTTGGAGTCCGACGACTTCGACGCCGTCGTCGACGACGGCGTGCTGCTCGACGAGGAGCCGCGGCTGTCGTTGCGGTAGAAGCCGGAGCCCTTGAAGACGATGCCGACGGCCGAGAACACCTTCTTGAGGCGTCCCTCGCAGCTGGGGCACACGGTCAGGGCGTCATCGGTGAACTTCTGCACCGCCTCGAGGCCCTCGCCGCACTCGGTGCACTGGTACTGGTACGTCGGCACTTGCTTCCTCCTGGCACTCTCACTCGATGAGTGCTAACGACGGTCCATAGTGACGTATTCCTTGAGATCAGTCCACCGTGACCGGCTCGCGGTGACCGACGCCACGCGCCACCGTGCGCCCGGTGGACCGAGGTACGAGCCGCGATCGCAGGGTGAGCAGCACCACCAGAGCCAGTGCCGTACCGCCCAGCGGCACCAGGAATCCGGCGCCGTCCCACAGGCGGTCCTCCAGCTGTCCGGCCACCGTGACGGCGGCCGCCTGGCCGAGCGCGACGGCGCCCGTCAGCCAGGTGAAGGCCTCGGTGCGGCCGGTCGGCGGCACCAGCTTGTCCACCAGCGTGTAGCCGGTGATCAGCGCCGGAGCGATGCAGACGCCCACCAGGAGGCCGAGCCCGGCGAGCAGCACCACGGAGTGCATGGCCCACAGCCCGGAGGCCATCAGTGTCAGCCCCGCGTACGCGACGACGAGGCGCCGCTGCGGGGCGATCTTCCAGGCGATGGCACCGCAGACGAGACCGGAGAGCATGTTGCCCGCCGCGAAGGTGCCGTACAGGACGCCGTTCAGGCCGGGCTCGCCGATCGACTCGGTGAAGGCGGCAAGCGCGACCTGCATGCCGCCGAAGACGGCGCCGATGCCCAGGAAGGTGACGATCAGGACCCGCACTCCGGGGACCCGCAGCGCGGAGACGTGCTCCACGCGCGCGTGCTCGTCGCGCGGGGCGGGCTTGGGCTGGGTGCTCTTCTGCGCGGCGAACAGCAGGCCGCCGATCAGCGTGAGCCCGGCCTCCGTGAAGAGTCCGGCCGACGGGTCGATCGTGGTGCACAGCGCGGTCGCGAAGAGCGGGCCGAGGATGAACGTCAGCTCGTCCGTGACCGACTCGAAGGCGGCCGCCGTACCGGCCAGCGGGGAGTCCTGCAGCTTGACGCCCCAGCGGGCCCGCACCATGGGGCTGATCTGCGGCTGTGAGGCGCCGGTGGGCACCGCCGCGACGAAGAGCGCCCACAAGGGGGCGTCCGACAGCGCGAGCAGCGTCAGGGAGAGCACCGACACGGTGTGGATGAGCACGCCGGGCACCAGCACGGCCCGCTGGCCGTAGCGGTCGGCGAGCTTGCCGGTGAAGGGGGCGAACACCGCCATGGAGACGCCGGTGACGGCCGATACGGCGCCCGCCGCTCCGTAGGAGCCGGTGGTGTGCTGCACGAGCAGGACGATGGAGATGGTCAGCATCGCGAAGGGCTGGCGTGCCGCGAAGCCGGGCAGGAGAAACGTCCAGGCGCCGCGGGTGCGCAGCAGCTGTCCGTATCCGGGGCGGGAGGTGACCGTGGATGCCACGGCCCGTGCCTTTCTGCCGCCTGGTAGCGCGGCCCCCTTTTCAGGGCGACGGCGCCGAGAGCTGTCCTCTTGCGCGGAACTGCGGTAGATGCCGGTTGCCCACTGCGAGGACGTGCGGCCGCCATACGGTCGGCGCCAGCTCTGCGTCAGACAGAGTTGGTTCGATCAGTTGGTACAGGCGAGATCGATTGCTTCAGATCACGCGTTCCTTCATCGTACAGGGAACGAGCCCGTCAAGCCTGCGAATACTGAGAATGAGGCGCCCGTCACCTGCGATTGCCGCGACCGTCCGGCTTCTGGCCGGTCGTTCCCAGCCATCCGGCCAGCTTTCCGCCCTGTCCGACCGCGCGCAGCCGCTGCTCGGCGGCGTCGCGCACCGGGTCGGTGGCCACCACCAGGAGCTCGTCCCCGCGTCGGAGCACGGTCGTGGGCAGCGGCACAAAGGATTCGCCGCCGCGTACGACGAGCGTGACCGCGGCCCCGGAGGGCATCCGCAGCTCGGCCACCTCGACGCCGTGCATCCGCGAGCCCTTCGGGATCGACACCGAGAGCAGATGCCCGCGCAGCCGCTCCAGGGGCGCCGATTCGACGCCGAGGTCGGCGGCCTCCGAGGAGTCGCCCAGGCGCAGCTTCCTGGCCAGCCACGGCAGCGTAGGACCCTGGATGAGGGTGTAGACGACGACCAGGACGAAGACGATGTTGAAGATCCGCTGGCTGTCGTCGACGCCGTTCACCATGGGGATGGTGGCGAGGATGATGGGCACGGCGCCGCGCAGGCCCGCCCAGGACATCAGGGCCTTCTCCTGCCAGGGCATGCGGAACGGCAGCAGGCTGATCACGACTTCCAGGGGTCTGGCCACCACGGTCAGGACCAGGCCGATGACGATCGCGGGCCAGGCGTCGTCGAGCAGGTCGTGCGGCGTGACCAGCAGGCCGAGCAGGACGAACATGCCGATCTGGGCGATCCAGCCGAGCCCTTCGGCGAAGCCGCGGGTGGCCGGCCAGTGCGGCAGCTTGGCGTTGCCGAGGACCATCGCGGCGAGGTAGACGGCGAGGAATCCGGAGCCGTGCGCCATGGCGCCCGCCGCGTACGCCGTGACCGCGATGGCGAGGACGGCGATGGGGTAGAGGCCGGACGCGGGCAGTGCCACGTGCCGCAGGCCGTAGGCGCCGAGCCAGCCCACCGCGAGGCCGATCGCCGCCCCGATCGCCAGCTCCAGGGCGATCTCGCCGACGAGGACGTACCAGGGCTCCACGGGGCCCGCTGTGGAGAAGGCCACGACCAGGATCACCACAGGGGCGTCGTTGAACCCCGACTCGGCTTCCAGGACGCCTGTCACGCGGGCCGGCAGCGGTACCTTCCGCAGCACGGAGAAGACCGCCGCGGCGTCCGTCGAGGAGACGACCGCGCCGATGATGAGCGCCTGCCGCCACTCGAGACCGACCAGATAGTGCGCACCCGCGGCTGTCACGCCGACGCTCACCGCGACGCCCGCCAGCGAGAGCGTGGCGGCCGCCGGAAGGGCCGGCTTGATCTCTTTCCACTTCGTGCCGAGACCACCCTCGGCCAGGATCACGACAAGCGCCGCATAGCCGATGACCTGGGTCAACTCGGCATTGTTGAAGGTGACGTTGCCGATGCCGTCCTGGCCTATCGCAACGCCGATGCCGAGGTAGAGGAGCAGGCTGGGGAGCCCACTGCGCGAGGAGATCCGGACCGCCGCCACCGCGACGAGCAGAACGAGCGAGCAGATGAGCAGAAGCTGGTTGAGGTCGTGGACAGTCAGGGGCCGTTCCTCTCTTCGCGCGAGCCAAGTACTTCGTTACCTTACCTAATTGTTAACGCTTCCTTGATGCCCTCGAACACGTATCCGATGCGTCGCGATGTAGGTTCCTGACTCCGCGTCCGAGGCCGTAGTGCCCTGCGCCTATGGTTGCTCCAGCGCTCCCACCACCGCCCAGCCGGCACTGCCGCTCGCGTAAGGACAGCAAGGACAGCGATGCCCTCGAATACCACCGCCTCTTCCGGTCATAAGTCCGGCAAGAAGAAGGGGCGCCGAGCCCGACTCATCGTGATCGTCCTGGTCCTGGCCATCGTGGGGGGCATCGGATACGGCGCGTACTGGAGCATCAGTACCGTGCGCGCCTCCTTCCCGCAGACCAAGGGGACGATCGAGCTCGACGGCCTCGCCGGACCCGTCGACGTGAAGCGTGACGGCAACGGCATCCCCCAGATCTACGCCGAGTCCGACGCCGACCTGTTCATGGCCCAGGGCTACGTCCAGGCGCAGGACCGCTTCTGGGAGATGGACGTCCGCCGCCATATGACCTCCGGTCGGCTCTCCGAGATGTTCGGAAAGGGCCAGGTCAAGACCGATGAGTTCCTGCGGACGCTCGGCTGGCACCGGGTGGCGCAGAAGGAGTACGACTCCAAGCTCTCGCCGGAGACGAAGAAGTACCTCCAGTCGTACGCCAAGGGAGTCAACGCCTACCTGAAGGACAAGGGCGCCGAGGACATCTCCCTGGAGTACGCCGCCCTTGGCTTCACCAACGACTACAAGCCCCAGGAGTGGACGCCCGTCGACTCCGTGGCCTGGCTCAAGGCCATGGCCTGGGACCTGCGCGGCAACATGCAGGACGAGATCGACCGCTCCCTGATGACCAGCCGCCTCGGCCCGTCGCAGATCAAGGACCTGTACCCGGAGTACCCGTACGACCGGAACAAGCCGATCGTCCAGGAGGGCGCCTACAACAGCGTCACCAAGGAGTACGAGGGCAAGGGCGCCACGAGCGGCCAGTCGGGCACCGGAGGCGCCGCGGGCACGGGCCTCGCGGGCAACACCGACGCCCCCGACGGGCTGCAGTCCCAGCTCTCCGGCCTCTCCGACGTCCTGGACAAGATCCCGGACGCGGGCCTGGGCCCGAACGGCAACGGCATCGGCTCCAACTCCTGGGTCGTCTCCGGAGAGCACACCATCACCGGCAAGCCGCTGCTCGCCAACGACCCGCACCTCTCGCCGCAGCTGCCGTCCGTCTGGTACCAGATGGGTCTGCACTGCCGGACGGTCTCCAAGGACTGCCAGTACGACGTCTCCGGCTACACGTTCTCCGGGATGCCCGGTGTGGTCATCGGCCACAACCAGGACGTCGCCTGGGGCATGACGAACCTCGGCGCCGACGTCACGGACCTCTACCTGGAGAAGTTCGCAGGCGACGGCTACGAGTACGACGGCAAGGTCGTGCCCTTCAGGAGCCGCGTGGAGACCATCAAGGTCGCGGGCGGCAAGTCCAAGAAGATCACCGTCCGCGAGACCGACAACGGCCCGCTCCTGTCCGACCGCGACGACGAGCTCGTGAAGGTCGGCAAGAAGGCCACCGTCGACAGCGCGGCCCCCGACCGGGGCGACGGCTACGGAGTCTCGCTGCGCTGGACCGCGCTCCAGCCGGGCAAGTCGATGGACGCCGTCTTCGCGCTCAACAAGGCCAAGGACTTCTCGGACTTCCGCAAGGCGGCCGCTTCTTTTGAAGTGCCCTCCCAGAACCTGATCTACGCCGACACCAAGGGCCACATCGGCTACCAGGCGCCGGGCAGGATCCCGGTCCGCGGCAACGGCGACGGCGCGCTCCCGGCGCCCGGCTGGGACTCCGACTACCGCTGGACCGGCTACATCCCGCAGTCCGCGCTGCCCTACGAGTACGACCCGAAGCGCGGCTACATCGTGACCGCCAACCAGGCCGTCATCGACGAGGACAAGTACCCGTACAAGCTCACGTCGGACTGGGGCTACGGAGCGCGCAGCCAGCGCATCACCGACCTCATCCAGTCGAAGATCAAGAACGGTGGCAAGATCTCCACCGAGGACATGCGCACGATGCAGATGGACAACAGCAGCGAGATCGCCAAGCTGCTGGTGCCCAAGCTGCTCAAGATCGACATCAAGGACTCGTACGTCCGCGAGGCGCAGAAGCTCCTCGAGGGCTGGGACTACACCCAGGACGCCGACTCGGCGGCCGCGGCGTACTTCAACTCGGTCTGGCGCAACATCCTCAAGCTGTCCATCGGCAACAAGCTCCCCAAGGAGCTGCGGGTCAAGGGCCAGTGCCTGAACGTCGAGCCGGCCGGGAACACGGGCCCCGCCGACGAGGCCGAGCCGGTGCGCGAGTGCGGCCAGCGCGACTCCGAGTCGGCACAGCCCGACGGCGGCGACCGCTACTACGAAGTGATCCGGTCGATCCTCGACGACGAGGACAACGACTGGTGGAAGTCGCCCGGGACGCGTACCGACGCCGAGACCAAGACCCGCGACCAGCTGTTCTCGCGGGCCATGGAAGACGCCCGCTGGGACCTGACGGCCAAGCTCGGCAAGGACATCGACACCTGGAGCTGGGGCCGCCTGCACCGGCTGACCCTGAAGAACCAGACCCTGGGCGTCGACGGCCCCGGCTGGCTCCAGTTCATGCTCAACCGCGGCCCGTTCAAGCTGGGCGGCGGCGAGGCGGCGGTCAACGCCACCGGCTGGAACGCGGCGGGCGGCTACGGCGTGCAGTGGGTGCCGTCGATGCGGATGGTGGTGAACCTGAAGGACCTCGACAAGTCCAAGTGGATCAACCTCACCGGCGCTTCGGGCCACGCCTACAACGCGCACTACACCGACCAGACCAGCAAGTGGGTCAAGGGCGAGCTGCTGCCGTGGTCGTTCTCGGAGAAGGCCGTCAAGGACAGCACGAGCGACACCCTGGTGCTGCGCCCCTGAGCCGTACGCAACACTGACAAAGGGCCCTCCACGCACGCGTGGAGGGCCCTTTCGCGTCAGGGGGAGGTCAGCCGAAGCGGCGCACCCCCGACGGCGTGACCACGGCGTGCACCGGCTTGTCGTGGGCCTCGGCCGGGACATGGGCGACGACCTCGGTGTCGTACAGGAGCACCACCAGGGCCGGATCGGCCCCCGCCCGCTCGAGCCGGGCGAGCACCCTGTCGTACGACCCTCCGCCGCGCCCCAGGCGCATCCCGCGCTCGTCGACGGCGAGGCCGGGCAGCAGCACGGCGTCCGCCTCGGTGACGGCGTCCGGTCCCAGGCGCGCCCCCGAGGGCTCCAACAGCTCGATCTTTCCCGGGTGTTGTACGCGCTCGAGCGAGCCGTCGCCGTCGTACGCCCCCCAGTCCAGGTCGTTGTCCGCGAGGAGCACCGGCAGCAGGACCCGCGTCCCGCGCGCGTGCAGGGCGTCGAGGAGCGCGCGCGTGCCCGGTTCGCTCCCCACGGAGACGTACGCCGCGACCGTGCGCGCCCCGGCGAGCTCCGGCAGCTCCAAAGCGCGCTCGGCGAGAACCGCGGCGGCCCCCTGCGCGTCATCCCTAGTCAACCGGCTTCTCACCGCGAGGAATCCTCCCCGCAATGTGCGCTTGGTTGCCTTGTCCGGGTCGGCCTTGTCCGGGTCGGTCTCTGCCATGGCGTAGCCACAAATCCCTTCAGTTGTGCTCATATGAGAATCAATTGTCTGGAGCCACAGATTCCGCACATACACACCGGTTATGGTTACGGACATGACTGAGTCTCACCCCCACAGGATCAGCAAGGCTGTCATTCCGGCAGCAGGTCTGGGCACCCGGTTCCTGCCGGCGACCAAGGCCACTCCGAAGGAGATGCTGCCGGTCGTCGACAAGCCGGCGATCCAGTACGTGGTCGAAGAGGCGGCCTCGGCGGGTCTCGACGACGTCCTCATGATCACGGGCCGCAACAAGCGCCCCCTCGAGGACCACTTCGACCGCAACTACGAACTGGAGTCGGCCCTTCTGAAGAAGGGCGACGAGGCGAGACTGGCGAAGGTCCAGGAGTCCAGCGACCTCGCGACGATGCACTACGTACGCCAGGGCGACCCCAAGGGACTCGGTCACGCCGTCCTGTGCGCCGCCCCGCACGTCGGCCACGAGCCGTTCGCCGTGCTCCTCGGCGACGACCTGATCGACCCGCGCGACCCCCTGCTCGCCCGCATGGTCGAGGTCCAGGAGCGGCGCGGCGGCAGCGTCATCGCCCTCATGGAGGTGGCCCCGGAGCAGATCCACCTCTACGGCTGCGCGGCCGTCGACATCACCGACGAGAGCGACGTCGTGAAGGTGACCGGCCTCGTCGAGAAGCCCGAAGCGGCGGACGCCCCCAGCAACTACGCCATCATCGGCCGGTACGTCCTGGACCCCCACATCTTCGACATACTGCGCAAGACCGAGCCGGGCCGGGGCGGCGAGATCCAGCTCACCGACGCGCTCCAGCAGCTCGCGGAGGACGAGAAGGTCGGCGGCCCCGTGCACGGCGTCGTCTTCAAGGGCCGCCGCTATGACACCGGTGACCGCGGCGACTATCTGCGTGCCATTGTCAGACTCGCGTGCGAACGTGAAGACCTGGGCCCGGACTTCCAGGCCTGGCTTCGCAGTTACGTGTCCGAGGAGATGTAGCACTTTGAGCAGCAGCGCGACGACCGAAATCACTGGCCAGGACCATCTCTGGTCGGTGAGCGAGCACCTGGACGACATCCTCGGATCCGTCCGCCCTCTGGAGCCCATCGAGCTCCAACTCCTCGACGCCCAGGGCTGCGTCCTCGTCGAGGACGTCACGGTGCCCGTCTCGCTGCCGCCCTTCGACAACAGCTCCATGGACGGGTACGCGGTCCGGGTCGCCGACATCGCGGGCGCGAGCGAGGAGTTCCCCGCCGTCCTCACGGTCGTCGGCGACGTGGCCGCGGGCCAGGGCGAGCAGCCCACCGTCGGCGCGGGCCAGGCCGCCCGCATCATGACCGGCGCCCCGCTGCCGCCCGGCGCCGAGGCCGTCGTCCCCGTGGAGTGGACCGACGGAGGCCTCGGCGCGGGCCCCGTCTCCGGGATGCGCGCACACAGCGCCGCCCCGGACGGCGCCTCCGGAGAGGTCCGCGTGCACCGCCCCGCAGAGGCACGCGCGCACGTCCGCGCGCGGGGCAGCGACGTCCAGGCCGGCGACCGCGCCCTGACCGCGGGCACGGTCCTCGGCGCCCCGCAGATCGCCCTGCTCGCCGCGATCGGCCGCGGCACGGTCACGGTGCGCCCGCGCCCCCGCGTGGTCGTCATGTCCACCGGCAGCGAACTGATCCAGCCCGGCGAGGAGTTGGCCAAGGGCCAGATCTACGACTCCAACAGCTTCGCCCTCACCGCGGCCGCGCGGGACGCCGGAGCGATCGCCTACCGCGTGGGCGCCGTCGCCGACGACGCCGAGACACTGCGCTCCACGATCGAGGACCAGCTGATCCGCGCCGACCTCATCGTCACCACGGGCGGCGTCAGCGTCGGCGCGTACGACGTCGTGAAGGAGGCGCTCTCCTCGATCGGGGACGAGGACGAGGCGGGCAGCGGCATCGAGTTCCGCAAGCTCGCCATGCAGCCGGGCAAGCCCCAGGGCTTCGGCTCCATCGGCCCCGACCACACCCCGCTGCTCGCGCTGCCGGGCAACCCGGTGTCGTCGTACGTCTCCTTCGAGATCTTCGTACGTCCCGCCGTCCGCACCCTGATGGGCCTCCCGGACGTCCACCGGCCCACGGCACGCGCCAAGCTCACCGCCGACAAGGCGCTGACCTCGCCCTCCGGGAGGCGGCAGTTCCTGCGCGGGAGCTACGACCCTCAGGCGGGCACGGTGCGGCCCGTGGGCGGCGCAGGTTCGCATCTCGTGGCGGCCCTCGCGCACGCGGACGCGCTGATCGTCGTCCCGGAGAAGACCACTTCGGTGGAGCCGGGCGCCGACGTCGATGTGGTCCTGCTCGGCTGAAAGGCGCTCCCGCGCGGTACGGTGTCGCGCACATAGGCCCCCGCGCCGCACCGCGGGAGTGCCCGGACCGGGAGCGCCACAGCACATGAGTACCCAGCAACGCTTGACGCACATCGACGAAGCGGGCGCCGCCCGCATGGTCGACGTATCCGAGAAGGACGTGACCGCGCGCACCGCCCGCGCCACCGGCCGCGTCCTGGTCTCGCCCCGTGTGATCGAGCTGCTGCGCGGGGAAGGCGTCCCCAAGGGCGACGCCCTGGCCACCGCGCGGATCGCGGGCATCATGGGCGCCAAGCGCACCCCGGACCTGATCCCGCTCTGTCACCCGCTCGCCGTCTCCGGAGTGAAACTCGACCTCTCCGTAGCGGACGACGCCGTCGAGATCGCCGCCACGGTGAAGACGACGGACCGCACGGGCGTCGAGATGGAGGCCCTCACCGCGGTGTCCGTCGCGGCCCTCACGGTGATCGACATGGTCAAGGCCGTCGACAAGGGCGCGGTCATCACGGACGTACGCGTGGAGCAGAAGACCGGCGGCAAGTCCGGGGACTGGAGCCGCGAAGGAGCCGGGGCATGACGGCGTACCGCGCGCTCGTCGTCACGGCGTCCAACCGCGCCGCCGCCGGCGTCTACGCCGACCGCGGCGGGCCGATCATCGCCGAGGGCCTGACGGCGCTCGGCTTCGAGGTCGAAGGCCCTCAGGTCGTCCCCGACGGCGACCCCGTCGAGCAGGCCCTGCGCGCCGGAGCGGACGCCGGGTTCGATGTGATCCTCACCACCGGCGGCACCGGCATCTCGCCCACCGACCGCACCCCCGAGGCCACCCGCCGCGTCATCGACTACGAGGTGCCCGGCATCCCCGAGGCGATCCGCGCGTACGGCAGGGACAAGGTCCCCACGGCCGTGCTCTCCCGGGGCCTCGCCGGAGTCGCGGGCCGGACGCTCATCGTGAACCTGCCGGGCTCCACCGGGGGCGTACGCGACGGCCTCGCCGTCCTGGAGTCCCTGCTGACGCACGCCGTCGAGCAGCTCCGGGGTGGCGACCATCCCAGACCCTCCGGGGGTGCCAGCTGAACAGCCCCTCCTGGCCCGTCGAGCTCACGGACGGCGATGTCGCCCTCCGCCCCATAAAGATGCGCGACCAGCGTGCCTGGCGTGAGGTCAACCGGCGCAACCGGGACTGGCTGCGCCCCTGGGAGGCCACCATCCCGCCGCCCACGGCGAGCGGCCCGATCGTGCACCGCCCGACGTACCGTCAGATGGTCCGTCACCTGCGCGCGGAGGCCGCCGCGGGACGCATGCTGCCCTTCGTGATCGAGTACCAGGGGCGGCTCGTCGGGCAGTTGACGGTCGCGGGGATCACCTGGGGATCGATGTGCTCGGGCCATGTCGGCTACTGGGTGGACCAGTCGGTGGCGGGGCGCGGCGTGATGCCGACCGCCGTCGCGCTCGCGGTGGACCATTGCTTCCGGTCGGTCGGGCTGCACCGTATCGAGGTCTGTATTCGCCCCGAGAACGGGCCAAGTCGCAGGGTCGTGGAGAAACTTGGATTCCGCGAGGAGGGGCTCCGCCCACGCTTTCTCCACATCGACGGTGCCTGGCGCGACCATCTTGTGTTCGCGCTCACCGCCGAAGAGGTACCGGAAGGGTTGCTCCGGCGCTGGCACCAGGCACGACCTCGGAACACCGCGTAAATAGAATACGTGTTTGAAATTGATCGGTGATCGACCGTCTGGGGCCCGACTTGGTCCCTCTGAGGCATTAATTTCACGGTCTCGGTGGCCTGTTGATCGCATCAGTCACAAAAAAAGTTCGAGATATCAGCCAGATCGTGCGACACACCGGCCCAATTGGCAGATGGCCTCTACGAAACCCCTCTACCGTGTGAGGCGTGAGCAGCAGCGGCCTCATCTACGCAGTCATCGTCGGGGCCTGGGCCGCCTACTTGGTGCCGATGTGGCTCCGTAGGCAGGACGAGCTCAATGAAGCCCGTCCGACGGAACGCTTCAGCACCGCCATCCGGCTTCTGTCCGGACGGGCGGGGATGGAGCGCCGATACGCCAAGGACCTGCAAGCGCGCTCGCCTGAGGAGGAGGAGTCGCGCGACCCGGACGACGCCCCCGGTTCGGTGGACGTCCGGGCCTTTGTCGCGCCTCCGAACTCCGCCACGCGGCACCCCCAGGCGAAGCCCCCGGCGCAGCGGCCTCCTGCACAGCAGCCCCCGGATCCGGCCCCGGCTCCTGCTCCGGCGCAGTCGCCCGCCCGGCGGGCCGCGTCGGCGGAAGCCGCCGCGCGCGCTCGGCGCACGAAGGTGCTCGCGCGCCGACGGCGTACGACGGTGATGCTGTTCGCCGCCTTCACGCTCGGTGCGATCGTCGCGGCGGTCGGCGGGCTCGCCTTCCTGTGGGCGCCCGCCGCCCCGGCCGCACTCCTGAGCGCGTACATCGTGTACCTGCGCGGCCAGGAGCGGCGCCGCTTCACCTACACCATGGACCGGCGCCGGGCCGAGGTCGCGGCGCAGCGGCTGCGTGAACGCCAGCCGCGCAGGCGGCCGTCCGGCACGGAAGCGGTGGCCGACGCGACGGAGGAAGGGCCAGGCCCCGAGACGGAGACCGGTCTCTCCGCGCTCGCCGCCGACCGCCGCGCCCTGGTCGAGCAGACCGACCACGCCGAGTGGGTCGACCAGCAGCGCGAGCGGCAGCGCCGCCCCGGGCACGGCGACAGCTGGGACCCGGTGCCGGTGCCGCTGCCGACGTACGTGACCGCGCCCGTCGCCCCGCGCGCCACCGGCGATGTCGACCTGGGCGCACCCGACGCGTGGAGCTCGGCGCGGTCGAGCGCGATGGAGCCGACGGGGGCGAGTGCCGCCGAGGAGGCCCGGCGTGACGGCGGCGACGACGCGTACGCCGATGAGGCGGGCGGCGCCGACGAGGCGGACGGCGGCGGTGGCCGCAGCGACGCACGGCGGGCCGCGTCCGCCCGCAGGGCCCGCGAGCGCGGGCGCACGCCGCTCTTCGATCAGTACGAGGAAGGCGAGCGGCCGCGTGCCGCCAACGAGTGATGCCTGACCAGCCAGGAACGGATTTCCGAGCACCCGGATCGGGATGCTAGAGTTTCACTCGTTGCAAGGGCCTGTGGCGCAGTCTGGTAGCGCACCTCGTTCGCATCGAGGGGGTCTGGGGTTCAAATCCCCACAGGTCCACTGCACATGAGATCCCGTCCGGTTCATCGAACCGGGCGGGATCTTTGCGTACGCCCTCGGAGCTACAGCGCCTTCACGAAGCAGCGGCTCAGGTTCTCGAAGCGGTAGTGGCCGAACTTGGCGGGGGCCGGGGTGTAGCCGGTCGAGGTGTAGAGGGATATCGCCTCCGGCTGCTTCGTGCCCGTCTCCAGGACCATGCGCGTACGTCCGGCCGCCCTCGCGTGGTCCTCCAGGGCCGTCAGGATGCGGCGGGCGAGGCCAAGGCCGCGGGCCTCCGGGGTGACGTACATGCGCTTGATCTCCGCGTCGCCGTCCGCGTACCCCTCGTCGTTCGCCACGTGGCCGCGCCAGCCGCCGGTGGCCAGCGCGGTGCCGTTCGTGTCGTACGCCACGAGATACAGACCGCGCGGGGCCGCGAACATGGCCGGGTCGAGGGGTGTGACATCGCCCTCGTCGCCGTACCGCTCGGCGTATTCGAGCTGGACGCGGTCGTTGAGCTTGATCGCGTCGGGGTGGTCGAAGGGGGTGGGGCGCAGCTCTACGTCGGGCTGCTGTGACGGTGGCTGAATAGTCATGCGAATCATCGTACTTCTATGCGGCGGAGTGCGGGTATTCATTAAGTGTGCCGGTATCGTTCCGGGATGCTCACAGTGACCAGTGTGAATGTGAACGGGCTGCGTGCCGCCGCCAAGAAGGGCTTCGTGGAGTGGCTCGCGGGCACCTCGGCCGATGTGCTCTGCCTGCAGGAGGTGCGCGCCGAGCCGCAGCAGCTGCCGGACGAGGTGCGGGAGCCCGATGGCTGGCACGTCGTGCACGCGCCGGCCGCGGCGAAGGGGCGCGCGGGTGTCTCCCTCTATACGCGCCGCGAGCCGGAGCGGGTGCAGGTCGGGTTCAGGTCGCAGGAGTTCGACGGCAGCGGGCGGTATGTGGAGGCCGATCTGCCGGGGGTCACTGTCGCCAGCCTCTATCTGCCCTCCGGCGAGGTCGGCACGGAGCGGCAGGACGAGAAGATCCGCTTCATGGGGGAGTTTCTCGAATATCTGAAGGGGCTGAAGGCGCGGGCCGCCGCCGAGGGGCGTCACGTCGTCGTCTGCGGTGACTGGAACATCGCGCACCAGGAGGCCGACCTCAAGAACTGGAAGGGCAACAAGAAGAACTCGGGCTTCCTGCCCGAGGAGCGTGCCTGGCTCGGGGAGGTCTTCGACGGTGAGAACGGCGGATACGTCGATGTCGTGCGGGCGCTGCACCCGGATGTCGAGGGGCCGTACTCGTGGTGGTCGTACCGGGGGCGGGCCTTCGACAATGACGCGGGGTGGAGGATCGACCTCGTCGCCGCGACCCCCGGGCTCGCCGACCGTGCGGTCAAGGGGTTCGTGGAGCGGGCGGCCAGTCACGAGGAACGGTGGTCGGATCACGCTCCCGTGACGGTCGTCTTCGAGATGTGAGAGAGCATGCGGGGCGCTCCGGTCGATCCGGCACCGCCCCGCTCGGGCTCAGCCTTCCCGCGGTGGGCGTTCCTCGAGAGTGAAGGTCAGGCGGGACGAGGCTGGCCCGGCCAGCCTGGTCCTGTCGCCGCCGCGGCGGCCTTTCGCGACGGTGACGCGAACGCCGTGGCTCAGGAGCTGCTCGCGCGTCACGTTGCCGCTCGTCGCTGTCATCCGACTGAAACAGTTGGTCGCATCGGCATCGAGCCAGTCCGAACGCATTGCCGCGGGTGCGGGACAGGTTTCGGCTCGGGAGGCCGCGCGGCCTACGTAGTCGCCGTGCGGGGAGTCCTTTCGCGCGGCGAAGTACATGCGCCCGCCGCATCCGGCGCAGTGCGCGACGCCCGTGAGCAGAGCGGTTGACCGGGTCCTGGTGTGACTGCCCCGGGAACGTGTGCGGAGCAGGCTCTGCAGTGCGTCGACATCGCCCTCACCGAGCAAGGGCGGGCCGATGAGAACGGGAGCGCCTTCGGCGTCGCGTACGGTCTCCCCTCGGTGCACGCGGTGTCCCATCAGCGAGGGGCTGCGCAGTACTTTGCAGAGAGTGCTGGACGTCCAGCGGAACCTGTCGAAGTCGCGACCGTGCCGCCGCCCGCCCGTCGGGCGGCCCTGCAGTTGCGCGTGCCGGTCGCGCGGCACCAGGACACCCGCCTCGTTGAGTTTGCGTGCGATCGCGACCCCATCGACGGATGGTGGAGCCGTCCGCCTGTGGCGTCACGACAAGGGGGTGGTCCGCTTCGGCGTTCGCGCATACGAGTGTCCGGGCGTGCCGCTAACATGCCTCGATGGGGTGAATGCCCGTACAGGTACGGGGTGTTAAGCCCCCTGGTGTGCGAGGGCGCTGAACCGCTACCGCCCCCGCGCCTGCTCGTCCGCCGATCCCCCCGCGCCGACGAGCCCGGTGGAGACGCTCCCCAGGCGCGGCTCGAAGCGGCGCATCTCGCGCTGGCCGACGGAGCCGATCACGGCCGGCAGGTATCCGCGGATGCCCTGCATGCCGCGCAGCCACCACTGCGCGTACACATGGCTGGAGCGGCGCTCGATGCCGGCGACGATGCGGTCCACGGCCGGACCCAGGGGGTACGTCTTGTTGGACGGCCACGGCAGGCGCTGGCGCAGCTCCCGCATCACGTCGTCCTGGTCGGCGCCCCGCACCATGTCCGTGTCCGTCCAGGACAGATAGCCGACGCCCACCTTCACGCCCTTGTATCCGACCTCCGCCCGCAGCGAGTGCGCGTACGCCTCGACTCCCGACTTCGACGCGCAGTACGCCGTCATCATCGGGGCCGGCGTGATCGCCGCCAGTGAGGCGATCTGCAGGAGGTAGCCGCGGCTCTCCATCAGGACCGGCAGGAACGCCCGGCCCGTCACCGCGCTCCCGATGAGGTTGACCTCGATCACCCGGCGCCACGCGTCGGGGTCGGACTCGACGAACGGTCCGCCGCTCGCGACACCCGCGTTGGCGACGACGATGTCGACCTTCCCGAACCGTTCCTTGACCTCCTGCGCGACCCGCGCCATCGCGACGTGGTCCGTCACATCCACGTGCCAGGCCTCGGCCTCGGTGTGCAGCCGCCCCGCGACCTGCTTCAGCTCGTCCGGCTCGAGGCCGACCAGCGCGATCTTCGCGCCCCGCGCCGACAGCTTGCGGGCGAGCAGTTCGCCCACCCCCCGCCCCGCGCCCGTGACGACCGCGACCTGTCCCTCCAGGCTGACCTTGCTCATGCGCTGCTCCCCTCGACCTTGACGTCGACCTTGACCTCGGCCTCGGCCTTGACCTGCGGCTCGTCCGCCCGTACGTACGTATCGATCAGTTCCCTGATCCGTTCCGTCACCACCTCCGGCGCCTCGATCGGCGTCATGTGGCCGATCCCCGCCAGTTCGGTGAGCCCCACGGAGTCCGGCAGCATCGCCTCGATCCGCCGTGCGTGCGTGATCGGTGTCAGGCGGTCGGATGTTCCCGCGATGACGGCGGTGGGGGCCGTCAACTCGAGCAGTCCCGCGTCCAGTTGCAGTTCGGCGAGCACATGCGACCAGCGATAGCGCACGACCCGCGGGCAGGCGTGCACGATCCGTGCGCACGCCTCCACCCTGTCCGGTGACGAACCGGCGCCCATCGTCGCGTACTTGAGGATCCGCCTGGCCATCCCGGTGACGGGACCGAGCGGCGCCTTGGCCCCGAGTACCGACCGCGTCACCCGCTTCCGCACCCGCCCGGCCCGGATCGGCACCACGGTCGACTCGGCGACGAGCCGCGAACTGCCCGTGCTGCACAGCAGAACGGCTCCCGCGTGCTCGCGGAACCCGGGCCGCGTACTGGCGGCCATCATCGTCATGCCGCCCATGGAGTGCCCGGCGAGCAGCGCCCGCTCCCCGGGTTCCAGCGTCGCCGCGAGCACCGCCTCCAGGTCGTCGGCGAGCGCGGTCGTGCTGTACCCCTCGAGCCCGGCCGGCGCGGCACTGCGCCCGTGTCCCCGCTGGTCGTACGCGATCACCCGGTGGTCGACCGCCAGGTCACGTATCTGCGCCGCCCAGAACGCGGTCGAGCAGGTCCACCCGTGCGCGAGCACCACGGCGGGCGCGGCTGCTTTGTCGTCGGGGCCGTGCACCTCGACGTGCAGCCGGGCGCCGTCCGCCGACACGGCGGTGAGTTCCCGCGCCGCGGGCGGTGGTGCGAACGGCCCGCTCATGACGTGGGTGAGTCGGCTCATGCCCCGGCCTCGACCTTCTTGCTCGTCCGTGCCTTGCTCTTGCCCTTGCCCGTCGCCGTACGCGGCTTCGGCGGCGCGTCCCGCTTCGGCGGCCGCAGCACCTCGTACTCGGCGAGATCCACCTGCCGCGTGGCGTTGCGGAACTCGGTCGTCGTGCCCGGCCAGATCGTGGTGTTCACGCCGTTCGCGTCGAGGTACCAGCTGTTGCAGCCGCCGGTGTTCCACACGGTGCGCTCCATCCGCCGCTGCACCTTGTCGTTCCAGGCGTGTACGGCGTCGGTCCGCGCGGCGAGTGCGGCGCGGCCGCCCAGTACGTCCAACTGCCGCATGTAGTCGGCGAGATAGTTCAGCTGGGACTCGATCATCAGGATCATCGAGGAGTTACCGAGGCCGGTGTTCGGGCCGATGATCGTCATGAAGTTGGGGAAGCCCGCCGCGGTCGCGCCGCGCAGCGACTTCATCCCGTCCTTCCAGGACTCCATCATCGTCCCGCCGTCGGCGCCGACCACGCGGTCGGCGATCGGCATGTCCGTCACATGGAATCCCGTACCGAAGATGATCGCGTCGACCTCGGCCTCGGTGCCGTCGGAGGCGACGACGGTGTTGCCGCGCACCTCGCTCAGGCCGCTCGCGACGACGTCGACGTTGGGCCGCGCGAGCGCCGGGTAGTACGTGTTCGACAGCAGGATCCGCTTGCAGCCGATGCGGTACGCCGGTGTCAGCTTGGCCCGCAGCGCCCGGTCCTTGACCGCGCGGTGGATGTTCCACTTGGCCAGTTGCTCGACCGGGCCGAGCTCGTTCGGCCGCTTGGTGAACGCCTGGACCTGCAGCTCCCGGATGCCCCACAGGATGCCGCGCCTGGCGTGTGTGGTGAAAGGCAGCTGACGGTGCAGCCAGCGCTCGGCGCCGGTGACGGGGCGGTCCATGCGCGGCATCACCCACGGCGGGGTGCGCTGGAAGAGGGTCAGCTTGCCGACCTCGCGCTGGATGGCGGGCACGATCTGGATGGCGGAGGCGCCGGTGCCGACCATCGCGACGCGCTTGCCGCGCAGGTCGTAGTCGTGGTCCCAGCGGGCGGAGTGGAAGACCTTGCCCTCGAAGGTGTCGAGGCCCGGGATGTCCGGCAGCTTGGGGTCGGAGAGCGGCCCGGTGGCGGAGACGACGACGTCGGCGGTGAGGGTGCCGTTGCTGGTCTCGATCTGCCACCAGAGCTGGTCGGCGTCCCAGCGCGCCTGCGTGACCTCGGTGTTGAGGCGGATGTGCGAGCGGAGCCGGAAGGTGTCCGCGACCCGTTCCAGGTACTCCCGTATGTGTTCCTGGCCGGAGAAGGTGCGCGGCCAGTCGGGGTTGGGCGCGAAGGAGAACGAGTAGAGGTGTGAGGGTACGTCGCAGGCGCAGCCCGGATAGCTGTTGTCCCGCCAGGTGCCGCCGACCGCGCCGGCCCGCTCCAGGACGACGAAGTCGGTGATCCCCTCGCGGCGCAGCCGGACGGCCGCGCCCAGGCCGCCGAAGCCGGACCCGATGACCGCCACCCTCACATGCTCGTGTTCGCGCCCCTGCTCGCGCTCGTGCTCGGCCATGCCGCCGCCTCCCGAACCGCCGATGACTCTGCCAGTGACCACTGGCGCAATGGGGAGACTAGAACAGTGACGTACTCATGGGTAGGGGTTGGGCGGGAGGAGTTACCGCCGGTAGAACACTCGCCCGATCCACACGGCATAGGCTGCTGCCGTGGCAGAGACACGCGAGTACCGCATGGAGGAGCTGGCCAAGGCGGCCGGCATCACAGTGCGCACCGTGCGCTTCTACCGTGAGCGCGGCCTTATCCCGCCGCCCCGCCGCGAGGGCCGCATCGCCTGGTACGACGACCATCACCTCGCCAGGCTCCGTACGATCGCCGCACTCCTGGAGCGCGGCCACACCCTGAGCGGCATCGCGGAACTGGCGGAGGCCTTCGAGAACGGCCGTGACGTCGGCGAACTGCTCGGCATGGGCGAACCCACCGAGGAGGTCCCGGTCCGCCTCACCCCGGAGGATCTGGCCGACCACTTCGCCGGCGAGGTCACCCCCGAGAACCTCGCCGCGGCCCTGGACCTCGGCTACCTCGCCACCGACGGCGACGAGCTCGTGCACGTCAGCCGACGCCTCCTGGACGTGTCATCGGCGCTGGTCCGCGAGGGCATCCCGCTGGCCGCGGTCCTGGAGGCGGGTCAACGGGTACGCGAACACGCGGACGCGCTCGCGGAGTTGTTCATCACGATCATCCGCGCCCATACGCCGCCGGAGGAGGGCGACAAGAACATAGACCGCCTGCGCCCCCTGGCGAAGAGCGTGGTGGAGGCGGAACTGTCGATGGCGATGGACCGCCGCCTGGCTTCCGAGAAGCCGTCCGAGAAGCCGTCCGGGAAGCCGTCCGAGAAGCCGTCCGAGAAGCCGTCCGAGCACTGAGCCCGCGGCCACCGACCTACCGCGGCAGGAACCAACGTGCCTTATAGATACCGCCGTTGACCAAGGTGTACGAACTCGCGGGCTGATGCACACTCACCTTCGTCGTCCACCACGTCTCCCCGAGGCCGCTCTCAGGAACGGTGCTCACGACCTGCCCGGTCCGCGGATCGTCGCCGACGGCCTTCACCGACTTCCGGGCGATCTCCGTGGCCCCGGGGAAGTCCCGTACGAAGGCCTGCCCGGCGATGTCGTACTGGAAGACGGACGCGTTCGTCGTCACCCAGAGCCGCCCCGGCCGCCCCGCCACGGGGAACAGATCATGCCCGCCCGGCGTCTTGCCCGGCGTACCCACCGGAAGTCCGACGGTCAGCTGCCGCGTCAGCGTGGGCCTGGACCGCGTCCCGCCCACGGCATACGTCACCAACTCGTCGTCTCCGATGGCCCACAGCACCTCACGCGCACCGTCCCAGTGCAGCCCGTGCGCACCCTTGAGCTCCGCCTCGGCGTACCGCGAGGCCCGCGGCCCCTGCGACGCCGCGTACAGCCGCACCAGCGCTCCCGTGCTGCACGCCACCGCGACATTGCCGTCCGGCAGGATCTCCGCGCTGTGCGGATTGAAGAGATCGTCGCCGGGTCCGATCGCCGTGCCCCAGTAGCGGCGCCCCGAGGGGAAGTCGACGACGGCGACGAATCCGAAGGACGCGGTCGTCAGGACGTAGGTGCGGCCGCCCACGCGCCGCACCTTCGACTCGCTCGGGTACACCCAACTGACGTCGGGCCGCAGGTCCTTGTAGTGCGCGTCACCCAGCGGCGAGAACGCCCACAGCACGGAAGACGGATCGGTGGCCGGGTCCCAGACCTGCCGCCCGGGGTCGAGCACGAGGATCCGCTTGCTCGCCTGCTCGGTCAGCAGAACGGGTGGCGTGCCCTTCGGTACGTCGTCTTCAGCGGCGGCTGCGGGCAGCGCCCCCACACCCCCGACCGCGAGCCCGGCGCCCGCCGCGCCGAACGCTCCAAGGAGTACACCCCGACGAGACGGCATCCCGGACATGAAGTCCCCCCACATGACGGAAAGTTGGGCCGTTGCCGCGCCATTGTCAGGTACGCGACCCACATTCCGAAAGCAGTAGGGCCCACCCGGTGCCTCCGAGTGGGCCCTACCGTTCACGCGTGCGCGGTGTCAGGCGTCGTAGTCCTGATTGAACTTGTCCTGCTGCTCCTGCGCCGCACGCTGCGTCTCGTCAAGGTCCTGCTGGCTGCGCTCCTTCGACTGCTTCTTCGGCTGCTCCTGCGCCTGCGAGGCGCGCTCGCTCTCCTCGTCCTGCCCGCCGCTCATGCCGCCCTTCGCCTTGTCGCCGAGGTCGCGAGCCTTGTCTTCGAACTGGTCCTTGATGCCCATGCGGTTCACTCCTAGAGGGTGAGATTGGAAGGGCCTCGACCAGACTGACACGGGGGTACATTCCGCGCATTTCGACCATTTACGGACCGTGATCACCACCGTGACTGCCACGTGATCACCAGCGCGGCGGCAGCTTCGGGCGGCGTCGGTCCGGCACGTCCGAGTAGCCCGGAGGGGTCGCCGCGGGCTGCCGGTCGAGCAGGTCGAGCGCGAGGCCGACCGCGTCGTCGAGCTGGGCGTGCCGCCCCTCCGCCCAGTCCAGGGGGGTGCGCAGGACGTCCAGGTCCGGTGCCACGCCGTGGTTCTCCACGGACCAGCCGTACGCGTCGAACCAGCCCGCGTTCATCGGCACCGTGATGACCGTCCCGTCGCCGAGCCGGTGCCGCCCGGTCATGCCCACCACGCCGCCCCAGGTGCGCTGCCCCACCACGGGGCCGAGGCCGAGCAGCTTGAAGGCCGCCGTGATCATGTCGCCGTCCGACGACGTCGCCTCGTCGGCGAGGGCCACCACGGGGCCGCGGGGCGCGTTCGACGCGTACGACACCGGCTGGGCGTTCCGTGTCAGATCCCAGCCGAGGATCTTGCGCGTCAGCTTCTCGACGACCAGTTCGCTGATGTGGCCGCCCGCGTTGCCGCGTACGTCCACGATCAGCGCCGGACGGGACACCTCGAGGCGCAGGTCCCGGTTGAACTGGGCCCAGCCCGAGCCGCCCATGTCGGGGATGTGCAGATAGCCGCACTTGCCGCCGCTCAACTCCCGTACGACCTCGCGCCGTTTGGCCACCCAGTCCTGGTAGCGCAGGGGTCGTTCGTTGACCAGCGGGACGATGGCGACGCGCCGCGCGCGCCCCTCGCCCTCCGCCGGCTGGAACGTCAGCTCCACCGTCGTGCCGCCCGCGGCCGCGAGCAGCGGGTAGGGCCCGGCGACCGGGTCGACCGGGCGGCCGTCGATGTGCGTCAGGACCGCGCCCTCGCGGATCCCCGCACCGGCGAGCGGCGAGCGTGCCTTGGAGTCGGACGAGTCGCCGGGCAGGATCCGTTTGACGGTCCAACTCCCGTCCCGGCAGACCAGGTTGGCGCCGAGCAGGCCCATCGCGCGCTGGTAGTGCGGCGGCCCCTCGTTGCGGCGCGCGGCGGCGACGTACGCATGGGACGTGCCCAGCTCGCCGAGGACCTCGCGGAGCAGGTCCGCGAACTCGTCGGGGGACGCGACGCGTTCGATCAGCGGGCGGTACTGGTCCAGGACGGCGGGCCAGTCGATGCCGCACATGTGCGGCTCCCAGAAGTAGGCCCGGATGAGGCGGCCCGCCTCGTCATAGGCCTGGCGCCACTCGGCGGGCGGGTCGACCTCGTGCAGGATGCGGCGCAGGTCGATCCAGACGGTCGTGTCGCTGTCGCCGGTCTCGGCGGACGGCACGGCGGTCAGATCGCCCTCGTCGACCACGACGAGGCGGGAGCCGTCGCCGCTGACGGCGAACCAGTCGAGATGCTCGACGAGTTGGGACTTCTTGGCCTTGCTGATGTTGAAGTATTCGAGGGTGGGGCGCCCCGAGGTGTCGGCCGGGTTGGCGAAGGTCTCGCCGAGCGCGCCCGAGATCGGCCAGCGCAGCCAGACGAGGCCGCCGCCGCTGACGGGCTGGAGCGCGGAGTATTTGGACGCCGTGACGGGGAACGGCGTGACCCGGCTCTCCAGGCCCTCGACCTCCACGGTGGTGGTGCCGTCGCCGTCGCCGTCCCCTTCGCCGTGCTCGACCGGGTCGAGCCCGCCCGCGGCAGGGCGGCCGTCGGGGGAGAGCGCGAAGGGGGAGGGG
>NZ_SRIC01000096.1 GCF_004684775.1 Streptomyces sp. MZ04
CAGCCGATTCATGGCGCCGCCCACACTGCTCCCGAGCGCCCGCATCCGCGTAGGAAAGAGCTCCGGCGTGTACAGGTACAGGCAGATGTTGGAGCCGAAGAAGAAGACCGCCGCGAGCGAGGTCCACACCAGGACCTGCAGCGGCGTGCCCGCCCCCAGGAAGGCAAGCACCAGCAGCATCGCCGCCGCCCCGCCCAGACAGCCGGTGATGACCCGCCGGCGCCCCGCCCTGTCGACGGTCAGCGCGGCGACCAGGCAGCCGAGCAGCCCCGCGCAGGACGTGACCGTGGAGTAGAGGAGCGCGTCCGAGAGGGAGAGGTCGTAGCGGTTCTGGTAGATCGTGGGGAGCCAGGACGTGATGCCGTAGTTGACGAAGTAGCCGGTGAACCAGAGGACGCCGATGACCAGGGTGCGCCGCCGGTAGCGGCCGGTGAACAGACCCCGCAGCCCCCGCTCCCCCGCTCCCGGAGCGATGACCGGCAGTGATGCGGGCACGGGCGGCAGCGGCTTCCCCGTCACCCGTTCGACCTCGGCCTCGATCCCGCTCATCACCTCGGCGGCCTCCCGCTCCCTGCCGTGGTCCGCGAGCCAGCGCGGCGACTCGGGGACCTTGCGCTGTACGAGGATGCAGAGCAGCCCCGGCAGCGCCGCGATGGCGTACATCCAGCGCCAGCCGAGGATCGGCACCACCCAGGCCGCGACGAGCGCGCCCACGGTCAGGCCCGCCGGGAACACCAGCTCGTAGAGGAGGACGAAGCGGCCGCGTTTGTGGCTGCGGGTGATCTCGGCGATGAAGGTCGCCGCCACCGGCACCTCGCCGCCGATCGCCAGGCCCTGGATGAAGCGCAGGCCCATGAACATCTCGGGCGAGGTGGCCAGGGACAGGGCCAGATTGGCGATGCTGGACAGCGCCACGCACAGCGCGATGACCTTCACCCGGCCGATCCGGTCCGCGAGCCGCCCCGAGAGCAGCGCTCCGACCAGCATGCCGATGGAGCCGACGGTGAGCAGCAGCGTCGCGGCGGACGTGCCGAGGTCCCATTCCTGCCGCAGCCCGGGCAGGGCGTAGGCGATCAGGAGCTGGTCGAAGGCCTCGAAGAAGGTGACCGCGCCCACGATGAGCCGGACGGTGATGTGCCAGCGGCACAGGGGGAGCCGTTCGAAGCGGGCGGCTATGGCGGCCCGGACCGCATGGTCCGGGGAAGCGTCGATCGTCATGCGGGTACTCCGCTACTGAGGGGACGAGGGCGGGGACGAGCGGGAGGACGCTCCGACTGCGGAGTCTGGGGAAACTCGAGTCGAGGAGCAAGTAAGCGCAAAGTTTCTAAGCGCTTAAGTTGTACCGTCCGGACACCGGAGCCCGTCAAGACCTCCCACAGGGGAAATCATCGAAGCTCGGTCACGGTCAGGGTCTTGCGCTCCAGATATTTAAGCCCTTAGATTTCCACTGCTTACCGAAGCGCTGACCGAAGCACTGACCGAAGTGCGTACCGAAGCGCTTACCGAAGATCCGTTCCGCCAGGAGGCCCCCATGCCCCGCATCCCAGCCGACGAAGCCCTCATCGCGGGCCAGTGGCGGCGCGGCACGGGCGCCCCGTCCGACACCGTCGACCCGGCGACGGGCCGCACGCTCGCCACCGTGCACGCGGTCTCACTCGACGAGGTCGCCGAGGCCGCGCAAGGGGCCGCGAAGGCCGCCGCCGACCCCCGGTGGCGCCGGCTCCTGCCCCATCAGCGCGCCCAACTGCTCCACGGCATCGCCGAGTTGATCGACGAGTCCGCCGACGACCTCGCCGCCCTGCAGACCGCCGACACCGGCAAGGCACTCACCGAGACCCGCGCCCTGGTGGCCAGCGCGGCGGCTACGTTCCGCTATACGGCGGCCGCCCTTGAGACGGCGGAGGAGGCCATCACGCCCTCGCGCGGCGACTACGTGACGATGAGCGTGTACGAGCCGATCGGCGTCGTCGGCGCGGTCAACCCCTGGAACTCCCCCGTCGCCAGCGACGCCCAGAAGCTCGCCCCGGCGCTCGCGGGCGGCAACGCCGTACTGCTCAAGCCCGCCGAGTGGACCCCGCTCGTCTCGCTCTCCCTCGGCCGGATCGTCTCCCGCGCGCTCGATGAACTCGGCCTGCCCGCAGGCCTGTTGTCCGTCCTGCCGGGGCGGGGCAGCATCGTCGGCGACGCGATCGTGCGCGATCCGCGGGTCGGCAAGGTCACCTTCACCGGCGGCACGAGCACCGGCCGCACCCTCGCCCACGCGGCCGCCGAGAAGCTGATGCCGGTCTCGCTGGAGCTCGGCGGCAAGTCACCGACGGTCGTCCTCGCCGACGCCGATGTCGAACAGGCCCTGGCCGGGGTGATGTTCGGGGTGTTCTCCTCCAGCGGGCAGTCCTGCATCGCCGGGTCGCGGCTCTTCGTCGCGCGTGAGCTGTACGCCGAGTTCGTCGGCGAACTGGTCGAGCGGGTGCGGAAGTTGCGGGTCGGGCCCGGCACCGCCCCCGACACGCAGGTCGCGCCGCTCGTGCACCACAAGCACCGGGACTCGGTCGCCGCGTACGTCGATCTCGCGCGCTCGGAGGGTGCTCGGGTGCTGTGCGGCGGGGGTATACCGGAGGGCGCGGAGTACCGCGACGGGGCGTACTACCTGCCCACCGTCCTCGACGCTCTGCCCAACTCCTCCCGCACCTGCCAGGAGGAGATCTTCGGGCCCGTCCTCGTCGCGCTGCCCTTCGACGACGAGGACGATCTCGTCCGGCAGGCCAACTCCAGTGTCTACGGCCTGGCCTGCGGCATCTGGACCCGCGACCACCGGGCCGCCTGGCGGATCGCGCGGCGGGTCGACGCGGGCACCGTGTGGATCAACACCTACAAGCAGTTCAGCATCGCCACACCCTTCGGCGGCATGAAGGAGAGCGGTCTCGGCCGGGAGAAGGGCCGCGACGGCATCCGCGCCTACCAGCGCCAGAAGTCCCTGTACTGGGGCGCCTCGGACGCGCCGCTCCCCTGGGCCAACTGACCCTCTGGGCCAACTGACCCTCTGGGCCAACTGATCCTCTGGGCCAACTGATCCTCGTACCTCTGTACCTCTGGAGAAGGTCATGCCTCAACCCCCCATCGCCCGCCTGCGGGCCCTGCGCTCCGTCGAACTGCTCACCCCCTCCTTCACCGAGGCCGCCGACTTCTACCAGGAGGTCTGGGGGCTCGAGACCGTCGAGTCCGAGCGCGGCACGGCCGCCTGGCTGCGCGGCACCGGCGCCGAGCACCACGCACTCCAGCTCACCCGCGCCGACCACACCGGACTCGGCCGGATCTCCTTCGCGGTGGCCACGCCCGCCGAGGTCGACGAGGCCGCGCGGCGCCTGCTCGCGCGCGGCATCACCCCGGTCGCCGGTCCCGGCCCCCTCGACCAGGTCGGCGGCGGCTACGGCCTGCGCTTCACCGACCACGAGCACCGCCTCATCGAGATCAGCGCGGAGGTCGACGCGGTCGCCCCGCGCGGCCGGGACGGCGCCGTGCCGGTCGGTGTCACCCACGCGGTCCTCAACACCACGGACATCGACGCCTCGGTCGCCTTCTACCGCGACGTCCTCGGTCTGCGCGTCTCCGACTGGTCCGAGCACCAGATGGCGTTCCTGCGCTGCAACGCCGACCACCACTGCATCGCCTTCAACCAGGCGGAGTGGGTCTCCCTCAACCACGTCGCGTACGAGATGACATCGGTCGACCACTTCATGCGGGGTCTCGGCCGGCTGCGCCACCACGGCGTCGTCCCGCAGTGGGGACCCGGCCGGCACGGCCCCGGCGACAACACCTTCTCCTACTTCACCGACCCTTCCGGGCTCGTCTGCGAGTACACCTCCGAGGTCGCGCAGATCGTCGAGGACCAGTGGATCGCGCGGGTCTGGCGGCGCGTCCCGGAACTGTCCGACCTGTGGGGGACGGCAGGGCCGCCGCCCAAGGAGATCCGCTGCCACATGGCGGGGTCGCCCGACCCCGGCCCGCTCTCCGCCCACAAGACACTGGAGGTTCAGGCATGACGCGCGTACGCAAGGTCGGCATCGTCGGCTGGGGCGCGATCGGCCGTGTCGTCGGCACGGCGCTCGCCGAACAGCGCGTCCGCGGCGCCGAGTTGACGTGTCTCGTCGACAACCGTCCGCTCGGCGAGAGCGCCCCGGCCCCGCAGGTCTCCTTCGACGAGGCAATGGAGCGCTGCGATCTCGTCGTGGAGGCGGCGGGCCAGGGTGTCGTACGGGAATGGGGCGAGCGCGTGCTCGCCTCCGGGACCGATCTCCTTGTCGCGTCGACCGGCGCGCTCACCGACGACGACCTCGCCAAGCGGCTCCTCGCGGCCGGGCCCGGCCGGGTGTACTTCACCGGGGGCGCGGTCGGCGGTCTCGATCTGCTCCAGGCGGTGCGTTCCCTCGGACCGCTCGACGAGGTCCGGCTCACCACCACCAAGCTGCCGTCCACCCTCGAACAGCCGTGGATGGACGAGGAGTTGCTGTCCCGCATGCGGACGGCGACCGGTCCCGTCGAGGTCATGTCCGGGACCGCGCGCGACGTCCCGGTGAAGTTCCCCAAGTCGACGAACGTCGCGGCATCGGTCGCCCTCGCCGTCGGCGACCTGGACGCTGTGCGGGTCCGGGTCGTCGCCGACCCCGGCGCCCACCACACCCGGCACGTCGTCGAGGCGTCGGGACCGCACGGGGCGTACCGCTTCGAGGTGGCGCATCTGCCGGACCCGGGCAACCCGGCGACCAGCCAGGTCGTGCCGTACGCGGTCCTGCGCAGCCTCGCCGCGCTCGCCGGGCGGACGGGACAGATCCTGTGACGGCTCCCGTGCCCGTCCATGTCGAGGAGGCGGGATCCGCCGGTCCGCTGCTGCTGTGCCTGCACGGCATCGGTTCATCGTCCGCCGCCTTCGCACCGCAGCTCGCCGAGCTGTCCGCGTACGTGCGGGTGGTGGCCTGGGATGCTCCGGGTTACGCCAAGTCGGCTGATCCCGAAGGGCCGTTGGACCTCGACGGCTTCGCGGACGCGGCCGCCGAGGTGATCCGCGAGCACGGCGCGAGCGCCCATGTGCTCGGCGTCTCATGGGGCGGCGTGATCGCGCTGCGCCTTGCGGCCCGCCACCCCGAGCTGGTCGATTCGCTGATCGTCGCGGACTCCAGCGCCGGTTCCGGGACCGATCCGGCGAAGGCCGACGGCATGCGGCAGCGGGCCGCCGAGCTGGCGGAGCTCGGGCCGCGGGCGTTCGCCGAGCGGCGCGGGCCCCGGCTCGTATCGCCTGACGCGCCGCCCGAGTTGGTCCGGCGGGTCGTCGACTCCATGGCCGCATCGGTGCGCCTGCCCGGATACGCGTACGCCGCCGAGTCCATGGCCGCGGCCGACCTGCGCGCCGAGATCCCCCGGATCGCCGCACCCACCCTCGTCCTCTGCGGCGACCAGGACCGGGTCACCGGCGTCGAGGCCTCGCAGGTCATCGCCGGGTCCCTGCACAAGACCGCCTACGTGATCGTCAAGGACGCCGGTCACCTGGCCAATCAGGAGCAGCCCGGGGCCTTCAACGCCTGGGTGCTCTCCCACCTCCGCATCACCGCCCGCATCCCCGAGCAAGCCCGCATCCCCGAGCAGGCCCAGGCCGCTGGGCAAGCCCACATCACTGAGTAGGAGCCTTCCCATGCCTCTGACCACCACCGAGTACGACAACGGCGGCGACCTCGGCAAGTACACCGACTCGCTGATCGCCACCAAGGAGTCCCGCGTCGCGGACTTCAGCACGCTCTCCTTCCAGGAGAAGGCGGGACCGCAGTACCGCCGCGGGCAGATCCGTTACGTCGGCTCCGGCGCGACCGGCAACCACGAGAACGACAGCCGCATCCTGCCGTCCGGCGGCTTCACCTTCTCCAACATGCTGCTTCCGCCCGGCGCCGAGGGCCCCGAGCACACCCACCACGACGTCGAGGAAGCCTTCTTCGTCCTGGAGGGCCAGGTCAAGGTCGGCATCCACCGCGGCGCCGACGAGGTGGAGTACCGCACGCTCGGCTACCGCGACATGATCGTCGTGCCGGCCGGTGTGGCGCGCTCCCTCAAGAACGAGGGCGACACCGACGCGCTCTTCTGCGTCGTCATCGGCACGCGGAAGCCGCAGGTGCCGACCTACCCCGAGCACTCGCCGATGCACGGCGTCACTCGTGACTGACGTCCGTACGGTCGTCGTCACCGGAGCGGGCCGTGGCCTGGGACTTGCCATGGCCCGCCGGGTGGGCGAGGACGGCTTCCGGGTCGTCGTCGCGGAGGTGGATCCCGTGCGGGGCGCGGAGGCCGTCGCGGAGTTGCGTACGGAGAGGCTGGACGCCCATTTCGTACGGTGCGACGTGGCCGACCCCGCATCGGTCGACGAACTGGCTGCTGCCGTACGGGACTTGGGGCCGCTGTACGGCCTGGTCAACAATGCCGCGCTCGCCAACGGCGTCGGCGGCAAGGAGTTCCAGGACATCGATGTCGAGGTGTGGGACCGCCTGATGGCGGTCAACGCCCGCAGCCCCTGGCTGGTCGCCAAGGCCCTCCACCCGCTCTTCGGCGCCCCCGGCAGGATCGTGAACATCGCATCCGACGCGGCGCTCTACGGATCGCCCCGCCTCGCCCACTACATCGCGTCCAAAGGCGCGGTCATCGCGCTGACGCGGGCCATGGCGCGCGAACTCGGCGACAAGGGGATCACCGTGAACGCGGTGGCGCCAGGCCTCACCGAGGTCGAGGCCACCGAGACGGTACCGGCCGAACGGCACGCGCTCTACCGGGGCAACCGGGCGATCTCCCGCCCGCAGCAGCCGGACGACCTGGTCGGGCTCATCTCCTTCCTCCTCTCCGAGGAGTCCCGCTATCTCACCGGACAAGTGGTCGCCGTAAACGGCGGCTTCACCATGCACTGACGAACCGACGAACCGACGAACCGACGTACAGGAGCGATGAATCATGGATCTGTGCCTCGCCGACCGGACCGTCCTGGTCACCGGCGGCAGCTCGGGCGTCGGCCTGGCCACGGTCCGCGCCCTGCTCGACGAGGGTGCGCGGGTCGCCACTTGCGGGCGTGACGCCGACCGGCTCGCAAAAGCGGCCGCCTCGCTCGGCGGCGGCGACCGGCTGCTCACGGGCGTGTGCGACGTGCGCGACGCGGACGCCGTACGGGAGTTCACGCGGCGCGCGGCCGACACCTTCGGCTCGGTCGACGGGCTCGTGAACAACGCGGGCCAGTCCCGGATGAAGGGTCTGGCCGAGTCGACCGCCGAGGACTGGCGCGACGAGCTGGAGCTGAAGTTCTCCGGCGTGCTCAACCCCGTGCACGCGGCCCGCCCCTACCTCTCGGCATCGGACTCGGCGAGCGTCGTGAACGTCAACGCGGTCCTCGCCAAGCAGCCCGAGCCGCGCCTGATCACCACGAGCGCCGCCCGCGCGGGCATCCTCAACCTCTCCAAGTCCCTGTCGGTGGAGCTCGCTCCCGAGGGCATCCGGGTCAACTCGGTCTGCCTGGGCCTGATCGACACGGGCCAGTGGACGCGGCGCCACGCGGCCGCCGGCTCCGGCCTCTCGTACGAGGACTGGCAGGCGGAACTGGCCGCCGACCGGGGCATCGCGCTCGGCCGGCTCGGGCGGGCGGATGAGGTCGCGTACGCGATCGTCACGCTGCTCTCGCCCCGCGCCTCGTACACCACCGGCACCAGCATCGACGTCTGCGGCGGCGTCGGCCGCGGCATCCTCTGAGGAGCTCAACCATGCCACCCATGCACTACGCCACCGGAGGCGATCTCCTCGTCGCCGTCCTGCGCGAACTCGGCGTCGACACGGTCTTCGGCATCGTCAGCGTGCACAATCTGCCGCTGGTCGAGGCGGTCGACCGGGAGCTGCGTTTCGTCCCGGTCCGCCACGAGGCGACCGCGGTGAACGCGGCCGACGCCTACGGCCGGGCCCGCGGCTCGCTCGGCTGCGCGCTCACCTCGACGGGCACGGGCGCGGGCAACGCGGCCGGTTCCCTGGTCGAGGCGCTCAGCGCGGGCACCTCGGTCCTGCACATCACCGGCCAGGTGGAGAGCGAGTTCCTCGGCAGCGGCCGCGGCTTCATCCACGAGACCAAGGACCAGCTCGGCATGTTGCGCGCGGTCTCCGCGTACGCCGAGACGGTCCCGTCCACCGAAGCGGCGGGCCACATCCTGCGCGAGGCGGCCCGCACGGCACTGACGGATCCGGGCGGCCCGGCGAGCGTGGAGTGGCCGGTGGATCTGCAGTACGCGGCGCAGACGGACTCCTCCTCCCCAGTGACCGAGACCCCGCTCCCCTTCCCCGCGGACGGTGAAGACGGTGAACTCGCCGCCGCCCGAGCCCTGTTGGCGTCCGCCGAGCGCCCCCTCATCTGGGCCGGCGGCGGCGCCACCCGTGCCCGTGCCGAGCTGGCCGAGCTGCTCCACGTCACCGGCGCGGGGCTGCTCAGCTCCAACTCCGGGCGGGGATCCGTGCCCGAGGACCACCCCCAGGTCATCGGGAACTTCGCCACCACCCCGGCCGCCCGTGCCCTCCTCGCCGACGCCGATGTCCTGCTGACGGTCGGCACGCACTTCCGGTCCAACGAGACCGCCGACTACGGGCTTGAACTGCCCGCCGCGCACATCCAGATCGACATCGACGCGGACGCCATCGGCCGCGTCTACCCGGCCCGGCACGCCCTGCGCGGTCACGCGCCCGAGGTGCTGGCGGCTCTGCTGCCGCACGCCCGACCGGCCGACCCCGACTGGACGCGACGTGTCGCCGCCGTCCGCGCTGACGTCCGCGCCACCCTGCACGACAACATCGGCCCGCAGGCCGCCATCTGCGACGCCATCCGTGCCGCGCTGCCCCGCGAGGCGGTCGTCGCCCGCGATGTGACCATCCCGTCCAGCAGTTGGGGCAACCGGCTTCTGGAGATGTACGACCCGCGCGACAATGTCTTCCCGCGCGGCGGCGGCATCGGGCAGGGCCTGGGAATGGGCATCGGCGCCGCGCTCGCCAGGCCCGACGCGCCGACCGTCGTCCTCGCCGGCGACGGCGGGCTCGCCGTCCACCTCGGGGAGCTCCTCACGCTCGCCCAGGAGCGGCCCCGGCTCACCCTCGTCGTCTTCAACGACGGCGGATACGGCGTGCTCCGCAACATGCAGGACCGCTACAGCGAGCGCCGCAGCGGAGTGGACCTCGCCACGCCCGACTTCGAACTCCTCGCGCGGGCCTGCGGGTTGGCGTACGCGCTGATCGCCGCCGAGGAGCACGCGGAGCCCGTCATCAGCCATGCCGTCGCCTCCGACGGGCCGACCCTCGTCGAGGTCGACCTGGCCCGGCTCGGGCCGATGAAGAACCCGTTCACCCCGCCCGTCAAGATCCCCGGCCAGTGAGGAGGGCCCTGCCATGAATGAGAGCGAACTGACGCTGCTGGTACGCCGTATGACCTGGGAGGCGGACGGAGTCCTCTCCGTCGAGCTCGCCCACCCGGACGGCAAGCCGCTGCCCGCCTGGAGCCCCGGCGCACACCTCGACCTCCACACCGGCGGTCACGTACGCCAGTACAGCCTCTGCGGCGACCCGCGGAACGTGTCGACGTATCGCGTCGGTGTCCTCGACGAGCCCTCGTCGCGCGGCGGTTCGCGGCACGTGCACACCACGCTGCGGCCCGGCCAGACGGTCACCGCATCCGAGCCGCGCAACCACTTCGCCCTGGAGGACGCGCCCGGCTATCTCTTCATCGCGGGCGGCATCGGCATCACACCGCTCCTCGCGATGGCCCGCGACGCGGCACGACGCGGGGCCGACTGGCGCATGGTGTACGGCGGGCGCAACCGCGGCTCGATGGCGTTCACCGATGAACTGGCCGATCTGGACGGTGACTTGACCGTCGTACCGCAGGACGAGCGCGGGCACATCGACCTCGCCTCGGCGCTCGACGGGCTGCCCGAAGGCACGCTCGTGTACTGCTGTGGACCGGAGCCGCTGCTCGCCGCCGTGGAGGCCGCCTGCCCGGCCGGGCGGCTGCGTGTGGAGCGGTTCGCCGCGCCCGTCGTGGAGCGGACCGGGGACGACTCCGCGTTCGAGGTGGAGTGCCGCGCCTCCGGGCTCACGCTCTCCGTCGGCGCCGGCACCTCGATCCTGCGGGCCGCCGAGGACGCGGGCCTGAACGTCAGCAGCTCCTGCCAGGAAGGCATCTGCGGCAGCTGCGAGACCCGCGTACTCGAAGGCACACCCGACCACCGCGACTTCCTGCTCAGCGACGCCGAGCACGCCGCGAACGCCTCGATGATGATCTGCGTCTCGCGCTGCGCGTCGGGCCGCCTCGTCCTCGACCTGTAGCGACTCTTCTCGAAGATCCCCTTGGAGACAAACCGTGACCACCACCTGGCCGTACCTGGACGTCCACCAGTCCCGCACCCACGAGCCGACCCCGTACGAGTACAAGCTCGCCGCCACCCTCGAAGAGGTCTTCACCAAGGACGGGCATCAACTTGCCGATGTCGTACGGGGCTTGAACGCCCGTCAGGTCCACGCGCCGGGCGGCGCCCAGTGGACCGAGGAATCCTTCCGTGCCGAGATGAACCGACTGGGAGCGTGACCCCGATGACTGCCCTGACCGCTTCCGCCGACCACATCTACGCCACCGGTCTGCGCAACCAGTGGCACCCCGTCGTCCCCTCGGACTTCGTCGCCCCCGGCGCCATGCGCAAGGTCACCGCCCTCGGCGAGCAGTGGCTGCTCTTCCGCCGCTCGGACGGCGCCCTGTCGATGCTCGCCGACCGCTGCCCGCACCGCGGGGCTCCCCTGTCGCTCGGGAAACACCTCGGCGACCGGGTGGCCTGCTGGTACCACGGCGTGGAGGTCGAGACCGACGGCACCGTCTCCTCCGTACCGGGACTGCCCGGCTGCAATCTGGAGGGCAGGAAGCTCGTCACGTCGCTGCCCGTGCGGGAGATCGGCGGCGCGATCCTCGCGTACTTCGGCGACGAGCGGCACCCGGAGCCGGCCGAGCTGACACTGCCGGAGCCCCTCACCGACCCCGACGTCGACGCGTTCCTCTGCTACGCGGAGTGGAACGGCCCGTGGCGGTTCGCGGTGGAGAACCTCCTCGACCCGATGCACGGCGCGTTCCTCCACCATGAGTCGCACACGATGTACGACGGCGACACCACCGCCAAGTTCCGCATCCGGGAGACGGACCGCGGCTACTTCTTCGAGAAGACCGACCAGCGGGGCGTCAACTTCGACTGGGTCGAGCTGTGCCGCACCGGCGTGGACTGGGTGGACCTCACCATTCCGTACCCGCCGTCGGCCGGTCCCGGCGGCCCGTTCGGCATCGTCGGCATGGTCTGCCCGGTCGACGAGAACCGCACCGGCGTCTTCTTCTGGCGCTACCGCCGCGTCCAGGGCTGGCAGCGCGACACCTGGCGCTTTCTCTACAAGACCCTCGTCGAGGAGCGCCACTGGCAGGTCCTGGAACAGGACCGGGTGATGCTGGAGGCCATGCCCGCCGACGCCGACCAGCGCGAGAACCTCTACCAGCACGACCTGGGCGTGGTGCGCCTTCGCCGCATGTACCGCGCGGAGGCGGCGGCTCAGGCCTCCGGTTCGTGAGATGCGTCGGAGTCCGTGATCGACCGCTCCAGCTTGGACATCAGACGGGCCAGCTGGCGGCACTCGGCCGGGGAGAGTCCGCCGAGCATCCGGCGTTCGTTGCCGAGATGCTCGGCGAACACCTCGTCGATCTTGGCGAGGCCCTCGTCCGTGAGCCGCGAGTAGACCACTCGGCGGTCCTCCGCGTCCCGCTCCCGCACGATCAGGCCGTCCTTCTCCAGGCGGTCGATGCGCAGCGTCACCCCGGCCGACGAGACGAGACCGGAGTCCGCGAGCTGCCCCGCGGTGAGCCGGTAGGGCGCCCCGGCCCTGCGCAGCGCGGTCAGCACGTCGAATCCGGCGACCGCGAGGCCGTGCCGCTCGATCGCGGTGGTGAGCCTGGTGTTGTAGCGCAGGAAGGTGCGGTGCAGCCGGGCGAGCACTTCCAGGGGCGAGGTGTCGAGGTCGGGCCGCTCCCTGGCCCAGTCCTCGATGATCGACGCGACCGCGTCCTGGTGGGCCCCCGCCGACTTCTTCACGGCCATGTGCCGTAGCCTCCCTCTCGCCCGTCCCGCGGTCAGTACGGAACGTCAGTACGGAACGTCGTACGGAAATCTTAGCCCTGAGAGAAGTACGTATTCACCGGACCCACATGCGCAACAGCCCCGGGACACGCCATAATCGTCCGATACATCGGATGTATTCTGTCTTGTGAGGCGAGGTCCCCATGGCTGTCACCGACGAAGCCATCGAAAAGATCAAGGGCATGATCGTCTCCGGCGCGCTGCGCCCCGGCGACCGGCTACCCAAGGAGAGCGAACTCGCCGCCGACCTGGGCCTTTCGCGCAACTCACTGCGCGAGGCGGTGCGCGCCCTCTCGCTGATCCGCATCCTCGACGTACGGCAGGGCGACGGCACGTACGTCACCAGCCTGGACCCGCAACTGCTGCTCGAGGCGCTGAGTTTCGTCGTCGACTTCCACCGGGACGACACGGTCCTGGAGTTCCTCGCGGTGCGCCGCATCCTGGAACCGGCGGCCACCGCCATGGCCAGCGTCCACATCACCGAGGCCGAACTGGACGTGCTGACCGCCCAGTTGGACGCCCTCGGCGCGGCCCCCTCGGTCGAGGAACTGGTCGCCTGCGACCTGGAGTTCCACCGCGGCATCGTGCAGTCGTCCGGCAACTCGGTGCTCTGTTCGCTCCTCGACGGCCTCTCCGGGCCCACCACCCGGGCCCGCGTCTGGCGCGGCCTCACCCAGGAGGACGCCGTCAGCCGCACCCTGCACGAGCACCGGGCGATCCTCACCGCGCTGCGGGACCGCGACGCGGAGGCGGCCAGGTCGTGGGCGACGGTGCACATCGCGAGCGTGGAGCAGTGGCTGCGCTCGACGCTGTGACTCGTCGCTGCGACTCGACGCTGTAAAGCGCCTGCCGCCGAGGGAGTGCCCGGCCCTCGGGCGGGGCATTGATCCGGTCACCGGGCAGCCGCAAGGGGGCTGCGGACGGCCCCGGCGGACACCGTAAGGTTGGGGCGTACTTAAAGGACGTCGGAAGGAGGCCTGGGTGATCGAGCTCGAGGGGGTACCCGAGCTGGTCGACCCGGTCATGGTGGCCGCGTTCGAGGGCTGGAACGACGCCGGCGACGCCGCCTCCACCGCGGTCGCGCATCTCGACAAGGAGTGGAAGGGCGAGGTGTTCGCGGCGCTGGACGCCGAGGACTACTACGACTTCCAGGTCAACCGCCCCACGGTCTTCCTGGACGGCGGCGTACGCAAGATCACCTGGCCGACGACCCGGCTCTCGGTGGTGCGCGTGGGCGGCGAGAAGCCGCGCGACCTCGTCCTGGTGCGCGGGATCGAGCCGTCGATGCGCTGGCGCTCGTTCTGCAACGAGATCCTGGGCTTCGCCCACGAACTGGGCGTGGAGCTGGTGGTGATCATGGGCGCGCTGCTCGGCGACACCCCGCACACCCGCCCGGTGCCGGTCAGCGGCGTCACCTCCGACCCGGACCTGGCGAGGACCATGGACCTGGAGGAGACGAAGTACGAGGGCCCGACGGGCATCGTCGGCATCCTCCAGGAGGCGTGCACGCACGCGGGCGTCCCGGCGGTCAGCCTCTGGGCGGCCGTGCCGCACTACGTCTCGCAGCCGCCGAACCCGAAGGCGACGCTCGCGCTCCTGAACCGCCTGGAGGACCTCATCGACCTGCGGATCCCGCAGGGCGACCTCGCCGAGGACGCGCGCGCCTGGCAGGTGGGCGTGGACCAGCTGGCGGCGGAGGACAGCGAGGTCGCCGAGTACGTCCAGTCGCTCGAGGAGGCCAGGGACACCGCCGAGCTGCCGGAGGCTTCCGGCGACGCCATCGCCCGCGAGTTCGAGCGCTATCTGCGGCGGCGCGACGGCGGGGGCCCCACCCCCGGCGAGCGCACCCGGCCCCCGAAGCCGCAGCGGCCGGAGACGGGGACGGGGACGGACGAGGAGAGCGGCGAGGAATCCGGACCGTCTGATTCCTCGGAGGACTGACGAGGGCTGAATGAGCGCGGGGCGGCATCCGGAAGGATGCCGCCCCTTCGTCTTGACAACGCCTTCCGGTCGAATTGCTCGGGTTTCCCCCATCACCTTGATTTCAAACTCAGTTGGGGCAAAGGGGGGTGGACGAGTCCGCTCGGCGGTAGCAGGGTGTGCCCCGAAGGCGCGGCCCCAGCGCGCAGCAGCACGGCACCCGTAGAAGTGAAGGGAGCGGTGAAGCGATGACCGACCAGGCAGAGCCCGCGGGAGGCCCGGGAGCCAGTGGCCCTGGACCTGACGGCGCGGGATTCACCTACCGACCGGGCGAGCAGGAGCTGATCGTCGTCGCACGGCCCGAGGCCCGGCTGCGCGCCGGTACGCAGGGCATCCGCTCGGCGGCGGGTTCCGACGTATCGGCCCTGAACATGTTCCTCACCGACGAACAGCTCGCCCTGGAGCCGCTGTTCGGCAACGAGGAACGGCTCCGGACCACCATGGAGCAGACCGCCGACGGCGACGAATCCGTACCCGACCTGGCGCTCTTCTACCGGGTGCGCGGCGGCGAGAGCCGGGCCCAGGAGCTGCGCTCGCGGATGGCGGCGCTGCCGGGCATCGACACGGCGTACGTCAAACCGGGCGCCGTCCCCGCGTCGATCGGCGCGACGGGCCGGCCGCAGCCCCCGACCCAGCGCCAGGAGGGCCTCCCGGAGACCGGCGATTCCGGGCGCCGCAAAGAGGGCGCCCCCGTCACCCCCGACTTCACCGGACGTCAGGGCTATCTGCGCCCGGCCCCCGAGGGCGTCGACGCCCCGTGGGCCTGGCAGCGGCTCGGCGGTTCGGGCGAGGGCGTGACGGTGATCGACATCGAGGGCGCCTGGCAGCTCGGGCACGAGGACCTGACGGCGAAGCTCGCCGGTGTGGTCATCGGCACCCCGATCCAGGACGTCGCCTGGCGCAACCACGGCACCGCGGTGATCGGCGTGATCGGCGGCGACCGCAACCAGGTCGGCATCAGCGGCATCGCTCCGGAGTCGACGACCGCGGCCGCCTCCTTCCAGCCGCTCGGCACCGCGGCCACGATCCACGCCGCGGCGGAGCGCCTCGCCCCCGGCGACATCATCCTCATCGAACTGCACCGCCCCGGCCCGCGGTTCGAGTTCGAACCCCGCGACGACCAGAAGGGCTACATCGCCCTGGAGTGGTGGCCCGACGACTACGCGGCGATCCGCCACGCCACCGCCAAGGGCGTCATCGTCGTCGGCGCGGCCGGGAACGGCGCGGAGTCCCTGGACGACGCGTTGTACGAGCGCAGGCCCGACGAGTTCCCCGAGGGGTGGCGCAACCCCTTCAACCCCTCCAACAGCCCATCGGGCGCCGTCCTGGTCGGCGCGGGCGCACCGCCGCCCGGCACCCACGGCCGCGATCACGGCCCGGACCGCTCACGCCTCGGGTTCTCCAACTACGGGGCCCGCGTGGACGCGCAGGGCTGGGGCCGCGAGACCACCACGACCGGCGGATCCTGGAACCGGCCGGGCGATCTGCAGGGCGGCACCGACGAGATCGCCTGGTACACGGACACGTTCTCCGGCACCTCGTCCGCGTCGCCGGTCGTCGTCGGCGCGCTTGCCTGTCTGCAGGGCATGCTGAAGGCCGCGGGCCAGCAGCTGATGACATCGGAGCGGGCACGCGCCGTGCTCAGGGCGACAGGATCGCCGCAGCAGGACGCGCCGGGGCGCCCCGCCTCCCAGCGGATCGGCAACCGCCCCGACATCAAGGCGGCGGTGACGAACCTGCTGCCGTCGGCGGTGGGCTCCGGGCGCGCCGAGCGCTACTGGGACGAGCTGCTGCCCTATCCGCCCGAACTCCCGCCACGCCTGCGCCTGTTCGTCGCCGGCGAGTGGCGCAACCTCAACGCTCCGTCCCCCGACATCCGCCAGGCGGTGCACGCCGCCTTCGCGGGGGGACATCCCGACGTACGTGTCTGGTTCTCGGACGACGAGGTCGTCGGCCTGGTCGTCACGGGCTGAGGCCCCACGTTCGTCACGGGCCGAAAGCACCACTCGTCGTCACGGACCGAAAGCACCACGCGCATTGCTGAAGCACCACAACCATTGAGGGAAGGTGGCACCCGCATGAGCACCACCCCGCATATGAGTCCCCTGCAGCAGCAAGGCCAGCAGTACGGACCGCAACAGTTCGGTCAGCAGCAGTACGGCCAGCAGCAGGGCCCGAGCACGGCCCCTCCGCAGCAGTTCGGGCAGCAGCAGTTCCAGCAGCAGCCGTTCGGCCAGCGGCAGTCCTTCGGCCAGCAGGGCATGCCCGGCATGCAGGGGCAGCAGGGCGTCCCGGGTCAGCAGGCCATGCAGCACATCCCGCCGCATCTGCGTCAGGAGCTCAAGGAGCTCGGCCAGCAGCAGCCGTTCCAGCAGCTCCTTCAGCAGTTCGGCCAGGAGCAGGTTCCGCAGGCCCAGGCGCCCCAGATCTCCACACAGGCGCTCGCCTCGAACGTCGCGACGACGTTCTGGGACGTCGTCCAGCCGCTGCCCGGCCAGGCATCGGTGCTCTACCTCCACGTCGACGGCGCCTGGCGGGCGTTCATCAACCCCAACCCGCAGACCCACGACGAGGTCCAGGAGGCGTTCGCCTTCGGACAGCCGGTGATCGGCTACTACGACACCAACAACCCGGGGTACCTCCTGGCCATCGTGGTCACCAAGTGACGGTCACGGCCGCCACGTGAACAGACGGCGGCGCCGGGCGGAGTCCTTCCCGCCCGGCGCCGCTCCCTGCCTGCTACAGGCCTACGCGCAGCTGAACTTCGCCGCGGCCCAGTCCCCGTGGTCCCCGCTCTTGGAGCCGTTGGTGTCGGTCACCTTCAGCTCCACGTGCCGGGCCCCGCTGACATCGACGTCCACGGGCACGGTCGCCGACGCACCCGTCACCTTCGGCGAGGTCCACAGGACCTTGCCGTCGGCCTCGACGGAGAAGGCCACCTCTCCGTAGCCGTTGATCTCGTCGTCGATGCCCGCGTCGGCGGTGAGCCTCGCGCACTGCCCGCCGGTGTAGACCTCGATCACGGAGTCGGCGTGCACGCCGATCCCCTTCTCGTACGTCTTTCCGGCGAGGGTCAGCGTGTGGCCGTCCTCGGCACCCGACTCGCCGTTGCTGCGGTCGCGTTCGGCGGGTCCGTAGCCGTTGGCTGCCTTCAGCCAGACCATGTCGCTCGCCCAGGTGTCGGCCGTCGGCGCGGGAGGCATGACGGCGACCGCGATCCGCTGGACGGCGGTGCGGTCCTGTCCCGCCGAGCGGTAGCGCGCGCTCGCGGTCAGCGGCTTTTCACCCGGGTCCGCGCCCTTGGGCGGGGTGACGGCCACCTCCACGCGGCGGGTGGTTCCGGCCGGTACGCGGTCGGCCTCAGCCGATCCGACCGTCCAGCCCTCGGGTGCGTCGAGGGTGACCTCGACACCGGTGGCGTCCCGCGTCCCCGCCGTGACATCGACGGCGACCTTGCCCGCCGCTCCCGCGCCGAGCTCCTGTCCCGCGGGGGCGCTCAGCGCCGCGGCCGCGCCGGGCACGGCACCGCCGACCGCGCTGGTGTCGTCCAGGTCGAGCTCGAAGGGCCGGTCGGTACGGAGAGCGGCCGTCTTGACCTTGACGACCCCGCCCCGGTCGTCCCGGTCGTAGAACCAGCCCCGCTCCGCCTTCTCGTACGCGTCCTTCGAGGCGAGCCGGGGCAGTTCGCGGCCGGAGAGCTCGACACCGCTCGGCGCGTCCCCGGTGTGCAGCGTGAACGCGTACGGCCGCGCGGTCTGCTTCCCGCTGAACTCGCCCTCGCTCGCGCCGATCCGTACGCGCACGTCGCCCTTGCCCGCGCGGGGCGCCTCGACCTCGGCGCGCTGGGTGGCGTACTTGCCGTCACGGTGCTGCCTGGTCACGCCGTCGTCCTCGTACAGCTCGAAGGAGGAGCTGCCCTGCGGGTAGATGTCCCAGGCCATCGGCGAGTCGGCGGTGCGGTCCTTGTAGGACCTGATGCCGCCGGGCCACATCGGCACGGTGGCACCGCCCTTGACGAAGAGCGGCAGGGTGTCGATGGGCGCGCTGTAGCCGTCGACGGTCGTCGGACCCTGATACGTACGGCCGCTCCAGTAGTCGGTCCACGTCCCCTTGGGGAGATAGATGCCGTCCCGGACGGTGGTGTCCTTGTAGACGGGCGCCACGAGGAAGTCCTCGCCCGTCAGGAACTCGTACTTGGCGGCGTCGGTGGCGGCCTTCGGGTCGTCGGGGTATTCGAGGGCCAGCGGCCGTGCGGCGCCGACTCCCGTCTCCGTCGCCTCGTGCCCGTACGAATAGAGATAGGGCAGCAGCGACTCGTGCAGCTTGAGGTACTTGCGGTTGATGGAGGTGTAGGGCTCCCCGTACCGGAAGGGCTGCTTGTCGTTGGCGGCCCAGCCGTCCATCGTCATCGTGACCGGCAGGAACGACTTCCACTGCAGATCACGCGCGTACGTCTTGGCGCTGCCGCCGAAGATGCCGTCCACGTCACCCGTCGTGTAGGCCATGCCGGACATGGTCGCGCCCGCGTACGTCGGGATCTGCCAGCGGATGTACTCCCAGCTGCCGCTCTGGTCCCCGGACCACTGGACGCCGCAGCGCTGCGCGCCCGACCAGCTCTCGGGGGCCCAAGTGAAGCCCCGCGCCTCGCTGTTGTCCTCGATCCCCTGGTACGCGTCCTTGCAGCCGTCGAGCGCCTTCTTGTAGCCGTCGCCGACCCAGGCGACATCGAGCTTGGCGACGCGCTGGCCCGCCTTGACCTGGTCGGCGATCTGGTCGATGCCGTCCTCGGTCCACAGGCCGAGCTGCATGTCGCGGTCCTGGAGGCCCTTGGCGGTTTCGGCGAGGTCTTCGTAGCCGCAGCCGTAGCCGTCGTTGACGAGCATCCAGCCATTGGGCATGTCGTGCTTCAGATACTCGTCGGCGACCTTCAGGGAGTCCAGGGTGTGCCGCTCGCCCTGGTTGGCGTTGTGGAGATAGCAGTCGGCGTCACCGATCTCCAGCCCGTAGACGGGCGGCAGGAAGGGCTTCCCGGTGAGCTTCGTGTACTGCCCGATGACGTCCTTGGCGGCGTCGCTGCCGCGGCCCGCGAAGTAGTAGGCGTCGAAGCGCTGTTCCTTGGCGGTGGCCGTCACCGGCTCCGCGAAGTCATAGGTGTTGGGCGCGTACGTATTACGGAAGACGCCATACCCCTCCGAAGACAGGTAGAAGGGCACGGAGTTGGGGTGCCCGCCGTCGTCCCAGTTGTAGTCGACGCTCACCTCGACCTTCTTGCCGCGGTGCGAGGTGTTGCCGCGCCCGTTCTGCATCCCGGCGCCGTAGAACTGCTCGCCTGCGCCGCGCGCCAGGCTCTGCGTGGTGGCGTCCTTCGTCCAGGACAGGCCCTTGGACTCGGCCCAGACCTGGGTGCCGTCGGCGCGGTACAGGGCGAAGCGGAGCGGTGACTTGTAGGCGCGCAGGGTCACTTCGGAGGTGCTCAGTTCGTAGCGGTCGCCCTTGTCGGCCCACTTCGTGCTCGGCGGCTCGCCCTGCGGAAGGACGATGTCCTTGCCGGTCGGGTCGGTGAAGGCGCCATCGGGGGCGAGCTCGAGCCGGAACGTCTCCTTCGACACGAAGCTGACGCGGGCCTCGGCCTTGCCCGCGCCGATCCGGTAGACGGAGCCGTCGGCGGCGAAGTCCGTGACGTCCCCGACCGTGGTGGCGGGCTCGTCGGCGGCCTGCGCGGCACCGCCGCCGGGTCCGGCGAACGCCGCGAGAAGTCCGAGCAGGGCGGCGGCGAGCGCCGCCCGTCTGAAGCGAGTGGGTGATCTCATGGCGGAGGTCTAGCGCTTCAACGGCCCCCGCGGCCATGGACTTTGATGGGCCGCTCCTGGATTTCCGGAGCGGCCCATCGGGGTGGGAGTGCTACAGGGCCACGCCGAGCAGCGCGTCGACGGCACGCGATACGACGCCGGGGGCGCCCTCGTCCGTGCCGCCGTCGGCGTCCTGGCGGGCGGCCCAGCGGTCGACGGCGGCGAGCGCGGTCGGGGCGTCCAGGTCGTTCGCCAGGGCCTCGCGGATCTCCTCGACCAGCGCGTCGGCGGAGGACCCGTCGGGGCGGGAGACGGCGGCGCGCCAGCGCCCGAGGCGCTCGACGGCGTCCCGCAGGACGTCGTCGGTCCACTCCCAGTCCGCGCGGTAGTGGTGCGCGAGGAGGGCGAGACGGATGGCGGCCGGGTCGATCCCGTCGCGCCGCAGCTTCGACACGAAGACGAGGTTGCCCTTGGACTTGGACATCTTCGCGCCGTCGAGGGCGACCATGCCGGCGTGGACGTACGCCTTGGCGAAGGGATGCTCGCCGGTCAGGACCTGCGCGTGGGACGCGCCCATCTCGTGGTGCGGGAAGGCGAGATCCGATCCGCCGCCCTGTACGTCGAAGCCCATCCCCAGGTGGTCCAGGGCGATGGCCACGCACTCGATGTGCCAGCCGGGCCGGCCGCGGCCGAGAGAGGCCCCGTCCCAGCTCGGCTCGCCCTCACGGGCGGCCATCCAGAGCATCGGGTCCAGCGGGTCCTTCTTGCCGGGGCGCTCCGGGTCGCCGCCGCGCTCGGCGGAGAGCAGCTTCATCGCGGCACGGTCGAGGCCGGAGACCTCGCCGAAGTGGGCGTCGGACTCGACGGAGAAGTAGACGTCCCCCTCCAGCTCATAGGCGGCGCCCATGTCCCGGAGTCGTTCGACGAGCGGCACGATGCCGGGTATCGCCTCGACGGCTCCGATGTAGTGCTTCGGCGGCAGGAGCCGCAGCGCGGTCATGTCCTCGCGGAACAGCGCGGTCTCGCCCTCGGCGAGCTCGACCCAGTCCTTGCCGTCGCGGTTGGCGCGTTCCAGGAGCGGGTCGTCCACGTCGGTCACGTTCTGGACGTAGTGAACCTGCCGCTTGGTGTCGAGCCACACGCGCTGCACGAGGTCGAACGCGTTGTAGGTCGCCGCGTGACCCATGTGGGTGGCGTCGTACGGAGTGATGCCGCAGACGTAGATACGGGCGACGGGACCGGGCTCGAGGGTGACGAGTCCACCGGTCGCGGTGTCGTGGATCTGGAGGTCGCGGCCCTTGCCAGGCAGGGCGGGGACCTCAGAAGCGGGCCAGGCATGCATGCCATGAGCCTAACCGGACGGGGCTTCCGTATACGAGCGGGGATCAAGGTTTATCGTGGCGAGACGCCTTGATGCCGCTACACCGGGGGCCACGGTATGGCCGGCCAGTCGCCGCTCGGGGTGGGGTGGACCCTGGACGCCAGCAAGGCGTCCACCCGCGCGCGCAGCGCGTCGACCTCCGCCCCGGTGATCAGCTTCCCGAGCCTCAGGGCAAGGGGAGCAGCCTCCTCCAGCGCCTCCCGCAGGGACTCCAGGGCCGCCACCGCCTCGGAGGTCAGCGGCTCCCCCGCCCACCCCCACAACAGCGTCCGCAGCTTGTCCTCGGCGTTGAACGTGACCCCGTGGTCGATCCCGTACAGCTCCCCGCCGGAGTCGACCAGCAGATGCCCACCCTTGCGGTCCGCGTTGTTGATCACCGCGTCGAGGACCGCGAGCCGCCGCAGCCGCACATCGTCCGCGTGGACGAGAAGGGCCGTGCGCCCCTCCCCCACCTCGGCGAAGCCGATCGCCTTCCAGCCGTCCGACGGCTCCTCGCCCTCGACGAGGGCAAGCAGCTCGGGACCGTCCCCGTCCGCATCGGGCTCCGGGCCCGAGATCCACAGCTGGCACATGCCCTCGCCGTGCGGCCCGTCCCGCAGGACGGTCGGCGGCACAAGCCCCCACCCCATCGCCTCGGAGACCTCGTAGGCCGCGACCTCGCGCTGGGCGAGGGTCCCGTCGGGAAAGTCCCACAGGGGCCGCTCCCCGGCGACGGGCTTGTAGACGCAGGCGGCCGATGCGCCCTCGTACGAGACGGTGCAGTACAGCACCGCGTTCGAGGCCTCGCGGATCCGCCCGCGCACGGTCAGCTCCCCGCGGGTGAGCAGCTCCATGGCATCGGCGCCGGAGGCGGGGCTCACGCGCCCCGCCGGTATCCGTTCTGGCGCGGGCATACGTGTCCTTCCGGGTCGAGCGGCAGGCTGCACAGCGGGCACGGCGGCCGCCCAGCGTTCACGACGTCGAGGGCCCGCTTGGCGAAGGCGCGGGCCTGCGCGCCGGTGAGCCGGACACGCAGCATCGGCGGCCCGTTCTCCTCGTCCTGCAGAAGCCTTTCCTCGGCCTCCGCGAGGTCCTCGTCGGACTCGGCGTCCAGCTCCACCAGAGCCTGCGCCTCGACGATCATCCGCTCCTCGTCGCCGTCCCAGGCGAGCGCCATCGTGCCGACCCGGAACTCCTCCTCGACGGGCGAGTCCAGGGGCGCGCTGTCACTGACCTCGGTGGGCGCGACGGCCGGCACGGGGGCGTTGCCGCCGCTGCGGCGCACGACCTCGTCGAGCAGCTCCTCCATGCGTTCGGCGAGCGCCGCCACTTGGGTCTTCTCCAGGGCGACGCTGGTCACCCGGGCTCCGGCGGTGGCCTGGAGGAAGAAGGTACGCCGACCGGGGAGGCCGACCGTTCCGGCCACGAAGCGTTCCGGCGGGTCGTAGAGGAACACCTGACGCGACACGTCCTGTCTCCATTGGATTCGACTGCGACTGATCACTTGCGGTGGTGCGGCGTGACCTCTGCACCCTACTGCGGCGGACGATCACGGTGCTCCCGCATCGCCACCCACCGCCGCGTCGCCCCCGGCGGGCGCCTCGCGCGGCGCGAGCGACCCGAAGTCACCGGTGTCGCCCAGACGTACGAGGAACGGGCGCAGCCGCGTGAACCGGATGGCGGTGACGGAACAGGGCTCCACGGAGATGCGCTGGAAGAGGTCGAGGTGGAGCCCGATGGCGTCGGCGATCAGGGACTTGATGATGTCGCCGTGCGAGCACATCAGGTACACCGCGTCCGCGCCGTGGTCGCGCTCCACGCGCGCGTTCCACTCGCGTACCGCCTCGGCCGCCCGCGTCTGCATGGCCCGCATGGACTCGCCGCCGGGGAAGGCGGCCGCCGACGGATGCTGCTGTACGACCTCCATGAGCGGTTCGCCGGACAGCTCGGCGAGCTTGCGGCCCGACCAGTCTCCGTAGTGGCACTCCCCGATGCGGTCGTCGGTGTGCGCCCGCAGTCCCGGCCGCGCGGCGAGCAGCGGCGCGACGGTCTCCTGGCAGCGCTGCAGCGGGCTGGTGACGACTTCGGCGAGCGGCAGGTCCGCGAGGCGTCCGGGGAGCGCGGCGGCCTGCGCGGCGCCGCGCTCGTCCAGGGCCACGCCGGGGGTCCACCCGGCGAGCAGGCCCGCGGTGTTGGCGGTGGATCGTCCGTGCCGGACGAGGATCAGCGTGGGCATGCGGGCCAGCCTAAGCCGCCGACGGGGTGCGTCCCGAGCGGAGGTTCGGAAGAATGCGCTCCGTGATCGTGGACTGCGCGCTGTACCGCGACGGGCGGAGGACCGAGTGCTCCGGCCACTTCTCGGACGCGCTCGACGAGGCGCGCGCCACCGGCGACGCGTTCGTCTGGGTCGGTCTGTACGAGCCGACGGAGTCGGAGTTCGACCAGGTCAGCGAGGAGTTCGGGCTGCATCCGCTGGCGGTGGAGGACGCCCTGAAGGCGCATCAGCGGCCCAAGCTCGAGGTGTTCGACGACTCGCTCTTCGTGGTCCTGAAGCCGGTCGTGTACGAGCCGGAGAGCGACGCCGTCTCGTCCGGCGAGATCATGGTCTTCATCGGCGACTCCTTCGTGGTGACCGTCCGGCACGGCGAGGGATCACCGCTCGCCGCCGTACGCCATCGCATGGAGGCGGACCCCGAGGTGCTCAAGCACGGCCCGACGTCCGTCCTGTACGCGATCGCCGACGCCACGGTCGACCACTATCTGGACGTGGCCGGCGAGCTGCAGACGGACCTGGAGGTCCTGGAGACGGAGGTGTTCTCGCCGGACCGCGGCGGCACCCGCAACACGGCGTCCCGGATCTACAGGTTCAAGCGCCAGATCGTGGAGTTCCGCCGGGCCACTGGACCGTTGGCGATGCCCATGATGCGCCTCTCCGGAGCGGGCCCCTTCGCGCCGGCCGTGCCTTTCGTGGACGACACGGCGCGGCCGTTCTTCCGGGACGTCAATGACCATCTGACGCGGGTGAACGACTCGGTGGACAGCCTCGACCGCCTGGTGTCGGACATCCTCTCCGCGCATCTGGCGCAGATGAGCGTGCGGCAGAACGACGACATGCGGAAGATCTCGGCGTGGGCCGCCATGGCCGCGGTCCCCACGATGCTCGCGGGGGTCTACGGCATGAACTTCGACCACATGCCCGAGCTGCACTGGGTGTGGTCGTACCCGGCCGTGATCCTGCTGATGGCGGCGCTCGAAGTCTTCCTCTACCGGATGTTCAAGAGCCGCGGCTGGCTCTAGGGGGCGGTCTCTGGGGGGCGATCCCGGTCAGGCGAACTCGGGCGTCGAGGTGGCGGGCCCGCCCAGCGCGTCGCGCCGCTCGGGCATCTTCAGGGACACCATCCGCCGCCAGCCGCCGAGCCGTTCGTACGCGTACACACCGTGGATGCCCGCGGCGAGCACCGCCGACTTGACCTTCGGCCAGCCCAGGATGCGTCCCATGTGGTCCATCACGGCGAGGCTGACGTCGCGGTAGACGCGGATCTCGGCGAGCGCGCACTCGCGCAGGGTGCGCTGGATGGCACGGCCGTGCCCGGCATGGGCGAAGCGGAGCAACTCCTCGTGGCAGTAGGCGAGATGACTGTCCTCGTCGTTCGAGATCATCTTGACCGCGCGGCCGATGTCGGGGTGGTCGGCGAAGTACTTGCGCAGCAGCCGCATCTGCTCGGAGGCGCGCTGTTCGGTGACCCTGCTGTGCGCGAGGTACGTGACGATGTCCTGCACGGTGAGCGGCTTGTCGGCCTTCAGCTGCTCATGGGCGAGGCCGATGCCGTGCTTCTCCAGAAGCATCGTGTAGTCGGTCTCATGGGGGACCTCGACCGGCTCCAGGCCGCGCTTGCGCATCAGCGCGTTGAAGATCCGCCCGTGCTTGTCCTCGTCGGCGCCGTGCCGGACCACCTTGGGGGCCAGGCCACGCTCGCTCGCGGGGATCAGCTCCGCGATGCGCCCGTTCTCCCAGCCGCCCTGCGACTCGCCGCTGGCCGCGATGGAGCAGAACAGCCGGAACGACTCGTCGTTGTCGAGGATCTCCTCGAAGACACTCTTGGCCGAAAGCATCAGTGGCACCTCCATGCCATCCGCGCGGACGTCCGCAAAGAACGAGTCAAATGCGATGTCGGCTTCCGGGCAACAGGGGCACGAGTCGGCTCCGCCAAACGGAGGAAGGCCAAGGCCGGTTCAGGCCGTAACCGAGCGGCCGCACGGCGCGTTGTTCCCCGTGACGGCCGTGGCGGGGAAGACCCCCGAGCCCCCACCACGGCCGCAGAAACTCTCCCCCTCCGCCTTACGCCAGTCCGGCGCGCTCCAGTGCTTCCGTGCCCGCGCGCAGGGCCTTGATCCGGTCCTCCAGGGTGAAGCCCGCCGGGGACAGCGTGAGGGTGGTGACCCCGGCCGCCGCGTAGGCCTGCATCCGCTCGGCGATGCGCTCGACGGAGCCGAGCAGCGTGGTCGAGTCGATCAGCTCGTGCGGCACCGCGGCCGCCGCGCCGTCCTTGTCTCCGGACAGGTACTTGTCCTGGATCTCGGCGGCTTCCTTCTCGTAGCCCATGCGCTGGGCGAGCTGGTTGTAGAAGTTCTGCTTGCGGCTGCCCATGCCGCCCACGTAGAGGGCCGTGTAGGGGCGGAACATGTCGGCGAGGCCGGGCACGTCGTCGCCGACCGCGAGCGGCAGCGTCGGGACGATGTCGAAGCCGTCCATGGTCTTGCCCGCCTTCTCGCGCCCGGCGCGCAGATGGCGGATGGCGGTCTCCTCCAGGTGCTCGGCCGCGGGGAAGATCAGCAGGGCGCCGTCGGCGATCTCGCCGGTCTGCTCCAGGTTCTTGGGGCCGATCGCCGCGATGTAGAGCGGGATGTGCTCGCGCTGCGGGTGGACGGTGAGCTTGAGGGGCTTGCCGGGTCCTTCCGGCAGCGGCAGCGTCCAGTGCTCGCCCTCGTAGGAGAGGCGCTCGCGGGTCATCGCCTTGCGGACGATCTCGACGTACTCGCGGGTGCGGGCGAGCGGCTTGTCGAACCTGACGCCGTACCAGCCCTCGGAGACCTGCGGTCCGGAGACGCCGAGGCCCAGGCGGAAGCGGCCGCCGGAGAGCGAGTCGAGGGTGGCGGCGGTCATGGCGGTCATCGCGGGCTGCCGGGCCGGGATCTGGAAGATCGCGGATCCGATGTCGATACGTTCGGTCTGTGCGGCCACCCAGGACAGCACCGTCGCGGCGTCCGAGCCGTAGGCCTCGGCGGCCCAGCAGACCGCGTAGCCGAGCTTGTCGGCCTCCTTGGCGACGGCGAGATTGTCGCCGTCCATTCCCGCGCCCCAGTAGCCGAGGTTGATCCCGAGCTGCATGGCCGAATCCCCTTACTGCGCAGTAACGTCCGTGTGCCGGGGACTGTAGCGCGTGGCGGTGGGGGCCGTCAGGGG
>NZ_SRIC01000097.1 GCF_004684775.1 Streptomyces sp. MZ04
GATCTACACAAGGCTGTTCGTCGGCAGCGTCAGAGGTGTATAAGAGACAGCTCTCCGACTTCGTCGGGCTCATGGCTCGGCAGATCACCGGCTCCGCCGAGTTCGTCCTCAAACGCCGGACGGGCTGAAAGATTGCGGCCATCTTGTACGGAAAGGGTCAGTCCCGTAGGACCGCCCGCGCCGGTAGCAGCGTTGAGGTCAGGCCCAGGGTCAGTACCGCCGCTGCGAACGAGGCGTACAGGGCCGGCGGGATGTAGGGGGACTCGCCGGTCAGGGCGTTCATCATCGGGATCAGCGTCGCCAGGGCTATCGCCGTGCCGATCACCGTGCCCGCGCAGACGACCAGGAGCGCCTCCCAGCGGACCATCCGCATCACCTGGCGGCGCGTGGAGCCGATCAGCCGCAGGGTGCCCAGCTCGCGGCGCCGGTCCAGGATGGTCATCGCCAGGGTGTTCACCGCCGCGATCGCGGCGAAGCCGCCGAGGACCGCCGCCATCGTCGTGTTCGCCCAGGCGTTGAGCTCGCGGTCCAGGGACTGCGCGGTGGCGTAGCCGTCCCGGTCGCGGAGTTCACCGAGGGCGGTCAGGGCCTTCGGGGCCTTGCCCGTGGTCCAGATCTCCGTGTCGAAGGGCGATGTCACGTGGCGCTTCACATCCGTGGAGGGGAGCGTGACCTGGGAGAGGCCGAGGCCCCTGCCGTACGTCGCGACCACCTTCGGCGATGCCTTCGTGCCGTCCGGCAGGCGGAGTTGGAGCCTGTCCCCCGTCTTCACGTGCGCGTTGTCCGCCAGCATCGCGTCGACGGCGACCTCCCCCTTGCCGAGGGTGGAAAGGGAGCCGGTCTTCACGGCCAGGTCCTGCACCTTCGCCAGATCGCGCGCCGAACCCGTCACGCCCTGCGCCGACGCCGACTCCAGCCAGCGGTCGCCGCCGGAGCCCGCCGGGACGAGGACGGACGTCTTGAGCAGGCCCACCGCCGAGGTGACCCCGGGCGCCCGCGCGGCCCGCGACACCGCGTCGGGGGCGAGGCCCGTGCCCCGCGCCGTCACGATGTGGTCCGCGGTGATGCCCGCGCGCTGCTGATCGCGGGCGACCCGGTCCTCGCTGGTGTGCATGAAGACGAGGGTGGAAGAGAACGCCATCGCGAGGACGATGGGGGTGATCGCCGAGGCCAACCTCCTGGCGTTCGTACGGGAGTTGGCGGCCGCGAGCGAGGCGGAGGCCCCCGCGCCGCGCAGCGGGAGGCCGAACAGGGCGGCGCACGCGCGGGCGACCAGCGGGCCGAGCAGGGCCACGGCCAGCATGAACAGCATGACGACGCCGAGCGCCGCGTTCGCCGCGTCCTCGCCGCTCGCGGACGAGGCGACGCCCGCGAGCACACATCCGCCGACCGCTGCCGCGATCCCCAGCGGCGTACGGATCCAGCCGGGCCGCAGGCGTTCCACGGAGGACTCGGTCAGCGCCTGGCCCGGCTTGATGCGGGAGGGGCGGCGGGCCGCCATATAGCCGGCGAACAGCGCGGTGAGCAGGGCGATGCCCGCGGCGGAGACGAGCGGGATGAAGGAGATGGAGAGGTCGACGGCCTCGGGGATCGCGCCCTTCTCCTGGAGCTGGCCGAACCACCAGCTCGCCAGCGCGATGCCGGGCAGGCAGCCGAGCGCGCCCGCGAGCGGTGCGACCAGGAGGGCCTCCGTGGCGATGGTGCGGCGGATCTGCCGCGGGGTCGTGCCGATCGCCCGCAGCAGTGCGTACTCACGGGCCCGCTGGCCGACGGAGAGCGCCACGGTGCCCGCGGCGGTGAAGACGGCGACCATGGTGGCGACGCCGCCGAAGGAGCCGCCGAGTCCGGCCAGGAGTTCCTTGGCGTTGTCGAGCGTGGCGTCCCCGGCGCTGCCGCGGTCCTCGCCCGTGAACACCTTGGCCTTGCCACCGACGGCGTGCGCCACCTGGGACTTGAGGGCGGCGTCCGTGACGCCCTCCTTCGGCAGTACGGCGATGGCGTCGACGCGGCCGGGGTGCCCTGAGATGCGTACGGCGTCGGAGTCGGCGAACCAGGCGGTGGGGGCGCCCTGTCGATCGGTCAGGCCTGACACGCGGAAGTCCTGGGGGCCGTCCGTCGTGGTGAGGGTGACGCGGTCGCCCACGGACACCTTGGCGCCGGAAACACCGGAAGCGCTTGAAAGGACCACTTCGCCGCTGCGGGGCGCCTCGCCCGCCGTGAGCTTCTCGCCGGTGAAGGCGGTGGAGCCCCAGCCGTGCGCCGTGACGTCCGCGCCGCGCGACTGCACCGGGAAGGTGACGTCGGCGACGGCCGTACGCGCACCGGCGACCGAACCCGCTTGGGCGACGAGGGAGTTGTCGAGCCGCGCCCGGTCGGGCACCACCGAGGTCGAGTCGCTGTCGCCCGCCTTGAAGTGCGCCATCTGGTCGGCCGCGGCCACCACGGGTGCACCTGCGTACCGGGTGGGCGGCACCGACGCGCGCAGGCCCGTCTCCAGGAGGATGCCGCACGCGGACACGATCGTGGCGGCCATCATCAGCGCGACGAACGTGCCGACGAAGGCGGCGGGCTTGAAACGGACGGCGGCACGCGCGAGCCCGTTCGGGATGAACTTCACGGCTGGTCTCCGGAGTTGAGGGGCGGTGCGCCCAGAGGGCCTGACTGGGGACGGCTCAGGCCGCGGCGGCCGCGAACGCCGGAGCCGTCAGCGCCGCCATGCGCCCCGCGATCTCCTGGGCGGAGCCCCGCTCGAGGCGGTCCACGATCGCGCCGTCCGCGAGGAAGAGGACCCGGTCCGCATAGGCCGCGGCCGCCGGATCGTGCGTGACCATGACGACGGTGGCGCCCATGCCGTCGACGGCGGACCGCAGGAGCCCGAGAATCTCCGCGGCCGTCGTCGTATCAAGCGCCCCCGTCGGCTCATCGGCGAACACCACATCCGGAGCGGTGACCAAGGCGCGGGCGATCGCGACGCGCTGCTGCTGGCCGCCGGAGAGCTCGCCGGGGCGCCGCTTGCGCTTGTCGTCGCCGAGGCCGACGCGGGCCAGCATCTCGGCGGCCGCGCGGCGGTCCGGGCGGCGTCCCGCCAGACGGCTGGGCAGCACCACGTTCTGCTCGACGGTCAGCGAGGGCAGCAGGTTGAAGGCCTGGAAGACGAAGCCGAGGCGGGCCCGGCGCAGCTCGGTGAGTTTGTTCTCGCTCATGCCCGTGATCTCCGTACCGCCCAGGCGCACCGTGCCCGCGCTCGGCCGGTCGAGCCCGGCGGCGCACTGCAGGAAGGTCGACTTGCCGGAGCCGGACGGCCCCATGACCGCGGTGAAGCTGCCGCGTTCGAGGGCGAGGTCGATGCCGCTGAGGGCGTGCACGGCGGAGGAGCCGCGGCCGTACTGGCGGCGCACGCCGCGCAGTTCGACGGCCCAGTCGGTGCCGGGCGCCCCGGCCGGCATCGGCGGCACCGCGGAACTGCCCTCGTCGGTTCGCCTCTTGCGCCGCAGCCCCATGGCTCGGTCCACCTCTCGTCCGTACGCCCTGATCGGGACGTCCCCGATCGATGTCTCGAACGTACGGATTCGGGGGTGCTCCGGACCATGAGGTCCCCCGGCGGATCGGGGGTGGGGAGAACCCCCGGAGGGGCGGGATGCAGTCCCTCCATAGTTGCCACCTAAATCGTTTGGTAAGCTAACTATTGACGCGTTCTTGACGCTCTCTTTGCCATTGGGGGTGTCGCCGACCACCAGGAGGAACGGGCCCATCGGACACGCAGACACCCTGATAGCCATGGGCGGCGCCTTTCTCGCCGCCGCCGTGCTCGCCCGCCTGGGCGGCCGCATCGGACTCCCCACCATCCCCCTCTTCATCCTGGCCGGGATCCTCCTCGGCCCGCACACCCCCGGCGTGGTCCTGGTCTCCGACCCCCACGACCTGGAGATGCTCTCGGCGCTCGGCCTGGTCCTGCTGCTGTTCTACCTGGGCCTCGAGTTCCACATGGACGACCTCAAGACCGGCGGCCGCAAGATGGCCCTCGCCGGCGGGACGTATCTCGCGCTGAACGTCGGCGCGGGCCTGGGCTTCGGATGCGCGCTCGGCTGGGGCACCTCCGAAGCGCTGGTCCTCGCCGGAGTGCTCGGCATCTCCTCGTCGGCGATCGTCACCAAGGTGCTCGTCGACACCGGGCGGCTCGGCAACCCCGAGACCAAGCCGATCCTCGGCATCATCGTGGTCGAGGACATCTTCCTCGCCCTCTATCTGGCCGCCCTGCAGCCCATCCTGTCCGGCGCCGACGGCCTCGCGGCGGCCGTCATGGACGGCGGCAAGGCCTTCGGCTTCCTGCTGCTCCTCGCGCTCGCGGCCCGCTTCGGCACCAAGCTCGTCGGGCGGCTCATGGACACCAAGGACGACGAACTGCTCGTCATCTCCTTCCTCGGGGCCGCCGTCTTCGTCGCCGGGGTCTCCGAGTGGTTCGGGGTCGCCGACGCGATCGGCGCGTTCATGGTGGGCCTGATGCTCGGCAGCACCGCGTCCGGCGAGCGCATCCGCAAGCTGGTGCATCCGCTGCGGGACGCGTTCGGGGCGATCTTCTTCTTCGCGTTCGGCCTCTCCATCGACCCGGGCGATCTGCCCGTGGTGCTCTGGCCGGTCCTCGCCGCCGTGGCCCTGACGCTGCTCATGAACGTCCTCGCGGGGCTCGGTGCCGCGCGTGTGTACGGCTTTGGGGCGGGCCCCGCGGCGAACATCTCCACCACGCTGCTCGCCCGCGGAGAGTTCGCCCTGATCCTCGCGACGATGGCCGCCACCGCGGGGCTCGACGAACGCCTCTCCCCCTTCATCGCGGGGTACGTCCTCGTCCTGGCGGTGCTCGGACCGCTGGCGGCCGGCCGGTCGACGTGGCTGGCCCGGATCCTGCCCTCAGGCCCCGACTACGCGGTGGCCGGGCCGAGTTCGTCCGGGAAGGCCGAGCGGGCCTCCGCGAACAGCGTGCCGTAGGCGGGACCGAAGGTGACCGCCGCCGCGTACAGCGCGTCGAGGGCGGCGCGTAGCGGGTCGTCCTCGACGGCGCCGAAGAGGGCGGCGACGGCCATGGCCTGCTGCAGCATGGCCGGGGTGCGGCCGTCGGTCGAGGCGACCATCGTCTGCGGCACGTCCGGGTCGGCGAACAGACGGTCCCAGACGGCTTCGTGTACGTCGTCGAAGGGCGCGGGCAGGCGCTGCCCGCGCTCCGCCGCGTCCAGGGCCGGGGCGATCCAGCCGACCTGGGCGAGGCCCGCCTCCTCGAACGCGCGACGCATGGCCCAGCGGGCGACGGCGCGCTGCCGCTCCGGGGACAGCTCGTCCAAGGCGTGGGCGAGTTCGGGGGCGAGTTCCCTGATCCCATCCACATTGCCGAGGACGGTGCGCAGGCGCTCGCTGGGGATTCGGCCGCCCCACTCCCGCCGGAGCAGGGAGAGGTGCTGTTCCTCGGCGGCGCGTTCCGCTTCTTCGCGGACGCGGCGTTCGGCCTTTGCGCGTTGTTCCGGGGACGGAGGCCTGGGCAGCTTGCGGGCGAAGTCGTGCCAGTAGGCCGCACTGCCGCTGACCTGCTTCACCACCCGGTCCCGCTCGGGGCGTGCGGGCCAGAACTGCAGCAGGTGGCGCTCGATCCCGGGGTGCTCGATGAACTCGTGCTCCCGCTCGCGGGCCTCGTCCATCCGGCTGCCGCTGTAGCGGACCCGGTAGTCGACCCCCTCTTCGAGCCCCAGCGGGAAGTGCCCTTCGCCGCCCCACAGCTCGAGCGCGACCTCGCCGGAAAGGGGCCTGAACGAGGCCTCGACGACGTCCTCCCACTCCTCGTCGAGCCGCGGCGGATCCTCGTGGACCTCGACGACGAAGCCCACCTGGCCCGTGTGCAGCGCGGTGTTCAGATAGAGGAAGCCGGGGATCGCGGCGCCGCACAGCCCCTGCGACTGGCCTGCCATGGACTCGTGGGGCCCGCCGCCGTCGCCTTCCGGCTCGCTGACGACGTAGAGCTGCCCGTAGGCGACTCGCACATCGCCGCTCACGTACGTCCGCACAGACCCCACCCGACTACGCCTCCCGGCAGATCAGCAGCAGCGCGCGGTCGTCGTTCACGTCCTTCGCGACCGCCTCGATCAGATGCCACGCGGCGCCGTGGAAGCCCCCGGCCACATACCGGTCGGCCTCCCCGGTGAGGCGGTCCATGCCCTCGCTGATGTCGCGGTCGGAGGCCTCGACGATGCCGTCGGTGAACAGCATCAGTACGTCACCGGGACGCAGGGAGCCCTTCACCGGGTCGAACTGTGCCCCGTCGTAGACCCCGAGGAGCGGGCCGTCGGCGACCTTCTCCTCCCAGCGGCCGCTGCCCGCGCTGAGCTGGAGGCCCGGCGGGTGGCCCGCCGAGAAGAGTTCGTAGTCGCCCGTCTCCAGGTCGAGGACCAGGTGGATGGAGGTCGCGAAGCCCTCGTCCCAGTCCTGGCGGAGGAGATAGCCGTTGGCGGCGGGCAGGAACGAGTGCGGCGGCAGCGAGCCGAGCAGCCCGCCGAAGGCGCCCGACAGGAGCAGGGCGCGCGAGCCGGCGTCCATGCCCTTGCCCGAGACGTCCGTGAGGACGGCCTCCAGGGTGCGCCCGCCGTTCGTCCGCGCCGCGACGACGAAGTCGCCGGAGAAGGACTGGCCGCCAGCAGGACGCAGCGCCATCTCTCGGTGCCAGCCGCGGGGCAGCTTCGGCAGCTTGCTCTGTACGCGGATACGTTCGCGCAGGTCGAAGAGCATGGTCCCGCCGCCGCGCCAGGGCACCCCGACGCGGGTGCGGAACTGCGCTATGAGCAGCCCGAAGAAACCGCAGGCCGCGACGACCAGGACCACGCCGGGGGTGACCCGTGACGGTCCTTCCGGGTACGGGCCGAGCTGGACGGACTCCACGATCAGGGCGGCGGCCGACGCCGCGTACAGGCCGAGCAGGCTGGAGGGGCGCAGGAGCAGGCCGCCGGCCACGATGGGCAGGACCAGGGCGGCGGGCGAGCACCAGACGTTGTTGACGATCGTGCAGACCGTGATCACCGGGATCGTGAGCAGCAGTCCCGCCAGGGCGATCCAGTCCGAACCGTCGCCTCTGAAGTAGTCGACCCCGGATTTGCGCAGCCCTATCCGCACCCGGTGGACCCTCTTCTTCATCCGGGCTGTAAACGTCTCGGCTTCCGCTCGCTCGCCTGCCATTGCTCCCGGACCTTATCCATCGGGCCAGACACTTCGCACGGGAGGTGCCGGTTGTCCCCCGTCAGGGGCACGCCGTCAGCGCGCGTAAATCCTGTCGCTTCGCCCGCTTCCCCCTGGTAGGCATGGCATATGACGACGGAATTGCGGGAGTTGCGGCCGGAGGACTGGGACGAGTACTACAGCACGCTGGAGCTCGCCTTCGGCGGAGTCGCCGAGGCTCCCGAGGAGCATGAGCTCTGGAACGCGCTGACCGAATTCAACCGCTTCTTCGGGACATGGGACGGCGACACCTGCGTCGGCACGACGGGAGCGTTCAGCTTCCGCCTGTCCGTGCCGGGCGGCGCCCTGGCGGACGCGGCGGGCGTGACGATGGTGAGCGTCGCGGCGACGCACCGCAGGCGCGGGATCCTGACGTCGATGATGCGCCGCCAGCTGGACGACGTACGCGCGAGGGGCGAGGCACTGGCCGTGCTCACCGCCTCCGAGCCCGTCATCTACGGCCGGTTCGGGTACGGCGCGGCGACACAGCAGCTGAAGGCCGAGATCGACACGTCGCGGGTGCTCCTGTCGGTGCCGCCCGGTACGGATGACGTAAAGCTGCGGTACGCCAAGCCCGCCGATGTCCATGCAGCGTGCGAGGAGCTCTACGCGCGCCGGGTGAGCGAGCGTCCCGGGATGCTGGCCCGGCAGCCCGGCTGGGAGCGGCTCGGCCTGCTCGACCCGGAGAGCGAGCGGCACGGGGCGTCCCCCCTGCTGTGCGTGCTCGCCGAGCGGGACGGGGAGCCCGTCGGATACGCGCGCTTCCGGATCAAGCCCGAAGGTGGCTTCTCCGGCATGGACAGCACGGTGAAGCTGAGCGATCTCGAAGCGCTCGATCCGGCGGCCTACGCGGCGCTGTGGCGATTCCTCTTCGACATCGACCTGACCTCGAAGGTCGAGACGTACAACCGCCCGACGGACGACGCGGTGCTGCAGCTCGTATCAGACGTGCGGCGCTGCGGGATCCGGGTGCGGGACTCGCTCTACGTACGGCTCGTGGAGGTCGGCGCCGCCCTCGAGGCACGCACCTACCGGGCGCCCGTGAACCTGGTGTTCGAGGTCGATGACGCCTTCTGCCCCTGGAACGCGGGGCGTTGGCGGCTCAAGGGTGATCTGAAGGGGGCGACCTGCGAGCGCACCGAGGACGACGCCGATCTCGCCCTGTCCGTACGGGAGTTGGGAGCGGCCTATCTCGGCGGCCACTCCCTGACGTCACTCGCGGCGGCCGGCCGGGTGCGGGAGCTGCGTCCCGGCGCGCTCGCGGAGGCGGCGCTGGCCTTCGGGTCGGATGTCGCGCCGTGGCTGCCGCACGGGTTCTAAGCGCTCTTCTGACAGCCGGGGCACCAGAAGAGATTGCGGGCGGCGAGATCGGCGGTGCGGATCTCGCCGCCACAGATGTGGCAGGGCATCGTGGCCCTGCGGTACACGTACACCTCGCCGCCGTGGTCGTCCACGCGGGGCGGGCGGCCCATCGCCTCCGGCGTGTGCTCGGGCCTGACGGTGTCGATGCGGTTGAGGCGTACGCCCTCGCGCATCAGGTCCACCAGGTCCCGCCAGATCGTCCGCCACTGGGTGGCGGTGATGTCCTTGCCCGGTGTGTACGGGTCGATGCCGTGCCGGAAGAGGACCTCGGCGCGGTAGACGTTGCCGACGCCCGCGATGACCTTCTGGTCCATGAGGAGGGCGGCGATGGTGGTGCGGCTGCGGTTGATGCGGCGGTACGCGTGGTCCGGGTCGTCCGCCGTCCGGAGCGGGTCCGGGCCCAGGCGGTCGTGTATCGCCTGCTTCTCCGCGTCCGTGATGAGGGCGCAGGTGGTGGGGCCGCGGAGGTCCGAGTAGTACGCGTCGTTCAGGAGGCGCAGGCGGACGGTGTCCGTGGGGGGCGGGGCGGGGGTCTCACCCTGGGTGTACTTGCCGAAGAGCCCGAGATGGACGTGGACCCAGTCGGCTTCGCCGAAGCCGAGGAAGAGGTGCTTGCCGTGGGCCTCCGCGGTGGTCAGCGCCTGGCCGTCGAGGAGGGCGGCGCTGTCGGAGAACTTGCCCTGGGGGCTGGTGACGCGGAGGGGGCCGCGGTCCTCGAACCGCTCCCGGTGGTCGGCTGCCAGCCGGTGAATAGTGTGCCCCTCCGGCACGGGTCCCTCCGGGGGTGGATGCGGGTGAAATCGCCTTGAGGGCTCGTCCTCAAACGCCGGACGGGCTGGGTGTACCAGCGCCTCCGGCGTTTGAGGAGCGGGGGTCCGGGGCGGAGCCCCAGGACGCTACTGCTGCTTCGGGTGGTGCGCCGGGATGGACGGCAGCTCGCCCGTCGTCTCGTATGCCGCCAGCATCTCGATGCGGCGGGTGTGACGCTCCTCGCCCGAGTACGGCGTTGCCAGGAAGATCTCGACGAACTTCGTCGCCTCCTCCTGCGTGTGCATCCGGCCGCCGATCGAGATCACGTTGGCGTCGTTGTGCTCACGCCCCAGCGCCGCGGTCTGCTCGCTCCAGGCGAGGGCCGCACGGACGCCCTTCACCTTGTTCGCCGCGATCTGCTCGCCGTTGCCGGAGCCGCCGATCACGATGCCGAGGGACTCCGGGTCCGCCGCCGTCTTCTCCGCGGCGCGGAGGCAGAAGGGGGGGTAGTCGTCCTGGGCGTCATAGATGTGGGGCCCGCAGTCGACGGGCTCGTGGCCGTGGCTCTTGAGCCATTCGACCAGGTGGTTCTTGAGTTCGTAGCCGGCATGATCCGAGCCGAGGTACACGCGCATGGATCCGAGTGTGGCACGTCGCGGGGCAGGTGGCCGCGACCGGGGCGGGACCTTGGTCACCAAGGCCTGGGCCATTGGGCCGGAATATCACGATCCGGAGTCAGGACTTCCGTCGCGCACCCCCCTGCGTTTGAATGCGTGGGCTCGTGACCCGAGAACTTAAGGATTCGTCCATGACCTCGCAACCCTCCCTTGCGAAGGCAGACCGCAGCCCCGTCGACCCTGGGGATCCGCAGTCTGGAGACACCGGTGACGGCCTCAAGGCCGGGCTGAAGAACCGCCATCTGTCCATGATCGCCATCGGTGGTGTCATCGGCGCCGGCCTCTTCGTCGGCTCCAGCTCCGGCATCGCCGCCGCCGGGCCCGCCATCCTCGTCTCGTACGCCCTCGTCGGCACGATGGTCGTCCTCGTCATGCGGATGCTCGGAGAGATGGCCGCCGCACGGCCGACCTCCGGCTCCTTCTCCACGTACGCGGACCGGGCGCTCGGCCGCTGGGCCGGTTTCTCCATCGGCTGGCTCTACTGGTTCTTCTGGGTCGTGGTGCTCGCGGTGGAGGCCACCGCAGGTGCCGTCATCCTCAACGGCTGGATACCCGCCGTACCGCAGTGGGGCTGGGCGCTCATCGTGATGGTGGTGCTCACCGCGACGAACCTCGTCTCGGTCGGCTCCTACGGCGAGTTCGAGTTCTGGTTCGCCGGGATCAAGGTCGTCGCCATCGGCGGCTTCGTGATCATCGGCCTGCTCGCCGTCTTCGGCGTGCTGCCCGGCTCCGACAACCCCGGCGCCGGATTCGCGCACCTCACGGACGCGGGCGGGTTCATGCCCAACGGCGCGGGCGCCATCCTCACGGGTGTGCTCATGGTCGTCTTCTCGTTCATGGGCTCCGAGATCGTCACGCTGGCCGCCGGCGAGTCCGAGGACCCGCAGCGCGCCGTCACCAAGGCGACGAACAGCGTCATCTGGCGTATCGGCGTCTTCTACCTGGGCTCGATCTTCATCGTCGTCACGCTGCTCCCCTGGGACGACAAGTCGATCCTCAAGGACGGTTCGTACGTCGCCGCGCTCAACTCGATCGGCATTCCGCACGCCGGTCAGGTCATGAACGTCATCGTGCTTACCGCCGTACTCTCCTGCCTCAACTCCGGGCTCTACACCGCGTCCCGCATGGCGTTCTCGCTCGGCCAGCGCGGCGACGCGCCCAAGGCCTTCGCGCGCACCAACTCCCGCGGTGTGCCGCAGGCCGCGATCCTCGGCTCGGTCGTCTTCGGCTTCGTCGCCGTCTGGTTCAACTACCAGTGGAAGGACACCGTCTTCGACTTCCTGCTGAACTCGTCGGGCGCGGTGGCCCTCTTCGTCTGGCTGATGATCTGCTTCACGCAGCTGCGGATGCGCGGCATCATCCTGCGCGAGGAGCCGGAGAAGCTCGTCGTGAAGATGTGGCTCTTCCCGTATCTGACGTGGGTCACCATCGCGATGATCTCGTTCGTCCTCGTCTACATGCTGACCGACGAGGCGGGACGCAAGCAGGTGCTGCTCTCGCTGCTCGCCGCCGCGTTCGTGGTGGTCTTCTCGGTCGTACGGGAGAAGGTGCGGCCCCGCGTCGCCACCGACGCCGTCACGGCGGCCGAGCTCGACACGGCCGACGCCGGTATCGACGCCTAGCCGGAGCCGCCGGACGGTGGCGTGGTCGACGTACCCGCCACCGTCGGTGGCCGCGAGCCCGGTCCGGGCGGTGGTTCTCCGCCGCCCGGATCACGCGCGGTGAAGAACATGACGGCCGCCACAGCGGCCGTGACCAGCAGGACCAGGGCGGTCAGGACGCGCGGTCGCCAGTCCGTGCCCGGCGCCTCCCGCGTCGCCGTCAGCGCCGCCCGCAGGGCCGCCTCCGTCTCGTCGAGGCCCGGCCGCCCCGCCGGCTCCTTGGCCAGGAGCGCCGCGAGCAGGGGACCCAACCCGCTTGATTCCGGCGGCAGTTCAGGGTCCTCGTGCAGGACCGCCACAAGCGTCGTCAGCGCCGATTCGCGGGCGAAGGGCGAGCTGCCGCGCAGGGCCGCGCAGAGCGTCGCGCCGAGGGACCAGAGGTCGGACGGCGGGCCCTGCGGCGCCCCGGAGACCCGCTCGGGCGCCATGTACTCGGGCGAACCCACCAGCAGGCCCGCCTGCGTCAGACGGCCCGCGTCCTGGATCGCGGCGATGCCGAAATCGGTGAGGACGACCCGGCCGCCGGGGCCCATGAGCACGTTCTCGGGCTTGATGTCCCGGTGCAGCACACCCGCCGCGTGCACCCGGCGCAGCGCCGCCACCAGCGCCAGGCCGACGCGGGCGGCGTCCCGCTCGCTCAGCGGCCCCCCATCGGCGACGTACCGGGCCAGTGAGGGCGCGTCGACCAGCTCCATGACGATCCACAGGCGGCCGTCCTCCTCGGCGACGTCATAGACGCGTACGACACCGGGGTGGTCGATCCGCGCGCTGGCCCGCGCCTCGCGCAGTGCGCGCTCCCTGCGTACGCGGGTGTCCTCCGGGTCGAGGCCGTCGGCGTCGATCCGCATCTCCTTGACGGCGACAGGTCGGTCGAGCAGCTCGTCGGCCGCGCGCCACACGCGGCCCATGCCGCCGCGGCCGATGATTTCCAGGAGGCGGTAGCGGCCCGCCACCCGACGCTCCGGCATGGGCGTCACCCCCAACTCCCCTTTCATGACAGCACAGTTCACGAAGATCGGAAAAGGCCGGAATACGTGACGGCGGGTGTCAGGTTTTCCGGGGAAGCTCTGTCCCGTCAGGCAGCCGGACGGACCGGCGCTTCTTGGAGGATCACCGTGGACTTCACCGCACAGCGACTCGTGTTCCGGGCCGGGGACGAGGGGTACGAGGAGGAGATCGCCGGGTTCCAGACCGGTTTCGCCCAGCGGCCGGAGATCGTGTTCGGGGCGTCGAGCGCCGATGACGTGGTCGCCGCCGTCTCGTACGCCGCCGACGCGGGGCTGCCCGTGGGCGTGCAGGCCACCGGGCACGGGCTTCCGGGGGACGCGGAGGGCGGTGTGCTGATCAGCACCCGGCGGATGGACTCCGTCCGCGTCGATGCCGCCGCGCGCACCGTCACCGTGGGCGCGGGCGTCCGCTGGGGCCGGGTCGTCGAGGCAGCGGCGGAGCACGGGCTCGCCCCGCTGAACGGTTCGGCGCCGAGTGTGGGCGCCGTCTCGTACACGCTGGGCGGCGGACTCGGCGTCCTGGCAAGGGAGTTCGGGTACGCGGCCGACCACGTCCGGTGGCTCGATGTCGTCACGGCGGACGGCGCGCTGCGGCACGTCACGCCGGAGACCGAGCCCGAGCTGTTCTGGGGGCTGCTCGGCGGGGGCGCGAACCTCGGGGTCGTGACGGCTCTGGAGATCGGTCTGGTGCCGGTGGCGCGGCTGTACGGCGGGGCGATCGAGTTCGACGGGCGCGAGGTCGATCCGGCGGCCGTGCTGCGGGCGTACGAGGCGTGGACGCGGACGGTGCCGGACGGGCTGACCTCGTCGGTGGCGGCGCTCGTCTACCCGGACATGCCACAGCTTCCGCCCCATCTGCGGGGCCGCTATCTCGTGACGGTCCGGGTCGCCTACACCGGCTCCGAGGCGGCGGGCGAGCGGCTTGTGGCGCCGCTGCGGGAGCTCGGGCCCGCGGTGTCGGACTCGCTGCGGGAGATGCCGTACACCGACAGCCACACGATTCACAGCGACCCGGACTTCCCGCACTCCTACTACGGGGACAGCGTGGTGGTGCGCGAGCTGGATGTCGCGGCGGCGTGCGAGCTGTTCGCGCTGACCGGTCCGGCCGCCGAGACGATGCACGTCGTCCAGATCAACCAGCTGGGCGGGGCGCTGGCGAAGCCCGCGGGCAACGCGGTGCCGTACCGGGACGCGGGGTGGCTGGTGCGGGTGCTGTCGCCGTTGGACGGCACGGACGTCGATGCGGTGCGGGCCGTGCAGGCGCGGGCGTTCGGGCTTTTCGCGGGCGAGGGGCGGTTGCTCAACTTCGCCTTCGGCGCCGGGGATCGGACCGACGGCCTGTACGACGCCGGAACGCGCAAGAGGCTCGCCGAGTTGAAGGTCACGTACGACCCGGCGAACCTCTTCAGGCGGAACTACGGCGTGGGCACTACCGGTTGAGGAACTTCCACGCCGTGGGCAGCGCGCCCATCGCGAGCGCGGCCTTCAGGGCGTCGCCGATCAGGAAGGGCGTGAGCCCGGCGGCGACGGCCTCGGTCAGCGACATGCCGGTCGCGGCGGCCAGGTACGGGACGCCGACCGCGTAGATGATCGCGGAGCCGAGGACCATCGTGCCCGCGGTGCGCAGGACGGAACGGTCGCCGCCGCGGCGGGCGAGGGCGCCGACCACGGTGGCGGCGAGCAGCATGCCGAGGACGTAGCCGAGGGACGGCGCCGCGACGCCCGAGCCCGCCTCGGCGAACCACGGCATGCCGGCCATGCCGACGAGGGCGTACACCGCGAGGGAGAGGAAGCCGCGGCGGGCGCCGAGGGCGGTGCCGACGAGCAGCGCGGCGAAGGTCTGTCCCGTCACCGGCACGGGGGAGCCCGGTACGGGCACGGCGATCTGGGCCGCGATGCCGGTGAGGGCGGCGCCGCCGAGGACGAAGGCCGCGTCCTTCACGCGGGACGCGGGCAGCAGGTCCGCGAGGACCTGGCCGGGACGGGAAGAGACGGCGGCGATGCTCATCGGGACTCCGCGGGTTCTGGGACGGGCAGGTGGGACCCAGCGACGCTATCTCAGGCGGGGGCGCCCAACACCGGTGGCGGGTGACAAGGTGCCGGGTGCCCCGGTGGTGGGCTCTGCACAAAGGGCGGGGGGTACCCCTGCGAGGGGCGTGATGCTTGTCACCTCGGCGGGTGGCGCAAGGGACCCGTTTTGCGTACGGGGATGCCGCGCGGAGAGACTGTAGGTTCCCGCCAACTTTTTCTGTGACCTCGAGAGCAGCTTGAACCGCCATGCACGACGCACCCCCCGATCGATCGGCACCCAGTAGTGGGCGCACGACGGCGGACCTGGAGCCCGAGCCGCTCGGCGGCGGGCTCAAGCAGCGGCACCTCACCATGCTCGGGCTCGGCGGTGTCATCGGGGCCGGGTTGTTCGTCGGGTCCGGGGCCGGGATCGCTGTCGCCGGGCCCGGGATCGTCGTCTCGTATCTGATCGCCGGGGCGCTCGCGATGTGCGTGATGCGGATGCTGGGCGAGATGTCGGCAGCGATGCCCGCGTCGGGGTCCTTCTCCGTGCACGCCGAGCGTGCCCTCGGGCGCTGGGCGGGGTTCAGCGTCGGGTGGCTCTACTGGTTCCTGCTCGTCGTCGTGCTCGCCGTGGAGGCGACCGGTGCCGCGCAGATCGCCAACAGCTGGGCGCCGGGCGTACCGCAGTGGGCCTGGGTCCTTGTCTTCATGCTGGTGTTCACGGGGGCCAACCTCGCCGCCGTGAAGAACTTCGGCGAGTTCGAGTTCTGGTTCGCCGCGCTGAAGGTCTTCGCGATCGTCGCGTTCCTGGTGCTCGGGCTGCTCGCGATCTTCGGGGTGCTGCCGGACACGGACCCCGTGGGCCTCACCAACCTCACCGGGCACGGCGGTTTCCTGCCCAACGGCTGGGAGGGTGTGATCTCCGGCGTGCTCGCCGTCGTCTTCGCCTTCGGCGGCCTGGAGGTCGTGACGATCGCGGCGGCCGAGTCCGACGACCCGGTGCGCTCGGTCGCCCGCGCCGTGCGCAGCGCCGTCTACCGCATCCTCTTCTTCTACGTCGGTTCGATGCTGGTCATCGTGACGGTGCTGCCCTGGACGGCGGAAAAGGCGGGCGTCAGTCCGTATGTGACGGTCCTCGACTCGATCGGGGTGCCGTCCGCGGGCACGATCATGAACATCGTGGTGTTCGTGGCGCTGCTCTCGGCGCTGAACGCCAACCTCTACGGCTCGTCCCGGATGATCTTCTCCCTCGCCGAGCGGGGCGAGGCGCCCAGGGCCCTCCTGAAGGTGTCGGGCGGCGGTGTCCCGCGCCGCGCGGTCCTCGCGTCCGTCGCCTTCGGCTTCGTATCCGTCGTACTCAATCTGAAGTGGCCTGACTCGGTCTTCCTCTACATGCTCAACTCGGTCGGCGCGGTGCTGCTGTTCGTGTGGGCGCTGATCGCGGTCTCGCAGCTGCGGCTTCGGCGGCGCATCGAGCGCGAGGCGCCGGAGCGGCTCGTGCTGCGGATGTGGGCCTTCCCCTATCTGACGTGGGCGGCGCTCGCGGCGATGGCCGCCGTGCTCGGGCTGATGCTGACGGACGACGGGGCGCGGCCGCAGTTGCTGTGGTCGGCGGGGGCGACGGGTGTGGTGCTTGCCGTGGCGGGGCTGCGGGAGTGGCTCGAGGCACGCACGAGGCGCGCATAAAGCAGCGTGAACTTTTCGTGGCCATTCCTTCACAACGTGTGAGCGTCGTGTCCGTATAGCGGTCAGGTGTTCCCTGTCAGCGATGCCGGACTTCAGACTGTGGGCCGCTCGCTCCCCCGTCTCAGCTACTGAACAGGGCACGCCCATGTCTCGGACGTCCACCCCCCAGGACGCAGCACCCGACGAGGCCCCCCAGGCCCCCAAGGTCGATTCGCCGCTCGTCCATGGCCTCAAGCAGCGGCATCTCTCGATGATCGCCCTCGGCGGCGTCATCGGCGCCGGCCTCTTCGTGGGCTCCGGAGCGGGTATCGCCGCGGCCGGGCCCTCGATCGTGCTCGCCTACGCGATATCCGGCGCGCTGGTCATGCTCGTGATGCGCATGCTCGGCGAGATGTCCGCCGCGAACCCGGACTCCGGTTCCTTCTCGGTCCACGCCGAGCGCGCGATCGGCCCCTGGGCGGGCTTCACCGCGGGCTGGGGCTTCTGGTTCCTGCTCTGCGTCGCCGTCGGCCTCGAGGGCATCGGCGCCGCGAAGATCATGGTGGGCTGGTTCCCGGACAGCCCCGAGTGGGCCTGGGTCGCCCTCTTCATGCTGGTGTTCTGCGGCGCCAACCTGACGGCCGTGAAGAACTTCGGCGAGTTCGAGTTCTGGTTCGCCGCGCTGAAGGTCGGCGCGATCGCGCTCTTCCTCGGCATCGGCGTCCTGGCGATCCTCGGCATCCTGCCCGGCTCGGACGTGCCCGCCCCCGGCACCGCGAACCTCACCGGCGAGGGCGGGTTCATGCCGAACGGCACGGACGGCCTGATCATCGGCCTCCTCGCATCCGTCTTCGCGTACGGCGGCCTGGAAACGGTCACGATCGCGGCCGCGGAGTCCGAGAACCCGGTCCAGTCCGTCGCCAAGGCCGTGCGCACCGCGATGTGGCGCATCGCCCTCTTCTACGTCGGCTCGATGATGGTCGTCGTCACGCTGCTGCCGTGGGACGACAAGGAGGTCGCGACGAAGGGCCCGTACGTCGCCACGCTCGACCACCTGGGCATCCCCGGCGCCGGCGAGATCATGAACGTCATCGTCCTGATCGCCCTGCTCTCCGCGATGAACGCCAACATCTACGGCGCATCGCGCATGTCGTACTCCCTGATCCAGCGCGGCCAGGGCCCCAGGGTGCTCGGCCGCGTCTACAGCGGCGTCCCGCGCCTCGCGGTCCTCGCCTCCTCGGTCTTCGGCTTCGTCTGCGTCCTGCTCAGCTACTGGCGCCCCGACGACGTCTTCCCCTGGCTGCTCAACATGATCGGCGCGATGATCCTGGTCGTCTGGATCTTCATCGCCGCGTCGCAGCTGATCCTGCGCCGCAGGACGGAGCGCGAGGAGCCTCAGAAGCTGGTCGTGAAGATGTGGGCCTACCCGATCCTCACCTGGGTCGCCCTGGCCGCGATGGCGTACATCTTCTACCTGATGACGGACCAGCCGGACACCCGCAAGCAGCTCCTGGCCACGGGCGCGCTGACGCTGGCGCTCGCGGCGATCGGGTTCGCGCGGCAGAAGGCGGCGGAGAAGCGGGCGGCGGTCGCCGCCGAGTAGCGACACCTTTGCGCGAGAGGGCCCCGAGTCGACGGACTCGGGGCCCTCTCGCGTTTCCCCCGCCCGGGACCTAGGACGAAGGGCTGATCAACTCCGGCTCAACTCCACTCCACTCCACCCCACTCCTGCTGCTAACCTGCACTTGCATATTGGTTGCAATAAGCGTTGCACTACAGCAGAGCAGCAGTCGGAGGGCTCGGACATGGCCATTTATACGCTTCCTGAACTTCCGTACGACTACGCGGCGCTCGAACCGGTCATCAACCCGCAGATCATCGAGCTGCACCACGACAAGCACCACGCGGCGTACGTGAAGGGCGCGAACGACACCCTTGAGCAGCTGGAGGAGGCGCGCGACAAGGAGACGTGGGGCGCCATCAACGGCCTGGAGAAGAATCTGGCCTTCCATCTCTCCGGCCACATCCTGCACAGCATCTACTGGCACAACATGAACGGCCCGAAGGACGGTGGCGGCGGCGAACCGCTGGCCGTGGACGGCGTCGGCGAGCTCGCGGACGCGATCGCCGAGTCCTTCGGCTCCTTCGCCAAGTTCAAGGCCCAGCTGACCAAGGCCTCGGCGACCACGCAGGGTTCGGGCTGGGGCGTGCTCGCCTACGAGCCGCTCAGCAACCGCCTCATCGTCGAGCAGGTCTACGACCACCAGGGCAATGTCGGCCAGGGCTCGACGCCGATCCTGGTCTTCGACGCCTGGGAGCACGCCTTCTATCTGCAGTACAAGAACCAGAAGGTCGACTTCATCGAGGCCATGTGGCAGGTCGTCAACTGGCAGGACGTGGCCAAGCGTTACGAGGCCGCCAAGCAGCGCGTGAACAGCCTGCTGCTGGCCCCGTGAAACGTCCTGCCTCGTGATCGTCTTCTCAACTTTCGCCGAGGCAGGCGGACAGCGGAAAGGCCCCCGTGAGGACGTGACTCACGGGGGCCTTTCTGTTCGCACCGGACCGTTGGGCTACTCGAAGATCGGCCCCTGCGTCCGCGTCCGCTTGATCTCGTAGAAGCCGGGGATCGACGCCACCATCAGCGTGCCGTCCCACAGCTTTGCCGCTTCCTCGCCCTTGGGGGCGGGGGTGACGACCGGGCCGAAGAAGGCGAGCTGCTTGCCGTCCGCGCCGGGGACGGCGATGACGGGGGTGCCCACGTCCTGGCCGACCTTGTCGATGCCCTCCTTGTGGGAGGCGCGCAGTTCGGTGTCGTACGTGTCCTTCTTGGCGTACGCGATGAGGTCGGCCGGCAGGCCCGCCTCGGCGAGGGCTCCGGCGATGCTCTCCTCGGTCCCGCCCTGGTCCTTGTTGTGGATGCGCGTACCGAGCGCGGTGTACAGCTTCCCGACCGCCTCGTCGCCGTGCAGCTGCTTCACGGCGGTCGCGACGCGCACCGGGCCCCAGGCCTTGCCGCCGGGACGTATGTTCTCGGCGTACTCCTCCGGCAGCTCGTCGATCTTGTCCTCGTTCAGGACGGCGAGGCTCATCACATGCCAGCGGACCTCGATGTCACGGACCTTCTCGACCTCGAGCATCCAACGGGACGTCATCCAGGCCCAGGGGCACAGCGGGTCGAACCAGAAGTCGACGGGGGTCTTGGCGCCGTTCTCGGACATGTCTCTCCCTAAGGAATCTGTTCGCATCTGGCCGGGGAAACGTCGGTGACGCACCAGGGCATTCCCGGATACCGGGTGCCGACCTCACATGCGAGGATCGTAGACATTCGTACGAGACCTGCGTACGAGTCGTGCGATCCACGGCTTCAGACATGCGAGTCACAAGGGAGTGCCGCCCGTGCCCGGTGAGAATCTGTCCCGCGACGAGGCCCAGGAAAGGGCCGCCCTGTTGTCCGTCGACGGGTACGAGGTCTTTCTCGACCTGCGCTCCGCGATCGGCGAGAGCGACCAGGAGCCGCGCACGTTCCGCTCCGTCACCACGATCCGCTTCCGCTCGGCGGAACCCGGCGCCACGAGCTTCGCCGATCTGATCGCCCCGAGCGTCACGGCCGTTTCCCTCAACGGCAAGGATCTCGACCCCTCCGAGGTCTTCGACGGCGCGCGGATCACGCTGGAGGACCTGGCCGCGGAGAACGAGCTGGTGGTGGACGCCCAGTGCGCCTACAGCCGCACCGGCGAGGGCATGCACCGCTTCGTCGACCCCGAGGACGGCGAGGTCTATCTCTATACGCAGTACGAGCCGGCCGACTCCCGCCGGGTCTTCGCCAACTTCGAGCAGCCTGATCTGAAGGCACCCTTCCGGTTCGAGGTGCAGGCCCCGGAGGGCTGGACGGCGTGGTCCAACGGCTCCGGTGAACTGATTAAAGAAGGGCGCGAAGCGCTTCCGAATAAGGGTGGTGGTGGGCGACGGGCGGGCGTATGGAAGTTCGCCGAGACGAAGCCGATCTCGACGTACATCACGGCCGTGGTCGCCGGTCCCTATCACTACGTGACGGACTCCTACAGCCGCACCTTCGACGACGGCACGACCCTCGAGATCCCGCTCGGCGCGCTCTGCCGCAAGGGCCTCGCCAAGCACTTCGACGCCGACGACGTCTTCCTGGTGACGAAGCAGGGGCTCGACTTCTTCCACGACAACTTCGACTATCCGTATCCGTTCGGGAAGTACGACCAGGCCTTCGTCCCGGAGTACAACCTGGGCGCGATGGAGAACCCGGGCTGTGTGACCTTCCGCGAGGAGTTCATCTTCCGGGGCAAGGTGACCCAGGCGTCGTACGAGCGCCGCGCCAATGTGATCCTGCACGAGATGGCGCACATGTGGTTCGGCGACCTCGTCACCATGCGCTGGTGGGACGACCTGTGGCTCAAGGAGTCCTTCGCCGACTTCATGGGCTCCTTCTCCATGGTCGAGTCGACCCGCTTCACCAACGGCTGGATCACCTTCGCCAACAACCGCAAGGCCTGGGCGTACCGCGCCGACCAGCTCCCCTCCACCCACCCGGTCACGGCCGACATCCACGACCTGCAGGCCGCCAAGCTCAACTTCGACGGGATCACATACGCGAAGGGCGCTTCGGTACTGAAGCAGCTGGTCGCGTACGCCGGTCGTGACGCGTTCCTCGAGGGCGCGCGGCGCTACTTCAAGCGGCACGCGTACGGCAACACCCGCCTCGGCGACCTCCTTTCGGTCCTGGAGGAGACGTCCGGGCGCGACATGGCGTCCTGGTCGCGCGCCTGGCTGCAGACGGCGGGCGTCAACTCCCTCACCCCGCAGGTCATTCTGAACGCGGAGGGCCGGATCACGGAGCTCTCCGTGGTCCAGGAGGCAGCGGAGTCCCACCCCGAACTGCGGCCGCACCGCGTGGCGGTGGGCCTCTACCGCCGCTCCGTCGAGGGCGAGCTGACGCGGTACGCACGCGCGGAGCTGGACGTCGACGGGCCGCGCACGGTCGTCACCGAGCTGGCCGGCGAGGAGGCTCCCGAGCTGATCCTGGTCAACGACGACGACCTGACCTACTGCAAGATCCGCTTCGACGAGAACTCCCTCGCCACACTGCGGGAGCACCTCGGCGACATCACCGATCCGCTGGCCCGCGCCCTGTGCTGGTCGGCGCTGTGGAGCCTGACCCGGGACGGGCTCATGCCCGCGCGGGACTTCATCGGGCTCGTGCTGCGGTTCGCGGGGCGCGAGAGCGACATCGGGGTGCTGCAGATGCTGCACGCGTGGGCGGACTCCGCGCTCACGCACTACGCGGCGCCCGCGTGGCGCGAGGAGGGCGGGCGTGCGCTCGCCGAGGGTGCGCTGCGGGAGCTGCGGATCGCGGAGCCGGGCAGCCAGCACCAGTTGACGTGGGCGCGGTTCTTCGCGGCGGTGGCCTCCTCGGACGCCGATCTCCAGTTGCTGCGTGGGCTGTTGGACGGCACGGCGAAGATCGACGGGCTCGATGTCGACCAGGAGCTGCGCTGGGCCTTCCTCGGCCCGCTGGCCGCGCACGGCGTCGCCGACGAGAAGGTCCTCGGCGCGGAGCTGGCGCGCGACGACACCGCTTCGGGCAAGCGGCATCAGGTGCGGTGCCTGGCCTCGCGGCCTTCCGCGGCGGTGAAGGCGCAGGCGTGGGCCGCCGTGGTGGAGTCCGACGCGCTGTCCAACGCCTTGGTCGGGGCGACCATCGCGGGGTTCTCACAGGCCTCCCAGAGGGAGCTGACCGCGCCGTACGCGGAGAAGTACTTCGCCGCCATCGAGCGGGTGTGGGAGGAGCGGTCCATCCAGATCGGGATGGATGTCGTCAGGGGGCTCTTCCCTCATCTGCAGGACAGCCAGGGGACGGTGGACGCGGCCGACGCGTGGCTCGCGGCGCACGAGGGGGCGGCTCCTGCCCTGCGGCGGCTTGTGGTCGAGGCCCGCGATGACCTTGCCCGGTCCCTGCGGGCGCAGGCCTGCGATGCGGCCGCCGTGTAGGGGCTCGCTGGGGGGGTGGGGGCGTACCGCGCGCAAACGGACCTTTCGGCAGTCGAACGTCTGCACTTTAGTGCGGGGTTGTCCGGTTATGTCGACGGGCGTGTAACAGCGGTTAGGGGGGCGAGTGGGGGCGGGAATGGCCCGGTCATGAACCACAACACCCCGCTCTCCCCCCGCCCCCAGCAGCACCTCGCCGATGTCCAGCGCCGCGTCATGAGCACCGCCCAGCTGCGCGCCCACGGCATCTCCGCCGCCGACGCCGCCGCCCACTGCCGCCCGGAAGGGCCCTGGCAGCGGCTGCTCCCCGGGGTGTGCCTGCTGCACCCGGGGCCGCCGACCCCCGAAGAGCGGCTGCACGGCGCCCTGTTGTACGCGGGGCGGCCGCCGGCCAAGGCCGCGAAGACCGTGCCCGCGCAGCCCGGCCCCGGCGAACCCCACGCCCCGTACGCGGACGCGCTGATCACGGGCCTCGCGGCGCTCGCCCTGCACCGCTTCTCGTCCGCGCCCCCGCTGCTCTCGCTCGACCGCATCGACATCCTGGTGCCCCGCACCCGGCGGCTGCGGTCCACCGGATTCGCCCGCCTCGTGCGCACCCCCGCGCTGCCGACCGCCGTACAGATCACGGGAGTTCCGGTGGCACCGGTGCCCCGCGCGCTCGCCGACGCGGTGGCCGGGCTCTCCGAGGCCGGTGCGGTGCGCAGGCTGCTCACCGAGGCGGTGCGCGGCGGCCACTGCGAACCGGCCGCCATCGTCCGGGAGTTGAACCAGGCGAAGCTGCTCTCCCGCCCCCATGTCGTGAACGCCGTCGACTCGCTGCTCGCCGAAGGGCGGGCCATCGCCGAGGACCGGATCTACCAGATGGTCGCCGAGCACGGTCTGCCCGATCCCCTGTGGAACGTCGATCTGCGATTGCCCGGTGGGCCGCATCTGGGGGGCGTCGACGCCTACTGGCCCGATCTGGCCGTCGCGGTCGAGCTCGACACGCGGGCGCCGCGCCACGGCTTCCGGCAGGACGACGACGCCCTGTGGTCCGAGTACGCCCGTAAGCGCGAGCACTTGGAGCGGCTCGGCATCACCGTCGTCCATCTGACGCCCAAGAAGCTGCGGGACGCGCTCGAACAGCAGGCGACCGTCGTACGGACCGCGCTGATGGCCGCGACCGACCGTGACCCGGCGGCGTATGTGGTGGTGCTGCCCAGATGACGCGGGGCGGCGCTGCCCGATAGGAGGGGAGCGAAAGGGGGCGGGACCCGGACGGCGGGCCCCGCCCCCTTTCGCGTACGCGTTACAGCTCTACTGCCCTACTGCCCTACAGCCCTACTTGCCGCAGAACTCCGCCTCCAGGACCGAAGGGCCGTCCCCCGCGGGCCCGTTGAAGTTGAGCGCGAGCGAATGACCGCCGTCCGCTGTCGTGCCCGCCATGGACGACGAGCCGTGGATGTCGCCGCCGTGGCCCCAGACGACCTTGCCGCAGGAGGTCTTGAGGCTCTCCAGGCCGAGTCCGTACCGGCTGCCGGGCTGGTCGTCGCTCTTCGGGACGGTCGTCTTCATCTCGGCGAGCTGCTTCTTCGGCAGGAGCTTGCCGCGCAGGAGTGCGGTGTAGAAGCGGTTCAGGTCGGCCGAGTCGGAGATCATCGAGCCCGCCGCGCCCGCCACGGACGGGTTGAGCTCCGTCACGTCGTGGTTCTTGGCGTCCGGGGCGTCGGAGAGTTTCGTGTACGCGCGTGAACTGGGCTCCGGCATCGACGCGTCCGTGCCGGGCAGGGTGGTGTGGTGCAGGCCGAGCGGTTCGATGATCCGCCGGCCGATCTCGTCCGCGTACGGCTCGCCCGTCACCTTCTCGATGATCATTCCGGCCAGGACGTAGTTGGTGTTGGAGTAGTTCCAGCCCTTGCCGGGCTTGAAGTCCGGCTTGTGGCGCATGGCGATGGCGACCTCCTCTTCGGGGGTCCAGGTGTCATAGCGGTGTTCGAGGAACTTCTCCGTGAACACCCGCTCCCGGAAGCCCGCGTCGGACGACACGTTGAAGATGCCGCTCGTGTGGTTGAGGAGTTGGCGCACCGTGATCCTGTCGCCGTCGTGGCCGTTGCCCTCGACGACGCCCGGCAGCCACTGCCCGACCTTGTCGTCCAGATCCAGCTCCCCCTCGGCCTCCAGCTGGAGCAGCACGGTGGCGGCGAAGGTCTTGGTGATGCTGCCGACGCGGTAGTGGTCGTGGGCCCCGCGTGGGCTCTGGTCGTGGAGGTTCCCGACGCCGGCGGCGGAGTTCCAGGCGCCGTGCCGGTCCCTGGCCTGGACGGTCACACCGGGGGCGTCCTCGCCCACGGCGGCCTCCATCGCCTTCTGCGTCGCCCGGTGCCGGTCCCCGTGCCCGGACCCGGGCGCCGAGGCGAGCGCGGGCGCCGCGAACGCACCCGCCGCCAGTGTCGCGGCCACGACCGCCGCCACCCCCGTGATCCCCGTACGCATCGACATCCGCTGTCCCTTCGTCATCGAACGTGGTCGGCTCAGGGGACTCGCGGCGCGGGCGCGGAGGTTGACAGGACTACACGGGTTGAGCGGGATTCAGCCCTTCCGGAGGATCAGCTCCGTGTTCCGGTCGCCCGGCTCGCCGCCCAGCGTGGGCTTCGCGCCCGGGGCGTTGAAGGAGAGCTCGCGGTAGAGCGCGGCGAGGCCGGTCTGCGAGAGGTCGGCGTAGTCCGTGCGGTGCGGGGCCGACGACTCGATCAGGGTGGTGAAGAGGGAGATGGTGCCGTCGTGGTTGTCGGTCAGCTCCACGACGCGGGCCAGCTGCGGGAAGTCGATGTGCGAGGCCGTGGAGACCTCCCAGAAGGAGCCGTGCGGGGTCTGGTGCGCGGTGATGTCGTTCTTGTGGCTGTGGCCGTTGACCCAGGCGAGGACCGAGCGGTGGCGGCCGAGCAGGGAGACGATCTCGTCGCCGCCGTGCCGGGCCTCACGCGGGCGGTGCGGGTCCTGGCGGAGGTTCCGCATGGTCTTGCTGGTGTGGTGGCTGAAGACGACGACGTGGGAGCCGCCGCCGTCCTTCTTCTCGTTGGCCTTCAACTCCCGCTCCAGCCACTTCAGTTGGGCGGTGCCGAGGGAGCCTTCGTAGTGGCCGCCGGGGTCCGTCGTGTCCAGGCTGATGCCGAGTACGTCGTCGCTGATGCGGAAGGAGTAGTACTGCGTCCCCGAGTCGAGGTTCTCCTGCGTGTAGCCGTGGCCGGCCGGGCCGTGGCCCTTGTACGCCGGGTGCAGGTGCGCCTGGACGTACTCGGCGGGGGTGAAGGGCGCCCGGCTCTCGTCCGGGGTGACCGAGCGCATCCGGCGTGACTCGCTCTTCAGGAGCTCCTTGAACTGCGCGCCCTTGGGGTCACGGCCCTTCTTGACCGCCTTCCACAGGGCGGCGCCGCGCGACTCGTCGAGGGACATCAACTTCCCTCCGCCGACGGCGAATTCGGTGAAGTAGGGGTCTCCGGGGCCCCAGCAGCCGCCGGGCAGCGCGTCGTGGTTGCCGACGGTCGAGTACCAAGGGAGCCCGAGGCCGGGGCTGTTGACCTCGCGGAGCGCGGCCTTCAGGAAGCCGTCGACCTGCGGGAAGCCGAGGGCCTTGTCGGCGTCGCGGAGTTTGCCGTCCGGGTGCCAGTAGAGCTTGAGCCCACTGTCCTGTACGCCTTCGTAGCGGCGCGGGTCACCCGTGTTGGGGGTGATGCGGCCGCCGCTCATCGCCTTGAGGAACCAGTCGAGTTCGGAGCGGGAGTTGTTGTCGGTGTTGTCGCCCGTCGTCACCACGCAGTGCAGCGGCGATCCGGTGGCAGGGGCACCGCGCAGGGCGTTCACCCGCTCGACGAGCGCGACCGCGCCCGCCACCGACAGGGCCTCCTGCGGGCGCCAGGCGCTCGCGGTCTGGGCGCGCAGATACTCGTACCGAAGCGGGTGCTGTACGTCGACCAGATGCAGGTCGGTGAACTGGACGAACGCGGCGAGCGCGGTGCGCCGCTCCTCGCGGCCCGGCTTGGCGGCGGCCAGATCGCCGCGGACCACCCGCTCCCAGGCGGGCCCGTCACCGAGCCGCCGGTAGCCGGAGCCGCCGCGCGGGGCGGCGACGGTGGCCAGCGTGGTGCCGCCCCGGTACGGCATCAGGGGCGCGGCGGGTGCGACGCGCGCGGGGCGGGAGCTGTCTCTTATACCCATCTCCGAGCCCACGAGACGCTCA
>NZ_SRIC01000098.1 GCF_004684775.1 Streptomyces sp. MZ04
GAAGACGGCATACGAGTTTCATGAGCGTCTCGTGGGCTCGGAGATGTGTATAAGAGCCAGACCCCCATCAGCGCACCGGTCGGCGCCGACGAACCCGTGGACGCCAGCGAGCCTCCGCTGCCACCGGTGCCCCCGCCGACCGAACCGCCGCCGCCCAGCGAAGCCGAACCCCCGCCGATGGAACCGGAGTCCGCCGAACCCCCGCCACCGGTGGAGCCACCGCTGCCGCCACTGCCGCCACTGCCGCCCGGCAGCTCCGCCCCGTCGGCGACCGAGAGCGCCACCGTCACCGGGTCGATCGCGTCGCCCTCCTTGTACATGGAGCCGGTCGTCTCGTTGGCGAACTGCTTCGCGCCCGCCGCGGTGAACGCCGCCGGCACCTTGTCGAGGACGACGACGTCGTTCTTCGCCTCGTACGACGCCTTGGAGAGGTCGAGCGTCGCGAACTTCACGTCGTCATTGGTGCCCTTGGGCGTGGTGACGTCCACGGTCAGCGTGCCCTTGGCGCCGTTCGCCGCGACCTTGATGTCGCTGAACTTCATGTCGATGCCGTGCGCCTTGTACGCGAAGCGGACGGCGCCGCCGAAGGACGCGGTCAGCTTCTTGGCGTCGGTGTCCAAGTCGGCCCTGGCGTAAGGGAAGTCGTAGCCGTTGTCGTTCTTCTCGGCGCCGCCGGACAGCGTGGCGCCGCCGCCGGACTCGATGTAGCGGCGGAAGGACTCCTTCACGCCCCAGGCGAGCGAGCCGTCGTAGACCTTGCCCGCGGGCGCCTCGGCGCCAGACGTGGTGGTCGGCTTCGGGGTCGCGGTGGGCTTCTCCGTCGGCTTCGGGGACTCCGTGGGATTCTCCGTCGGCTTGGGCGTCTCGGTCGGCTTCGGCGTCTCGGTCGGCTTCTCGGTCGGCTTCTCGGTCGGGGCGCCTGCCGCCTTCACCGTCAGCGTGGCCGGGTCGAGCCTGTCGCCTTCCTTGTACATGCCGTTGAACGCCTTGGCGCCGTCCGCCGTCAGCGTCGCCGGGATGTCCTTGAAGGTCATCGCGCCGCCCTCGCCCTGGCCGGGCTTGACCCCGGTCAGATCGAGCTTGGCGAGGTCGATGTCGTTCTGGGCGGTGCCGTTGAGGGTGACGTCGGCCTGGATGGCGCCGCCCGTGCCCTCGGTACGGACCTTCACGTCGGCGACGTTGATGTCAAAGCCGTGGACCGTGGAGGAGAAGCGGACGGCGCCCTTGAAGGCGGTGTCCGTGGCGTGCGTCCCGGTGTCGTACGTCCCCGTGCCGTCGGTGAAGGTGAACACCCCGTTGTCCGCCGCCTGCTTGGCGCCGTCGGTGGCCTCGATCTCGCCCATGGCCATGCCCGTGACGTACTTGCGGAAGGACTCCTTGAAGCCCCAGTCCAGCGTGCCGTCCTTCAGCTCGACCTGCGGCGCCGCGGCACTGCCGCCGTCGGCGGCGAGCGCGGGAAGGGTGAGGGCGGTCGCGCCGAGCGCGACGGCGGTCGCGACGGCTGCGGCGAGGGTTATGGGGCGACGAATGGCGGCCATGGTCGGTCTTCTCCTTTGAGAGACGGTGACGGTGACGGTGAGGAAGTGAGCGGGGGGGAGACAAGGAGCGGGTGACCGTGCGGGTCAGGCGTCGGAGCCCGTGGTGTCCGTGGCGTCCGTCGTCCCCCGCTTCTTGCGTACGACGCCGAACGCGACGGCCGCTGCGAGCAGCACCGCCACGCCCGCGCCCACGCCGATCGGCACGGCGGGCGATGAGGAGTCGGAGGAGTCCGCCGCGTTCTCCGTCTTCGGCCCGGTCTTCTTCTGCTGCGGCGTCGGGCTCGCGGACGAGCCGAGGTCGGGCAGCGCGGGCAGTCGCGCGTCGGCGTCGAGGGCGACGGCGAGCGAGAGCGGGTCCATGGCGGCGCCCGCCTTGTACATCCCGCCGAACGCCTTGGCCCCGTCGGCGGTGAGCTTCGACGGCACCTCGGTGAGGGCCACCAGGCCGTCCTTCGGCTTCAACTCCTTTGCGGCGAAGGTGATCAGCGGGGCCTTCCGCAGCGCGACCCCCTTGCCGCCCGAGCCCTTGCCGCCCGATCCCTTGCTGTCGACGTCCGCGAAGAGCGTTCCCTCGCCGCCCTTCACCTCGACGGCGACCTTGCTCAGTGCGAGGTCCAGGCCGTGCGCACCGGTGAAGCGCACCGCCCCCGCGAAGTCCGCGTCGAGGGTCTGCTTCTTCTTGTCGTACGTTCCCTCGCCCTCGGGGAAGCGGAAGAACGCGCCGCCGTCCTTCGCCCCGGCGGACAGTTTCCACTCGCCCTTGGCGATGGAGCCGGTGACGTACTCACGGAAGGTGCGGCGCACGCCCCAGTCGACGGCGGCGTCCTCGATCCTGCCCGCCTTCGCCCTACCACCAGACTTCGACGGCTCCTTCGACGGCTCCTTCGACTTCCCGGCGGAGCCGGACTTCGCCGCGAGGTCCGTCGACAGGCTCACCCGGTCGAGCTCGGTCCCCGCCGTGTAGTACCCGGCGAAGGCCTTCGCCCCCTGTGAAGTGAGCGTCGCGGGAAGGTTGTTGAGGGCGATCGGGCCCGAGCCGCCCTTCATGTCGATGCCGGACATGCCGAGGGTCGCGAGCGGCACCTGGGAGCTGGACGTGACCTTGCCCGTGCCCTTCTCCTTGCTGACCATGTCGGCGTGGAGCGTGCCGGAGCCGCCGGAGATCTTGACGGTGGGGTTGCTGATGGTGAGGTCCAGCTCGTACGAGCCGCCCTTCTTGTGGCCGGTGAAGCGCACCCCGCCCGAGAACCCAGCGGTGAAGGCCCCGCTGTCCGGGTCGTACGACCCCTTCGCCGAATGGAAGCGGAACTGGCTGCCGCCGACCGTGGCGGCGCCGCCCCGCAGGGTCGAACTCCCTTGGGCGATGGGCCCGGTCACGTAACTCTGGAAGGAGGATTTGATGCCCCAGTCGAGCCGTCCGCCCTGGACCGTGCGGCTCTCCGCGTGCGCGGTGGAGGCGGGCAGCAGCGCTCCGACGAGTGTGGTGAGCACCGCCACGGCTCCGGCGCGGGCGATGGCTCGCGCCTGTCTTGACGACGACATGGGACCCCTCCGAGTGTGGCTAATGAGGTAAGGCTAACCTAAACTACGATCACTCCGGCTGGAACCCCCAACCCCGGCCACCCGGATCTCGGCCAGGCCCAACAACACGACAGGACGGTGGAATTCGGTGCTTCGCATGCCGCGCTCACTCCGTATCGCCGGCGCGTGGACCGCCACCCTCGCCCTGGCCCTCACGGGCTGCGGTTCATCCTCGGACGACGGTGGCGGGACGTCCCCGAGGGCGAGGACGGCGGCGTCCGCACCCGACCGGGTCGAGCCGCTGAAGTCCCGCCCCGACCCGGTGCTCCCCGCCACCGTCACGTCGGCCGACGGCAAGAAGGTCACCGTCAAGGACACGAGCCGCATCGTGCCGCTGACCGGCGGCCTCAGCGAGATCGTGTTCACGCTCGGCCTCGGCAAGGACGTGGTGGCCCGCGACATCACGGCGACCTTCGAGCAGGCGAAGAAGCTGCCGGTGGTGACACGTGCGCACGACGTCTCGGCGGAGAGCGTGCTGTCCCTGAAGCCGACGGTCGTCCTCGCGGACACGTCCACGGGTCCCGCCGAGGCGATCGACCAGATCCGTGACGCGGGCATCCCGCTGGTCGTCCTCGACCCGGCGAAGAGCCTCGACGACGTGGGCCCGCGGATCGACGCGGTGGCGCGTGCGCTGGGGGTCGAGAAGGCGGGCGACGATCTGAAGTCCCGTACGGAGCAGCGGATTTCGGCGGTGCGGGAATCCATCCCGGCGTCCGCCCGCACCGAGCAGCCGCGCGTGGCCTTCCTCTATCTGCGCGGGTCCGCCTCGGTCTATCTGCTCGGCGGGCGCGAGTCGGGGGCGGGTTCGCTCCTGGAGGCGGCGGGCGCGGTCGACGCGGGCAAGGCGTCGGGCCTGAAGAAGGACTTCACGGCGATCACCAGCGAGGCGTTGGCCGAGGCGGCACCGGACGCGATTCTCGTGATGTCCAAGGGGCTCGAATCCGTGGACGGCGTGGACGGGCTGCTCAAGATCCCGGGTGTCGCCGAGACCCCCGCAGGGCTCGACCGCCGCATCGTCTCGATAGACGACGGAGTGCTGCTGAACTACGGGCCGCGGACGGACCAGGTCCTGAAGTCGCTGGTGGAGCAGTTGTACGGGGGCGACAAGTGACCGTCCTGACCGAGCCGGTGGACGACAGAGCCGCATCGCGGGAGCCGCGCGAGCCCGGCGTCCGCCGCCGTAGCGCGACCGCCGCCCTCACCCTCGGCCTCATCCTCGCCCTCGTCCTCCTCTGCCTCCTCTCCGCCGGAATCGGCGCGTACGACATCCCGCTCGGGGACGTACTCAGCTCGGTCCAGCATCGGATGGGGCTCGGCGGGAGCTCGCTCGACCGGGTCGGCGAGAGCGTGCTGTGGAACGTGCGGCTGCCGCGCGTGACGCTCGCCCTGCTGGTCGGGGGGTCGCTCGGGTGCGCCGGGGCGCTGATGCAGGGCGTGTTCGGGAATCCGCTCGCCGAGCCCGGCGTCATCGGGATCTCGGCGGGCGCGGCCGTCGGCGCGGTCGCGTCGATCGCGCTCGGTCTCGGCTTCTTCGGGAACTGGACGGTGACGGTGTGCGCGTTCGTCGCCGGGCTCGCGACCGTCCTTCTCGTGTACGTGCTCTCGCGCGACGGCGGGCGTACGGAAGTCGTCACGCTCATCCTCACCGGGATCGCCGTGAACGCGTTCGCGGGGGCGCTGATCGGGCTCTGCGTCTTCTTCGCTGACAACGCGCAGATCACCCAGATCACCTTCTGGCAGCTCGGCTCGCTCGCCGGTGCGACGTGGCCGAAGGTACTCGCGGTACTGCCGTGCGCGGTGGCCGGGCTGGCCGTCGCGCCGCTGTACGCACGGAAGTTGGACCTCCTGGCGCTCGGCGAGCGGCCCGCGCGGCATCTGGGGGTCGACGTCGAACGGCTGCGGCTCGTCCTCGTACTCGTGGTGGCGCTGCTGACCGCGGCCGCGGTGGCCGTCGCCGGGATCATCCCGTTCGTCGGCCTCCTGGTCCCGCACCTCCTTCGGATGGCGGCGGGCCCCGGACACCGCTTCCTGGTGCCGGGGAGTGCGCTGGGCGGGGCGGTGGTCCTTGTCGGCGCGGACCTGGCGGCGCGTACGGTCGCGGCGCCTGCCGAGCTGCCGCTGGGGGTGCTCACGGCGCTCTTCGGGAGCCCGTTCTTCTTCTGGCTGTTGCGCAGGACCCGTCGCAGGCAAGGGGGTTGGGCATGATCGGGCGGATCGCCCACCGGCTGTTCTCCTCCGGCGGCGGGCGCGTTCTGCCGGGGCCGGTCTCCCCTGGTGACGCGCTCGCGGAGGTTTCAGACCTGCGGGTGCGGCTCGGGGGGCGCGAGGTGCTCGCCGGGGTGTCCCTCACCGCGCGGGCGGGTGAGGTGCTGGCCCTGGTCGGGCCCAACGGGGCGGGGAAGTCGACCCTGTTGGCGGCCCTGGCGGCGGACATCCCGGCGGGCGAGGGGGTCGTACGCATCTGCGGGCGCCCGGTCGCGCAGTGGCCGGCCCGTGAACTGGCCCTGCGGCGGGCGGTGTTGCCTCAGGCGGCCGCGCTGTCCTTTCCGTTCGCGGTGGAGGACGTCGTCCGCATGGGGCGTGCGCCCTGGGCGGGCACGGCCCTGGAGGACGACGACGACCGTGTCGTACGCGAGGCGATGGCCGCGACGGAGGTCGGCGAGTTCGCCGCCCGTTCCTTCTCCGCGCTGAGCGGGGGCGAGCGGGCGCGGGTCGCGCTGGCCCGGGTCCTGGCCCAGCGGGCACCACTCCTTCTGCTCGACGAGCCGACGGCGGCGCTGGATCTTCGCCACCAGGAGCTGGTGCTGCGGATCTGCCGGGAGCGGGCCGCTGCGGGGGACGCGGTCGTCGTGGTCCTGCACGACCTTGGGCTTGCGGCGGCGTACGCGGATCGGGCGGCGGTGCTGCATGGCGGCGCCGTCGCCGCGGAGGGCCCTCCGGGCGGGGTCTTCACGGGCCCCCTCCTGAGCGAGGTCTACCGCCAGCGGGTGGAGGTGTTCCCGCACCCGCGTACGGGGGCTCCGCTGGTGACGCCGGTCCGCAGACCTTCCAGCCCGTCCGGCGTTTGAGGACGAACTCGGCGGAGCCGGTGATCTACCGAGCCACGGCCGGCGCAGCCGGAAAGATTCGGGAAGGGGCGGGGTCGGGGAAAATCACCCCCGCGTCAGCTCCAGCTCCAGGAGCCACTCCACGACCTCCGTGCGATGCCGCGCCTCGCGAGGTTCCGCGCCCCAGACGTAGATCCCGTGACCGGCCACCACCACCGCCGGCATCCCCGGCGAAAGCGCCGCCTCCAGCCGATCGCCCAGCACTGCCATGTCCTGACTGTTGGCGATCACCGGCAGCGTCACCTCGACCTCGTGCGTCCCGTGCCCGAGCCCCTTCAGCATCTCCAGGTCACGGAACACCACACCCTCCGGCTTCCGGTGCCCCATGGCCACCGAAGCCACCGTGTGGACATGGACGACCGCCCCCGCCCCGGTGAGCCGCGCGACCCGCGCATGCAGCGCGGCCTCCGCCGACGGCCGCCCCGGCCCCAGCGCGGCGCCCGACGCGTCCGTCAACACCACGTCCGCGGACGTGAGTTCACCCTTGTCCCGCCCACTCGCCGTGACGGCAAGCTGCAGCGGCGTACGCGAGAGCACCACGGACAGGTTCCCGGACGTACCCCGCATCCATCCGAACGAGGCGAACCGGGCCGCCTCGGCGGCCAGGACGGCGCCCGCCTCCTCCAGGTCCAGCGCAGTGGTCTCGCTCATGCCGTGCTCCTCGAAGCCGAAACAGTGATCTCGTCGAAGGCGAAGGCCTCCGGATGCCCGCTGGCCCCGGCGGCGAAATAGGGCTCCCCGGCCCGCCGGACGCCCACCGTCAGCCACCCGGCCGCCCGCGCCGCGTCCAGCTCACCGGGCCGGTCGGACAGGAAGAGCGTGCGATCAAAAGGCACGCCCACGGCCGCCGAAATGGCCCGGTAGGAGTCCGCCTCCTGCTTGGGCCCCGCGTTCTCGGTGTCGTAGAAGCCGCTGACGAGGTCCATCAGGGACCCCTCGGGCGAGTACGTGAACCACGCGCGCTGCGCGGAGACCGACCCGGACGAGTACACGTAAAGACGCACCCCGTCCGCCGCCCAGCCCCGCAGCACCCCGATCACCTCGGGGTAGAAGTGCGAGACCAGCTCGCCGCGCGCGAAGCCCTCCGCCCAGAGGATCCCCTGAAGGGTCTTCAGGGGCGTCGCCTTGCGGTCCTCGTCCACCCAGCCGTGCAGGATCTTCTCGATCCGCCCCGCATCGGCGTCCGGCTCACCGGCCAGCTCCCGCACCTGCGTGACCGCCCGTGCGACCTCCGGCTCGTCGCCGCGCGAGCCGAGCAGCGTCCCGAACCGCTCGCGCGCGTACGGGTAAAGGACGTCCACCACGAACCCCGTGGCGCTCGTCGTGCCCTCGATGTCGAGCACCACGGCGTCCACGGAGCCCGCGTCGAAACAGACACTCACGCGGCGTACCCCGCGTGGATCGTGTCGAAGTCCGGGAAGCGGTCGGCGATCGGGCTGCCGGTGAACGTGCCGATCCAGCCGTCCTCCTCGTGGAAGAAGCGGATCGCCGTGAACGCGGGGGACGTGCCCATGTCGAACCAGTGCGTCGTGCCGCGCGGCACCCCGAGCAGGTCGCCCTTCTCGCAGTAGACCGCGTGCACTTCGCCGCCGACGTGGAGGTAGAAGATCCCGGCGCCCGCGACGAAGAAACGCACCTCGTCATCGTCGTCGTGCGTGTGCTCGGCGAGGAACTTCTGCCGGGCCGCCTTCGCCTTCTCGGGCCACTCGGGGTCGTCGCTGGGGTGCAGCGCCACCACGTCGACCGTCTGGAAGCCCTCTTCGGCGTTGAGCTTGTCGATCTCCGTGCGGTACGCCGCGAAGACCGTGTCGCTGTCCGCGTCCGCGGGCACGTCCTCGCGCACCGGCCACTGCTCGTAGCGCACGCCGACGGGGGCGAGCGCGGCGGCGATCTCGGCCGGGTCCGATGTGCGGCGTATGACGGTCTCGGGGCCGGACTCGGCCCAGGTCGTCAGGAGAGTCATTGATCACTCCAGGGCAGGTCAGGTCAGGTCAGTGATGTCTTCGGATCGTAGCCCCAGGCGCCGACACGTCACACGGCGTCCCACAGCGTGGACGGCGCCGCCCGGCGCACCACCGGTGCTATCTCCTCCGCGAACCGCTGCAGTGTCTCGATCTGCTCGCCGCGCTCCAGGCCGAACCCGTCCACGGTGATGGACTGCAGATCGTGGCCGTACACCTCGTGGTAGCCGAGGATCTTGTCGATGATCTGCTGCGGGGAGCCGATCAGCTGGGGCCCGTCGGCGATCGCGTCCTCGATGGTGCGGAAGGGGGTGTTGTAGCCCGCCTTGCCCTCCAGGTGCGGCTTGAAGGACTGGCGCACCTTCGCCTCGTACAGCTCGCGGTAGCGCGAGACCGCCTGCTCCGCCGAGTCCGCGATCAGGAGACCGCCCGAGCCCGCCGCCACATGGGCGCGCGCCGGATCATGCCCGTACGCCTCGAACCGCTCGCGGTAGTGCGCGATCAGCTTCGCGTACGCCGCGCGCGGCTGGACGGCGTTGGCGGTGAAGAGCGGATCTCCGTGCTTGGCCGCCAGATCGGGGGAGTTGAGGGAGGTCGCCGAGCCGTGCCAGACCCGCGGCACTCCCGCGTACGGGCGCGGCACCGTCGTCACGTTCTTCAGGGCGGGCCTGAACTCGCCCTCCCAGTCGACGTTCTCCTCGCTCCACAGGCGGCGAAGGAGCTCGTACTTCTCCTTCTGCAGATCCCACTGCCGCTCCTCGTCGAGCCCGAACAGATCGAAGTGCCCCGCCTCCGCGCCCTTGCCGATGACCAACTCGACGCGCCCGCGCGAGATCTGATCGAGCGTCGCGTAATCCTCGGCGACCCGCACGGGGTCGAGGATCGCGACGACGGTGACTCCGGTGAGCAGCTTGATCCGCGCGGTCCGCGCCGCGAGCGCACCGAGCACGACCGTCGGGCTCGACGACAGGAAGGCTCCCGCGTGCCGCTCGCCCACCGCGTACGCGTCGTAGCCGAGCTCCTCCGCGGCCACGCCGACCTCGATCACATCGGCCAACCGGTCGGCTGATGGCGGCAGTTGGCCGGTCAGCGGGTGCGGGGCATGGCCGATGATCGACAGCACCTGGAACTTCATGACGTCCATACCTTTCTTCGTGGGTTGGCTCGGGTCCTGGTCTCAGGCCTGCTTGGTCTCAGGCCTGCTTGAACCAGGCCTGGGCGAGCAGCTCGTACGAGCGCAGCCGGTCCGCGTGGTCGTGCGTGATGGTGGTGATCAGGAGCTCGTCGGCGCCGGTGGCCTGCTGGAGCACAGTGAGCCGCTCGGTCACCGTCTCGGGCGCGCCCACGAACTGTGTGTCCACGCGGTCCGCCACCAACTCCCGGTCCTCGTCCGTCCATTCATGGCGGTCGGCTTCCTCGGGAGTGGGGAACTCGATCGCTCCCTCGGCGCTGCGGATGGACCGCACCCACGGCGCGTATCCGGCCGCGAGCCGCCGCGCCGTCTCGTCGTCCGGCGCGACCACGACATCGGCGGAGACCGACACATACGGCTCCGACAGCACGGCGGAGGGGCGGAAGGCCGCGCGGTACGCCTCCACCGCCTCCACCACCGTGCCCGGACTGACGTGGTAGTTCGCCCCGAAGGGCAGGCCGCGCGCGCCCGCGACCTCGGCGCTCTCGCCGGCGCTGCTGCCCAGGATCCACACGTCGACGTCGGCGCCGTCACCGGGTGTCGCCCGCGCCTCGGCACCGTCCTCGTCACGGTACGTACCGGCGAAGAGGGCCAGGATGTCGTCGATCTGCTCGTCGTACGCCGGAGTCTGCGCGCCCGGCTGCTGGAGCAGGCTCAACTGCAGGCGGAAGCGCGGCGATTGAAGCAGCCGCGCGAAGCCGGTGAACTGGGGCGGCAGATAGAGGCCCTCGTCCGTGAAGGTGCCGGCTCGCCCGGAGCCGTCCTGCTCGGCGTCGCCCCGCTCGGGAGCCGGTGCCGTCGGGGGAGTGCCGCGCGGCCGCCCCGAACGCCCGATGCCGAGGTCGATCCGCCCCGGATACAGCGCGTCCAGGATCCCGAACTGCTCCACGACCGACAGCGGCGTCTGATGCCCGAGCAGCACCGCGCCCGACCCCACCCGGATCTCCCGCGTCGCCTGCGCGACGGCCTGGATCACCAGGGCGGGCGCGGAACCCGCGACACCCGGATGGAGATGGTGCTCCGCCAGCCAGTAGCGGCGGTAGCCGAACTCCTCGGCGGCGCGGGCCAGTTCGACGGTGTTGCGCAACGCCGTCGAAGCGTCGGAACCGGAGCTGATGGGGACCAGATCAAGTACTGAGAGAGGAACCGGAGGCATCCTCCAACTCTCCCCGCGGCGTATTGCACGCGTATGTACGCGGTATGGCAGCCCGGCCGGGTACGCCGAAGGGGCGGCCCCCCCAAGAGGGAGCCGCCCCTTCGACGACCAGTGCCTACTTGTTTTTCGACGACCAGTGCCTACTTGTTGTCGAGCACGTCCTGCACCTTGGCGCGGACGTCGTCCGAGGCGAGACCGCGGATCGTCAGCGTCGTACGGCGGCGAAGGACGTCGTCCGCCGTCTCGGCCCACTCGTGGTCGCGGGCGTAGACGACCTGCGCCCAGATCTCCGGCGCGTCCGGCGAGATCCGCTCGGCGAGCGCCGGGTTCTCGTTCGCCAGGCGTGCGATGTCGAAGGAGAGCGAGCCGTAGTGCGTCGCCAGGTGCTTGGCGGTGTCGGCGGCCATCCGCGGGCCGGGCGCCGGGCCGTCGACCAGCAGGCGGTGTGCGACCGCGCGCGGGTTGGCGATGCCGGGCAGCGGAAGCCGCTTCTGCAGCTGCGAGATCGGCTCGTAGCCGTCGCCGAGCGGGTGGCCCGGAAGCGCCTCCAGCTTCTTCATGACCGTACGGCCGATGTGGCGGAAGGTCGTCCACTTGCCGCCCGCGACGGAGAGCATGCCGCCCGCGCCCTCGGTGACGACCGTCTCGCGCTTGGCCTTCGAGGTGTCGCCGGGGCCGCCGGGCAGCACCCGCAGACCCGCGAAGGAGTACGTGATCAGGTCACGGGACAGCTGCTGGTCGCGGATGGAGAACGCGGCCTCGTCCAGGATCTGCGCGGTGTCGGACTCGGTGACGCGCACGTCCGCCGGGTCGCCCTCGAACTCCTCGTCGGTGGTGCCGAGCAGGAGCATGTCCTCCCAGGGGAGGGCGAAGGTGATGCGGTACTTGTCGATCGGGGTCGCGAGCGCGGCCTTCCAGGGGGCGGTGCGCTTGAGGACCAGGTGCGCGCCCTTGGAGAGGCGGATGGAGGGGGCCGCGTCGGGGTTCTCCATCTTGCGCAGGTGGTCGACCCACGGTCCCGTCGCGTTCAGGACAAGGCGTGCGTTGACGCCGAACTCGTCGCCGCTCATGCGGTCCTTGAGCTCCGCGCCCGTGACCCGGCCCTTGGTGAAGCGCAGTCCGGTGACCTCGGCGTGGTTGAGGACGGATGCACCGGCCTCGACAGCCGCGCGGACCGTCATCAGGGCCATGCGGGAGTCGTTCATCTGGTCGTCGCCGTACACGGCGACGGCCTTCAGGTTGTCCGTGCGCAGCTCCGGCACGTCCTGCGCGGCCTTGGAGGGGCTGAGCAGGTGGCCGACGCCGTCACCGAACGCGGACAGCGCGCTGTACGCGAAGACGCCCGCGCCCAGCTTGGCCGCGCCGTGCGGGCCGCCCTTGTAGACGGGCAGGTAGAAGGTGAGCGGGTTCGCCAGGTGGGGGGCCACCTGGCGGGACACCGCGCGACGCTCGAAGTGGTTCTCCGCGACCAGCTTCACCGCGCCGGTCTGCAGGTAGCGCAGACCGCCGTGGAGGAGCTTGGAGGAGGCGGAGGAGGTGGCGCCGGCGAAGTCGCCGGCGTCCACCAGAGCCACCCGCAGTCCGGACTGCGCGGCATGCCAGGCGGTGGAGATGCCCAGGATCCCGCCGCCGATCACCAGGAGGTCGTACGTCGCCTTGGAAAGCTGCTCCCGGGTCTCGGCGCGGCTCTGGTGCGAACCGGCGGCCGAATGCGTCCCGAGGGCGGGGACGCTCTGCAGGGTGGTCATGACTTACTCCTCGTCAGCTTTCGTCCTCGAGCCAGCCCATGGTCCGCTCGACGGCCTTGAGCCAGCTCTTGTACTCACGGTCGCGGGTGTCCGCGTCCATGCGGGGGGTCCACTCCGCCGCCCGGCGCCAGTTGGCGCGCAGTTCGTCGGTCGAGGACCAGAAGCCGACGGCGAGACCGGCGGCATAGGCGGCACCGAGGCAGGTGGTCTCGGCGACCATCGGGCGCACCACGGGGGCGTCCAGGAAGTCCGAGAGCGTCTGCATCAGCAGGTTGTTGGAGGTCATGCCGCCGTCGACCTTGAGGGCCGTGAGCTCGACGCCGGAGTCCTTCGTCATGGCGTCGGTGATCTCACGGGTCTGCCAGGCCGTGGCCTCCAGGACGGCGCGCGCGATGTGCGCCTTGGTCACGTACCGGGTCAGACCGGCGATCACACCGCGGGCGTCGGAGCGCCAGTACGGGGCGAACAGGCCGGAGAAGGCCGGTACGAAGTAGGCGCCGCCGTTGTCCTCGACCGACGACGCGAGCGTCTCGATCTCGGCGGCGGAGTTGATCAGGCCCATCTGGTCGCGCATCCACTGCACCAGCGAACCGGTGACGGCGATGGAACCCTCGAGCGCGTAGACCGGCTTCTGCTCGCCGATCTGGTAGCCGACCGTGGTCAGCAGGCCCGAGTAGGAGTTGATGGCCGTCTCACCGGTGTTCATCAGCATGAAGGTGCCGGTGCCGTACGTGGACTTGGCCTCGCCCTCGGCGAAACAGGTCTGGCCGAAGAGGGCCGCCTGCTGGTCGCCGAGCGCGGAGGCGACGGGGATGCCGCCGAGGACGTCGCCGAGGCTGCCGCCGGTGACCTCGCCGTAGACCTCGGCGGAGGAGCGGATCTCGGGGAGCATCGCGAGCGGCACGCCGATGGACTCGGCGATCTTCTCGTCCCACTGCATGGTGTGCAGGTTCATCAGCATGGTGCGCGAGGCGTTGGTGACGTCGGTGACGTGCCGGCCGCCGTTGACACCACCCGTCAGGTTCCAGATGACCCAGGTGTCCATGGTGCCGAAGAGGATGTCGCCCGCCTCGGCGCGCTCGCGCAGGCCCTCGACGTTGTCGAGCAGCCAGCGGGCCTTGGGGCCCGCGAAGTACGACGCGAGCGGAAGGCCGGTCTCGCGGCGGAAGCGGTCCTGGCCGACGTTGCGGCCGAGCTCCTTGCAGAGGGCGTCGGTGCGGGTGTCCTGCCAGACGATGGCGTTGTGCACCGGCTCGCCGGTGTTCTTGTCCCAGAGCAGCGTGGTCTCACGCTGGTTGGTGATGCCGATCGCCTTGATGTCTTCGTGGGTGATCTCGGCCTTGGCGATGGCGCTCGCGACGACCTCCTGGACGTTGGTCCAGATCTCGGCGGCGTCGTGCTCGACCCAGCCCGGCTTCGGGAAGATCTGCTCGTGCTCCTTCTGGTCGACCGAGACGATCCGGCCGTCCTTGTCGAAGACGATGCAGCGGCTGGACGTGGTGCCCTGGTCGATGGCCGCGATGAAGGGGCCTGCGGTGTGTGCGTCGGTGGTCACGGTGTGCTCCATGTTCTTGCTCGGCGGTCTGTCTCCGGCGGTCATCGGTCGCTGTCTCGGTCCTACTTGAGCGCGAGGTTGTAGAGACCGCCTGCGAGGGCGCCGCCGATCAGCGGGCCGACGATCGGCACCCAGGCGTACGTCCAGTCCGACTTGCCCTTGTTGGGCAGCGGGAGCAGGGCGTGCACGATGCGCGGACCGAGGTCGCGGGCCGGGTTGATCGCGTAGCCCGTGGGGCCACCGAGCGAGAGGCCGATGCCGACCACGAGGAGGGCGGTGATCAGGGCGCCGAGGACGCCGAGGCCGTTGCCGTTGTCGTTCAGACCCTGCGTGAGGATGGCGATGACCAGGACGAACGTGCCGATGATCTCGGTGAGCACGTTCTGCGCGTAGTTCCGGATCTCGGGGCCGGTCGAGAAGATGCCGAGCACCGGGCCGGCCTTGGGCGCGGCCTTCTGATCGACCATGCCTTCCTCCATCGGCTGTGCCGCGAGGATCTCGGGGTCGGTCAGGTGGGCCTGGAATTGACCCATGTAGGCGACCCACACCAGGAAGGCGCCGATCATCGCGCCGAGCAGTTCGGAGACCAGGTAGAGCGGTACATCGCTCCACTTGGTGCCGCCCTCGATCGCGAGGCCGATGGTGACGGCCGGGTTGAGGTGGGCGCCGGAGACGCCCCCCGCCATGTAGGCGCCGGTCAGGACGGCGAAGCCCCAACCGAAGGTGATGGCGAGCCACCCGGCGTCCTTGGCCTTCGAACGCTTGAGTACGACTCCGGCGACGACGCCGCCGCCGAGCAGGATGAGTAGGGCGGTACCGATGGTCTCGCCGATGAAGATGTCGGAGCTGGACACCCGCGACTCCTTTGTCCTTCGTCCAGGGGAAGGCGAACCCCGGGTCCCTCCGGTGGTCCGCGACCTCAAGTGAGGTCCTTGCCGGCCCTTGGCCTTGCGACACTCTAGCGCGTAATGCCGGTAGGTGTTCGACAATGCCGACCGATGGACGCGAGTCTCACCCCGGGGTTACTTGCTCGTCAAGAGTTCCGTTATTGAAAACACGATCGTTATTGATCGTTCAGGGTTATCGGTCACCACGGGGCGAAACGCGGTCCAACGATGGTCGCGCAGAAGGGTGCCCCTTGCATGTTGAGCAGGGGGGTGTGGAGGGCCCCGTAAGGGGCGCGGGGAACTGCGTGACCAGCCACGACGGACCCGCAGGTGACCGGCCTGCCGGCGGAGCTAAAAGCGCCCGGCGCCCAGGTCGCGCGATACGGCGCGGGCGCAATCCCGTACGGCGGCGATCAGGTCAGGCCGGAGTTCGCCGTCCTTCTGGACGCGCTCAACCGCGCCCGTGATGGCGACCGCGCCGACCGGCATGCGGCGCCGGTCGTGAATGGGGGCCGCCACCGAGGCGATGCCCTCCCAGGTCTCCTCGACGTCGGCCGCGTACCCGCGCGCGCGGGTCAGATCGAGTACGCCCTCGAAGTCGTCGGGGTCGACGACGGTGCGCGAGGTGAAGGTCTGCCAGTCGGCCTCGGCGGCCTCGCTGTGCGCCACCGGGTCGTACGCGGCGAGCACCTTGCCCAGCGCCGTGGAGTGCAGCGGCTGCATGGCGCCCACCTCCAGGACCTGGCGGCTGTCGTCGGGCCGGAAGACGTGGTGCACGATCAGGACGCCCTGCTGGTGCAGCACGCCGAGGTAGACGCTCTCCCCGCTCGAGCGGGCCAGGTCGTCGGTCCACACCAGGGCGCGGGCCCGCAGCTCGTGCACGTCCAGATAGCTGTTGCCCAGGCGCAGCAGTTCGGCGCCGAGCTGATAGCGGCCCGACGCGGAGTCCTGCTCGACGAAGCCCTCCGCCTGCAGGGTGCGCAGAATGCCGTGGGCCGTGCCCTTGGCCAGGCCAAGGGCGGAAGCGATTTCCGAGAGGCCGAGCCGTCGCTCTCCGCCCGCGAGCAGCCGCAGCATCGCGGCGGCCCGCTCGAGCGACTGGATGTTGCGTGCCATCGCAGCCCCTTCCTCCGTCCCCTTCAGATACCAACGTTCGACAATGCTGAACACTATCGGTCGTTGTCGACCTCCCGCTAATGAGCGGCAGCGGTGTTTCTCGCCGTTTCCCCCCTCGTTCTACGCGATCGCCCCCTGAGCTCCGACGGGGGGTGGTCGAGGCCCGGCGTCCGGCACGTGAACACCTGAGCGCTTTGGACCTTCGTCCGGCTACCCTGACCGAGTGCGCCTCCAACCGAAGCGCAAAGCCGACAGCCGTCGCACCTCAGGGAGCTCTTTCATGGCCTCGTTGCCGACCCCCTCGTCCGGTCTCCACGACGGGACCCGAGTCGAATCCCTCCGCGAAGCCCTCGCCACCCGTGTGGTGGTGGCCGACGGCGCGATGGGCACGATGCTCCAGGCACAGGACCCCACGCTCGACGACTTCCAGCAGCTCGAGGGCTGTAACGAGATCCTCAACGTGACCCGCCCGGACATCGTCCGCTCGGTCCACGAGGAGTACTTCGCCGTCGGTGTCGACTGTGTCGAGACGAACACGTTCGGTGCGAACTACGCCGCCCTGAACGAGTACGAGATCCCCGAGCGGAACTTCGAGCTCTCCGAGGCCGGCGCCCGCATCGCCCGCGAGGTCGCCGACGAGTTCACCGAGAAGACCGGGCAGCAGCGCTGGGTCCTCGGCTCGATGGGCCCAGGCACCAAGCTCCCGACGCTCGGCCACGCCCCGTACACGGTGCTGCGCGACGCCTACCAGATCAACGCCGAGGGCATGATCGCGGGCGGCGCCGACGCGCTCCTGGTGGAGACCACCCAGGACCTCCTCCAGACGAAGTCCGCGATCCTCGGCGCCCGCCGCGCCCTGGAAGCCACGGGCACGAACCTCCCGCTGATCTGCTCGGTCACCGTCGAGACCACCGGCACGATGCTCCTCGGCTCCGAGATCGGCGCCGCCCTGACGGCCCTGGAGCCGCTCGGCATCGACATGATCGGCCTGAACTGCGCCACAGGCCCGGCCGAGATGAGCGAGCACCTGCGCTATCTGGCCCGCCACTCGCGCGTCCCGATCTCCTGCATGCCCAACGCGGGCCTGCCGGTCCTGGGCAAGGACGGCGCCCACTACCCCCTGACCGAGGCCGAGCTGGCCGACGCCCAGGAGACCTTCGTACGCGAATACGGCCTCTCCCTGGTCGGCGGCTGCTGCGGCACCACCCCCGAGCACCTGCGCCAGGTCGTCGAGCGCGTACGCGGCGTGCAGACGGCCACCCGCGAGCCGCATCCCGAGCCGGGCGCCGCGTCGCTCTACCAGACGGTGCCGTTCCGCCAGGACACGGCGTACATGGCGATCGGTGAGCGTACGAACGCCAACGGGTCGAAGAAGTTCCGTGAGGCGATGCTCGAGGGCCGCTGGGACGACTGTGTGGAGATGGCGCGCGACCAGATCCGCGAGGGCGCGCACATGCTCGACCTGTGCGTGGACTACGTGGGCCGCGACGGCGTCGCCGACATGGCGGAGCTCGCGGGCCGTTTCGCGACTGCCTCCACCCTGCCGATCGTTCTGGACTCCACCGAACTCCCGGTGATCCAGGCCGGGTTGGAGAAGCTGGGTGGCCGTGCGGTCATCAACTCGGTCAACTACGAGGACGGGGACGGCCCGGAGTCGCGGTTCACGAAGGTCACCGCCCTGGCCAAGGAGCATGGCGCCGCGCTGATCGCGCTGACCATCGACGAGGAGGGCCAGGCCCGCAGCGTCGAGCACAAGGTCGCCATCGCCGAGCGGCTGATCGCCGACCTGACCGGCAACTGGGGCATCCACGAGTCGGACATCCTCATCGACACCCTGACCTTCACCATCTGCACCGGTCAGGAAGAGTCCCGCAAGGACGGTATCCACACGATCGAGGCGATCCGGGAGCTGAAGCGCCGCCGCCCGGACGTGCAGACCACCCTTGGCCTGTCCAACATCTCCTTCGGCCTCAATCCGGCCGCCCGCGTGCTGCTGAACTCGGTGTTCCTGGACGAGTGCGTCAAGGCGGGCCTGGACTCGGCGATCGTGCACGCGTCCAAGATCCTGCCGATCGCGCGCTTCGACGACGAGCAGGTGAAGGTCGCGCATGACCTGATCTACGACCGGCGCGCCGAGGGCTACGACCCGCTGCAAAAGCTCATGGAGCTGTTCGAGGGCGTCTCCACCAAGTCGATGAAGGCGGGCAAGGCCGAGGAACTCCTCGCTCTGCCGCTGGACGAGCGCCTGCAGCGGCGCATCATCGACGGTGAGAAGAACGGCCTGGAGGCCGACCTCGACGAGGCCCTGCAGGACACCCCCGCTCTCGACATCGTCAACAACATCCTCCTTGAGGGCATGAAGGTCGTCGGTGAGCTCTTCGGCTCCGGGCAGATGCAGCTGCCGTTCGTGCTGCAGTCGGCCGAGGTCATGAAGACCGCGGTGGCTCATCTCGAGCCGCACATGGAGAAGTCGGACGCGGAGGGCAAGGGCACGATCGTGCTGGCCACGGTCCGTGGCGACGTCCATGACATCGGCAAGAACCTGGTCGACATCATCTTGTCCAACAACGGCTACAACGTGGTCAACCTGGGCATCAAGCAGCCCGTCGCCGCGATCCTGGACGCCGCCGAGGAGCACCGCGCCGACGTCATCGGCATGTCCGGTCTCCTGGTGAAGTCGACGGTGATCATGAAGGAGAACCTGGAGGAGCTCAACCAGCGCAAGATGGCGGCCGACTTCCCGGTGATCCTCGGCGGCGCCGCGCTCACCCGTGCGTACGTCGAGCAGGATCTGCACGAGATCTACGAGGGCGAAGTGCGCTACGCCCGCGACGCGTTCGAGGGCCTGCGCCTGATGGACGCCCTCATCGCGGTCAAGCGCGGAGTCCCCGGAGCGACCCTCCCCGAACTCAAACAGCGCCGTGTCCAGAGCAAGGCATCCGCCGCCGTCCTGGAGGTCAACGAGGACGAGGGCCCCGCCCGCTCGGACGTCGCCGTCGACAACCCCATTCCCGAGCCGCCGTTCTGGGGCACCCGCGTCGTCAAGGGCATCCAGCTCAAGGAGTACGCGAGCTGGCTCGACGAAGGTGCCCTCTTCAAGGGCCAGTGGGGCCTGAAGCAGGCACGCACCGGCGACGGACCCACGTACGAAGAGCTCGTCGAGACCGAGGGGCGCCCGCGCCTGCGCGGCTGGCTGGACGAGCTGCACACCAAGAACATGCTGGAAGCGGCCGTCGTGCACGGCTACTTCCCGTGCGTCTCCAAGGGCGACGACCTGATCCTCCTGAACGACGACGGCTCGGAGCGCACCCGCTTCTCCTTCCCGCGTCAGCGCCGCGGCCGCCGCCTGTGCCTGGCGGACTTCTTCCGACCGGAGGAGTCCGGCGAGGTCGACGTCGTCGGCCTGCAGGTCGTCACCGTCGGCTCGAAGATCGGTGAGGCCACGGCCAAGCTGTTCGCGGCCGACTCGTACCGCGACTACCTCGAACTGCACGGCCTGTCCGTCCAGTTGGCCGAGGCGCTCGCCGAGTACTGGCACGCACGCGTACGCGCCGAACTCGGCTTCGGAGGCGAGGACCCCGCGAACGTCGAGGACATGTTCGACCTGAAGTACCGCGGCGCGCGCTTCTCGCTCGGCTACGGCGCCTGCCCCGACCTGGAGGACCGCGCGAAGATCGCCGAGCTCCTGGAGCCGGAGCGGATCGGGGTCCAGCTCTCCGAGGAGTTCCAGCTGCACCCCGAACAGTCCACCGACGCCATCGTCATCCACCACCCCGAGGCCAAATACTTCAACGCGCGCTGATCCGCCACAGTCGTACACTGGTCGGTCCAGTGCAGGCCGGTTGCCTTTCTGTCAGAAGAGGGCAACCGGCCTTCTCGTCCCTTATGGAAGGTGTGGTCGCATGACCAGTACGGTTCCCGCGCTCGGCACCCGAACGGCCGAAGGCTCCGCGCTGCAGGGCGTTCTTCTCGACATGGACGGAACCCTCGTCGACACCGAGGGCTTCTGGTGGGACGCCGAGGTCGAGGTCTTCGCCGCACTCGGACACACACTCGACGAGGCCTGGCGCGATGTGGTCGTCGGCGGCCCCATGACGCGCAGTGCGGGCTTCCTCATCGAGTCCACCGGCGCGGACATCACCCTCGCCGAGCTCACCGTGCTGCTCAACGACGGCTTCGAGGGCCGCATCAGCCGCGCCCTGCCGCTGATGCCGGGCGCCGCCAGGCTGCTCGCCGAACTCGCCGCGCACGAGGTGCCGATGGCGCTGGTGTCCGCGTCCCACCGGCGCATCATCGACCGCGTACTCGACTCGATCGGATCCCACCACTTCGTGCTGACCATCGCGGGCGACGAGGTGACGCGGACCAAGCCGCACCCGGACCCCTATCTCCTCGCGGCGGCCGGTATCGGTGCGGAACCGGCCAGATGCGCCGTCATCGAGGACACCGCGACGGGTGTCGCCGCAGCCGAGGCGGCGGGCTGCCGGGTGGTCGCCGTACCGTCCGTCGCGCCGATCGTCCCGGCGTCCGGCAGGACCGTCGTCCCCTCGCTCGAACACGTCAACCTGCCTTTCCTGCAAGGCCTGATGGCTGAAAATCGCTGAAGCGCCGCAGATGTGACCTTTCCCACTCGATGGGGGGTCGACAGTCGGCCGGGGCTGTGCGGGGGCGCCGAAATGCACCGGTTGTGGCGTGTCGTTGTGTCCTGATTCAGGGGAACCTGCACGAATCCTTCCGGTGTTGGGTTATCGGTGTGTCCGCGCCCGGTTTCGCTGCGTGATTGAGGGTCAACTCCGGCCCCTTCCGGTGCTTGTGGTGGTGCGGACTAGTGTCGTCGCGAGAACATCGCCCCACCCCCCAAGAACCGGCTGACCCCACCCCTAGTTGCCGGTTCGTGCGGGATTCAACAGCTCTGGAGAACGTCGAGCATGAACCGTAAGACTTTGGTGCTGCCGGCCGTCATAGGTCTGCTCGCCCCCGCGCTCGCCGCGTGCGGCGGAGCGGGCGGTGGAGGGGGAGACGGCGACGCGATCGCCGTCGGCACCACGGACCGGTTCGCCACCTCAGCCGAGGTTCCGGCGCCCTTCGACCCGGCGTACGCGTATGACGCGGGCTCCTGGAGCGTCCTGCGCCAGACCCTCCAGACGCTGATGATCATGCCGCGCGGCGACGGCGAGCCGGAGCCGGAGGCCGCCGAGAGGTGCGGCTTCACCGACACCGGCAACGAGCGCTACGAGTGCACGCTGCGCAAGGGCCTGAAGTTCGCCGACGGCTCGCCGCTGACGTCCGCCGATGTGAAGTTCTCCATCGAGCGCGTGCGCGACATCAAGATCAAGAGCCCCAGCGGATCCGACGGTCTGGTCGCCAACGTCGACGCGATCGAGACGCAGGGCGACCGCGGCGTCGTCTTCCACCTCAAGAGCCCCGACGCGACGTTCCCGTACAAGCTGGCCACGCCCACGGCGGGCATCATCAGCTCGGACCACTACAGCAAGAACAAGCTGCGCGACGGCTTCGACGTCGACGGTTCGGGCCCCTACACCGCCAAGCAAGAGGTGAAGGACGACCAGCTCGTCAAGACGGTGTTCTCCAAGAACCCCAACTACAAGGGCGCGTTGACGACCAAGAGCGACACGATCGAGCTGCGCAGCTACGCCTCCACCGAGGCCATGGGCAAGGCGCTCGAGAGCGGCGACATCCACATGATGACCCGCACCATGTCGCCCGAGCAGATCAAGAAGCTCGACGAGGCCCCGTCGAAGAACATCGAGCTGGTCGAGATGCCCGGCCTCGAGATCCGCTACCTCGGCTTCAACACGGACGCGAGCACCGTCAAGTCCAAGGCCGTCCGTCAGGCCATGGCGCAGGTCGTCGACCGCGGCGCCCTCGCGTCCGGCGTGTACGGAACCGCCGCCGAGCCGCTCTTCTCGCTGGTGCCGACCACCGTCACGGGGCACACCAACTCGTTCTTCAACAAGTACGGCAACCCCAACCCGGCCAAGGCCCGCGCCCTGCTGCAGCGGGCCGACATCACCACCCCGGTGAAGCTCACCCTGCACTACACGACCGACCACTACGGCCCGGCCACCAAGAAGGAGTTCGAGCTGCTGCAAAAGCAGCTGAACGACAGCGGCCTGTTCGACGTGTCGATCAAGGGCGCGCCGTGGAGCACCTTCCGCCCGGCCGAGCAGAAGGGCGCGTACGACGTCTACGGGATGGGCTGGTTCCCCGACTTCCCCGACGCCGACAACTTCCTCGCGCCGTTCCTCGACAAGAACAACTTCCTCGGCTCGCCGTACGTCAACAGCACCATCAACGAAGAGCTGATCCCGCACTCCCGCCGCGAGGCGGACCGGCTCACCGCCTCCAAGAGCATCAAGAAGATCCAGGACATCGTCGCCGAGGACGTGCCGGTGCTTCCCCTGTGGCAGGGCAAGCAGTACATCGCCGCCCGCGACGACATCACCGGTGTCGAGTGGGCCCTCAACTCCTCGTCGAACCTGCAGCTGTGGGAGCTCGGCCGCGGTGTGAGGGGCTGACCTCCGCCCGCACCGGCAGCGCACAGCGAACGCCGGGCTCCGCTCCACCGATGGACATCAACGACAAGGCACGTACGTGAAATTGCGTAACCAGTGGCTGACCCTTCCTCTTACGGGAGGGCTGGCCGCCGCCCTGCTGACCGGCTGCGGTTCGGAGACGGGCGATGCGGGGGAATCCGGTGACGGGGTCGTGGTGGGGATGTCGGACGACATCCTGGCCACCGACCCGGCCTCCGGCTACGACCCGGGGTCGTGGCTGCTCTTCAACAACGTCTTCCAGTCCCTGATGAGCTTCCCGAACGGGGCCACGGAGCCGGAGCCGGAGGCCGCCAAGGAGTGCGGCTTCACCGACACGGAGGCCAAGGTCTTCAAGTGCACGCTCCGTGACGACCTCAAGTTCAGCAACGGCAAGTCGCTGACCTCGAAGGACGTCAAATACTCCTTCGACCGCATGAGCACGATCGACGACGAAGCCGGTCCCGCGATCATGTTCCCGATGCTCGACCGCGTCGAGACGCCGGACACCAAGACCGTCGTCTTCAAGCTCAAGTACCCCGACGCGACCTTCCCCAGCAAGATCGCGTCCGGCGCCGGGTCCATCGTCGACCACCGCTCGTACGACATGAACGCGCTGCGCGGAGACGCCCAGGCCACCGGCTCGGGGCCGTACAAGCTCGACTCCTTCACCAAGGAGAAGGCGGTGTTCTCGGTCAACCCCGAGTACAAGGGCACCGCCAAGGTGAAGAACCAGGGCGTCACCATCAAGTTCTTCCACAACGACCGGAAGAGCCTGAAGCAGGCGATCCTGGACAACAAGGTCGACATCGCCTACCGAGGCCTCGCCGCCTCCGACGTCGCGGACATCGAGCAGGACACCTCCAGCGAGAGCCAGAGCATCGACGTCGTCGAGGGCACGAGCGCCGAGGTGCAGCACCTGGTCTTCAACATGAAGGACCCGGTCGCCGGCCGGCTCGGCGTCCGCAAGGCCATGGCCTATCTCCTGGACCGGGACGCCCTGGTCAAGGAGGTCTACCAGGACACGGCCACGCCGCTGTACTCGATCGTCCCGGCCGGCATCGGCGGTCACAACACCGCCTTCTTCGACACGTACGGCGCCCGCCCGCAGCGCGCCAAGGCCGAGGCCGCGCTGCGCGCCGAGGGTCTGAGCGGCAAGGTCAAGCTCACGCTCTGGTCCACGCCCTCGCGCTACGGCCCCTCGACGGACCAGGAGCTGAAGGCGATCGCCAAGCAGCTCAACAAGAGCGGCCTGTTCGACGCCGACGTGAAGTCCATCGAGTTCAAGCAGTACGAGAAGGACATCAAGGCCGGCAAGTACGGCGTGTACGTCAAGGGCTGGGTGCCGGACTACCCGGACCCGGACAACTTCACGCAGCCGTTCTTCGGCAAGGGCAACGTCCTCGACAACGGCTACACGAACAGCGACATCACCGGGAAGATCATCCCCGGCACCGCGGCCCAGAGCGACCGCACCAAGACCGACAAGGACTACGCGAGGCTCCAGGACACGGTCGCGAACGAGCTGCCGATCCTGCCGGTCTGGCAGGCCAAGCAGTACGCCGTGATCCGTGACGACGTGTACGGCGTGGAGTCCTGCCTCGACGCGTCCACGGTGTTCCGCTTCTGGGAGATCAGCAAGGGCTGATCCCTTCGGTGCAGAGACGAAGGTGGCCGCCCCCTGCCGGGGACGGCCACCTTCGTCGTTCGCTTCCGGCCGCCGCTACTGTGCGCCGGGACGCACCAGACCGCTCTCGTACGCGTACACCGCCGCCTGCACCCGGTCGCGCAGGCCCAGCTTGGTGAGTACATGGCCCACATGCGTCTTGACCGTCGTCTCGCTGACGAACAGGTCCGCCGCGATCTCCGCGTTCGACAGGCCGCGGGCCACCAGCTTCAGGACCTCGACCTCGCGCTCCGTGAGCGTGTGCAGGGTGTCCGGAACGGGCTCGTCGCCCGACGGGAGATGCCCCGCGTACTTGTCGAGGAGCCTGCGGGTGATGCTCGGCGCGAGCATCGCCTCGCCGGACGCGACCACCCGGATCGCCTGCACCAGCTCGTTCGCCGGGGCGTCCTTGAGCAGGAAGCCGCTGGCGCCCGCGCGCAGCGCCTCCACCACGTACTCGTCGAGGTCGAAGGTGGTCAGGACCAGGACCTTCGCCGGGCCGTCCCGGCCGGGCCCGGTGATCTGCCGGGTCGCCTCGACACCGTCCATCCGCGGCATGCGGATGTCCATCAGGACCACGTCGGGCTGCAGCGCCCGCACCTGGTCGAGAGCCTGCAGGCCGTCTCCGGCCTCGCCGACGACCGCGACGTCCTGCTCGGCCTCCAGAATCATCCGGAAGCCGGTGCGCAGCAGTGGCTGGTCGTCGACCAGTAGGACACGGATCGCCACGTAACTCTCCTTCGCTAGCCCGGCCCCATTCTGCCCTGCGCGCCCTCGCCGGACTCGGGCACCCTCACCGCAAGCGGGTACGGCGGGGGAGTCCCGCCGAATTCCGGACATACGGCCTGGTGGTCGCACCAGCCGCAGAGCTTGGTCGGCCGCGGCCGCCAGTCGCCCGTCTCGGTGGCGAGCGTGATCGCCTCCCACAGCGCGTGCAGCTTCCGCTCGACCTGCTCGAGGTCTTCGGTCCTCGGGTCGTACGTGATGACGTCGCCGCTGCCCAGATAGACGAGCTGGAGGCGGCGCGGGACCACGCCCTTCAGGCGCCACACCACCAGGGCGTAGAACTTCATCTGGAAGAGCGCGCCCTCCGAATACTCGGGGCGGGGTGCCTTGCCCGTCTTGTAATCGACGATCCGCACCTCACCCGTGGGCGCCACGTCGACCCGGTCGATGATGCCGCGCAGCTTCAGCCCCGACTCCAGCTCGGCCTGCACGAACAGCTCGCGCTCCGCGGGCTCGAGGCGCGTGGGGTCCTCCAGGGTGAACCACCGCTCGACGAGCTTCTCCGCGTCCGCGAGCCAGCGCGCGAGCCGCCGGCCTTCCTCGTCGTCCGCGAACAGCTCCGTCAGCTCAGGTCTCGACTCCCGCAGCTTGTCCCACTGCCCCGGGATCAGCGCCTTGGCGCGCGGCGCGGTCCGCTCACCGGCCGGGGCGTCGAAAAGCCGCTCCAGTACGGCGTGCACCAGCGTGCCGCGTGTCGCCGCCTCGCTGGGCTTCTCCGGCAGCTTGTCGATCACCCGGAACCGGTAGAGCAGCGGGCACTGCATGAAGTCGCTGGCGCGCGAGGGCGACAGCGACGCCGGGCGCACGGCCGCCACGGCACCGTCGGTGCTGGTTTCCATGAGGACAGACCCTACGACCCGCCACTGACAACGGCCGCATACCATCGACGACAGACCCTCTCGCCCTGCATGATCGTGCGTGTACCGCGCCGGACAGGGGCGAGGGACGCTTCGAACGAGGGGACATCGTGGACGAAAGCGGCGGGAGCGGCAGGCCGCGGTCCGACGGCACGGACGGCCGACGGCCGGACGCCGACCACGCGAAGCCGCCGCGTCCGGCGGACGCGGCGGGGCCCCGGAGCGAACCGGACACCACGGCCGGCACCGCACGGCCGGGGCCCGAAACCACGCCGGCCGCCGCGAAGCCGGAGCTGCAGTCCGCCGACGACACCGCACGCCCCGAGGCACGTGAGGAGTCCCCGCGGCGGAACCCCGCCGAGGAGACACCGCGGCCGACGTCTGGGGACGCACCCCGGCCTGCCGCGCCCACCGAGCCGGGGTCCGTCGAACCTGGCCCCGTCGAGTCCGAGCCCGTCCCGCCTGGGCCCGCCGCGCCCGGCTCCGGCGCTTCGCGCCCCGCCGCGCGGCCCGGCGACCACCCGATCGCGGCCGGGCCCGCCGAGCCCGGCCACACCGAGCCCAGCTCCGCCACGCCTGGCTCCGGCGCGACGCGCCCCGCCGAGCAGCCCGGCGACCACCCGATCGCGGCCGGGCCCGCCGAGCCCGGCCACACCGAGCCCAGCTCCGCCACGCCTGGCTCCGGCGCTACGCGCCCCGCCGCGCGGCCCGGCGACCACCCGATCGCGGCCGGGCCCGCCGAGCCCGGCCTGGCTCTTATACACATCTCCGAGCCCACGAGACGCTCATGAATCTCGTATGCCG
>NZ_SRIC01000099.1 GCF_004684775.1 Streptomyces sp. MZ04
TCTCCAACGGCGCCTCTCGGGCCCGGTGACACCACCCCCCAGGTCATCGGTTCGACAGGGGGCAACAGTCATGCCGGGCCCGGAGGCCAGCGGTCCCATTGCGGAACCGCGAAGAAGATAACGGGGCAGCCGGGTGCGGGCCCCCGGCGGTGCGGTGGGCCGGGTGTCGTCAGCCTGGCCGTGCCGGCGGCTTCGGGTCGGATCGCGCTCAGGGACGGGACGGGGCGAGCCGGGACATCGCGCCCGTCCTCGGGTGCTAGCCGGAGTCGTGCTCCCGGCCGAAGGTTCGCCTGCGGCTGCGGGTCGCACCGCGTTGAGCGAGGGGACGGCGGCGAGCCGGGACATCGCGCCTGTCCTCGAGCGGATCCGGGGTCGTGCTCCCGGCGGGAGGTTCAGCCGGGTGCGGGCCCCTGGCGGTGCGGTGGGCCGGGTGTCGTCAGCCTGGCCGTGCCGGCGGCTTCGAGCCGGATCGTTGGGCGAGGGGACGGCGGCGAGGCGGGACATCGCGCCTGTCCTCGAGCGGATCCGGGGTCGTGCTCCCGGCGGGAGGTTCAGCCGAGTGCGGGCCCTCGGCGGCGCGGTGGGCCGGGTGTCGTCAGCCTGGCCGCGCCTGCCGCTTCGGGTCGGATCGCGCTCAGGGACGGGACGGCGGCGAGGCGGGACGTCGCGCCCGTCCTCGGGTGCGAGCCGGAGTCGTGGCCGTCGAGGAGGGCGATGCCGAGCGGGGTCACGGTGTGCAGCACCGTGTTGCGGAAGCGGTGCGTGGTGATCAGGCCCGCCTCGCGCAGCACCGACGCGTGCTGGCTGGCCCCGGCCGCTGAGATGCCGAGGCGGTCGGCGAGCTGGCTGGTGGTGCAGCCCACCCGCAGGACCCGGAGCGCGGCGGCGCGGGTGCGGCCGACCAGCGCGTTCAGCGAGGCGGGCTGCGATCGCCGCGGCGCCCTCCAGATCCGCTCGGCGACGCGTGCGTCCAGCGATACCCCGAAGACGAGAAGCGCCCGTGCGTCGCGCGGGTCGTCGTCCGGGTGTGGACGGATGACCATCCCGGGGCGGTGGCTGAGAAACACGGACGGACACAGCACCAGGCCGCGGCCGTCCAGGTGGACGTCCTCGTCCGGGCCGCCGGGGACCCTCAGCACCGGGTTCTGCCAGGTGATCCTCGGGTGCAGCGTCGCCAGCAGCTGTTGGACGCCGCCCGTCATCGCGACGCGCCCGCGGGCGTCGCACTCCGCTTCCAGATGGCCCAGCAGCCGGTCCCAGTAGGGCGCGACGGCCCGACGCCACACCTCCGGCAGCATGCCGTCGCCGGACAGGCCCGTCCCGGTCGGGATCTCCGGATCCCCGGGCGGCGAACCGGCGGGCGATGTGTACGCCCGCTTCGGAAGGCCTGCCGCGGCCTGCCGACGCCACACGGCGGAACAGGTGCCGCCGCCCACGGTGAGCTGGTGCCGGGCGAGCGCGGTCTCGACGGCCGCCCCGGCCGTGGCCCTGAGGCTGACCCGAAGCAGGTCTCCGCTGTCGAAGTGGATCCTCTGCATGAACTACCTCTCGAAGGCGGTCTGGAGGCGGTGTCAGTACGGGATGGCACCCCGTACGACACTCTCTCGAGACCGCCTGACGCCATGCTGATCGGCCACTGACCCTCATCGCTGATCGGCCTCTGGCAGTCGTCAGGGCCGCCCGCTGCCGATCGACAGTTCGGAGCTAAGGATGGCGGATCACGTGGCCGCCCACGGGCGGAACTCACGCAGGCCGTACAGCAGGGGAGAGTGCTGCTGGTGACGGGTGATCAGCTGCGTACGGCCGAAGACCGCGACGTGGTCGCCGACCCGCTGGGTGAGCGTCACCGCGCAGTCCGCGACCGAGTGCGCGTCCCGCACCAGATGAGGGCTGCCCGTCGCCGGACCCGAGTGCCAGGGCGTCATGTCGAACCGTCGCGGATCGCCCGATGCGAACAGCACGGCGACCGACTCCGCGCGGGAGTGCAGCAGGTTGAGCGCGAAGGTCTCGCTGCTCAGCACGGCCTCCAGGGTCGGGCTCCCGTGCCGCAGGCAGACGACGATCGTCGGAGGTGACAGCGAGACGCTGCACACGGAGGAGCACGTCATCCCGCGCGGCAGGCCGTCCGGACCGATGGCGGTGACCACCGAGACGCCGGAGGGGAATCCGCTCATCATGTCGCGGAACTCGTCGGGTGCGGCCTCGCGGGCCGACAGGGCTTCGTGATTGGTCATGTCTTCGGGCTCCGCCTCCGGAGTCGGACAGAAAACGCATGTACGAGTGCAGGGCTGGACCGTGGCGATACGCGTAAATCCGTCTCCGCATGCAGCATTTGGCTCTCCGTCGCCACGCGGCTCTCGACCCGGGAATTCCAGCTGCGCCCGATGCGCATGCGGATGCGCTTCCCCGGCACGTCAGCCGGAGCGGGCACGCCCGGCGTCCCAGGTCCACGTGGACCCGAGAGTGGAGCCTAGGCAGGCAGGGTTGAGCCGGGCCAGGACTTTCAGCCGTCGATGAAAGTCCTGGGGTGCGGGTCGTCTCGACGTACCTCTGGCACTACGGATGTACCTCTGGCACTACGGATGTACGTCTGGCGCTACGGATGTATCTCTGGCGCTACGGATGTACGTCCGGCACCCCAACGGTCACGCTCCCGGCATCACGTGACGACCCGGCGGGTGGTGAAGCCGATGGCGGCGGCCACCCCGGCCAGCAGGGCCACGCTGGTGAGCGCCGTGGGCAGCGTGAACCAGTCCGCCATGAACCCGATGGCGGGCGGTCCGAGGAGCATGCCGCCGTAGCCGAGCGTGGAGGCGATGGCCACACCACTGGATCCGGCCAGGGCGCCGGCGCGCTCGACGGCGATCGGGAAGAGGTTGGCGAGCCCGATGCCCGTGACGGCGAAGCCGAGGAGTGCCGCCCACGCGGAGGGAGCGAGCGCGCCGAGCAGCATGCCGGCGGCGGCGGTCACGCCGCCCGCGACCAGGGTCCGGGTCTGGCCGAGCCGCTCGAGGAGTGCCGTGCCGGTGGCGCGGCCGAGCGTCATGGCGAGCGCGAAGCACGAGTATCCGGCGGCTGCCACGCCCGGGTGGGTGTTGAGGTCCTGTTCGAGGTGGAGCGCGCCCCAGTCGGCGAGCGCCCCCTCGCCGTACGCGGTGCACAGGGCGATCAGGCCGAAGACGATCACCAGTCCGCGGGTCTTGGGGGTGAGGCGTTGCGCGGCACTGTCCTCGCGCGGGTCGCCACGTGGCGGCGCCGGGGGCTCGAGGCGCAGCAGGGCGCGCCCCGCGAAGGCCGTGACGAGCAGGCCGATCACGGTGAGGCCGAGCAGGTGGCGGGTGGGCGAGAGGGAGCCCGCGATCAGCCCGCCGAGCCCGGCGCCGATCATCCCGCCGAGACTGAAGGCGGCGTGGAAGCTGGGCATGATCGGGCGGCCGAGCGCGGCCACGAGGTCGACGGCGGCGCTGTTGAAGGCGACATTTATCCCGCCGTAGGAAGCTCCGAAGAGCAACAGCACCGCACCCAGCGCCGTCGCCGAGTGGGTGAGCGGCGGCAGCGCGACGCTCAGCGAGAGCAGGACGCCGCAGACGACCGTGACCGGGTGGCTGCCGAAGCGGCGGCACAGCCGTCCGGTGAGCATCATCGTGATCACGGCGCCCGCGGAGACGCCGAGCAGCGCGAGCCCGAGGTCGCTGGCCGAGGCGCCGGTCTGCTCCTTGATGGCGGGGATGCGGACGACCCATCCGGCGAAGATGAAGCCGTCGAGCGCGAAGAAGACGGTGAGTACGACACGGAGCCGGATGAGGTCCGGGGGAGTGGCCCGCGACGCTGCGGACGTGGTTTTGTTTAGTAGCGGCACAAAGTCAGAGTAGGGGTGCACTCCGGTCGCGTACAAGCTGGTTCTTGTCGGTTCGGCCTCCGGAGTCGGGCAAGGGCAGCGGGAGAACTCGGCGAATGGCAGGGGAAGGGCAGATGGCGACTGAACGGCGAGGCCGCGTACGGATCATGGGAGACTCGCCCTCATGAACGGCAAGGCTGCCCCCCGCGCCGAAGGGGATCTGTCCACGCGTACGCGCCTCGAGCGAGGACGCGGCGCGCTCGGTCCCGCCCTTGAGCTCGTCCACACCGGACGGGCCCCGACGCGTGCCGTGCTCACCGCCGAGCTGGGCGTCACCCGCGCCACCGCGGGGGCCGTCGCCGCCGAGCTTGAGGCGCTCGGCCTGATCAGGATCGACGCGCGGCCGAGCGCGCCCGCGGGCTCGCAGGGCCGGCCGTCGCACGGCCTTTCCATCGCGGACGACGGGCCGGTGGCGCTCGCCGCACAGGTGCACTCCGACGGCTTCCGGGCGGCGTTGGTCGGGCTCGGCGGCCGGATCGTCGCCACCGCGCCCGGCTGCGAGACGATCGACGCCGACCCGGCGCAGGTGCTCGGCTCGGTCATCGACGCCGGCGCGCAGCTGCTGCGGGAGACCGGACGGCGGTGCGTCGGCGCGGGACTCGCGGTGCCGTCCGCCGTCGCCGAGCCGGAGGGCACCGCGCTCAACCCGCTGCACCTCGCCTGGCCCGCGGGTTCGCAGGTCCGCCAGATCTTCGCCGACTGCGTACGCGACGCGGGGATCGCGGGACCGGCGTTCGCCGCCAACGACGTCAACCTCGCCGCACTCGCCGAGCACCGGCACGGCGCCGGGCGCGGCGCCCGCGATCTGCTGTGCGTGGCGACCGGCCACCGGGGCGTCGGGGGCGCGCTCGTCCTCGACGGCCGTCTGCACACCGGCAGTTCGGGCCTGGCCCTGGAGGTCGGCCACCTCACCGTCAACCCCGAGGGCCGCCCCTGCCACTGCGGAAGCCGGGGCTGCCTGGACGTCGAGACGGACCCGCTGGCCTTCCTGACGGCCGCCGGGCGCGAACCGGGGCCCGAGGGCCTGCTCCAGCAGGCCCGCGATCTGCTCCGCGACGCGGCCGCGGATCCCTCGGTCCGCGCGGCGGCCGAAGAGCTGATCGACCGTCTGGGCCTGGGCCTCGCGGGCCTGGTGAACATCCTCAACCCGGACCGGATCGTCCTCGGCGGCCTGCACCGCGCCCTCCTGGAGGCCGACCCCGAGCGGCTGCGCGCCGTCGTGGCCGACCGCAGTCTGTGGGGACGCAGCGGTGGCGTACCGATCCTGGCCTGCACCCTGGATCACAACAGCCTGGTGGGGGCCGCCGAGCTGGCCTGGCAGCCGGTGCTCGACGACCCCCTCGGGGCGCTCGGCTAGATCGGCTGGACCTTCGCGGGTTCCGCCGCCTCGACTACGGCCGTGGCAGGGGCGGTTGGCGCTTCTCGCCGCCGCCGCTTCAGGTCGGGCAGCAGGCTGACGAGGCCGAGCGCGGCGAGCGCGGCGCCGATCCACAGGGGCGCCCGCAGTCCGAACGTATCGATGGCGGGTCCGCCCACGGACGTCGCGATGATGATGCCGAGCGTGATGAACGAGGAGTGGACGGTGTTGACCAGCGGCCCGGCGTTGCCGGTGCGCTGGACGCGGGTCACGAGGGCCGGGTTCATGGTGACGCCGACCAGGCCGATGCCCATCATGAACACCACGGCGGGGACGGTGAGTTGGGCGAAGGCGGCGAAGCCGACGAGGAACGCCAGATTGAGCAGCAGGCCGATGAGCAGGACCGGGATCGTGTGCTTGTCGGCGAACCGGCCCACGACGGTGTTGCCGACGACGGTGGCCGCGCCGTACGCGATGAGCAGCAGCGGAACGGTCCCCGTGGCGAAACCGGTGACCTCCGTGAGGATCGGGTTGAGGTAGCTGAAGGCGGAGAACGTCGCGCCGATGATGAAGGTGCTGGTGGTGAGCGTCAGCCAGAGCCGGGGGCTGCGGAAGACGCCCAGCTCCTGGCGGAGGCCGCCGCCGTCGTCGGCGCGTTCCCCGTACGGCACACCGGCGAGGGTGGCGATCGCGGCGAGGACGGTCAGAGCGGTGATCGCCCAGAACGCGGCGCGCCAGCCCAGGTGTTCACCGATCACGGTGGAGAGCGGGAGGCCGAGAAGGGTGCCGAGCATCAGCCCGTTGAGGGCCACCGCGATGGCCCTGCCGCGCACTTCGGGGCGGGTGAGGCTCGCGGCGAGGGAGATGGAGACGCCGAAGAAGGCCTGTGAGGCGATGCCGGTGATCACGCGGGCCACCAGCATGGTGCGGTAGTCCGGGGCGAGGGCGGCGAGCACGTTGCCCGCCAGGAAGACGGCGAACAGGACGGCCAGCGCCGACTTCTGACGCATCTTCAGCAGGGCAACGGTGAGGAAGGGCCCGCCGATGGCCATCGCGGCGGCGAAGGCCGTGATCAGGTAGCCGATCTCCGGAATCGTGGCGTCGAGCCCTTCGGCCATCTGCGGCATCAGTCCGGCGACCACGAACTCGCTGGTCACCATGGCGAAGATGCCGAGGGCCAGTACGTATACGGCGCGGGGCATGGGGCTGCTCCTGTCGGGTGTTAGTTATGTACTGATCAGTGCAAAACAAGGGCGTACGAGAGCGCGCGAGGGCGTACTGAAAGTGCGAGGCCCAAGTCGGCCTGAAAGGGCGCCAGTTGTGGCTAGCGGGTCAGCGCGTCGAGCGCGGTCTCCGTGATGGCCTCCAGGGTGGCGCGGTCGGCGCCGCCCTGTGCGGCGACCCGCATGCCGCCGATGACGGCGTTCAGGAAGCGGGCCAGGTCGGCCGCGTCCCGTGGGGAGGTGATGTCGCCGCTGCTCTGTCCGGCGCGGATGGTGTCCTGGAACGCGGCCAGGCGCACCGCGAGATCGCGGGCGAGCAGCTCGGCGGCCGCGGGGTCGCGCCCCGCGAGTTCCACGGTCGTGTTGACGGTCAGGCAGCCGATGCTGTGCCCGTCCTCGCGGCACTCGAACTCGGAGTCGACGATCCGCGTGAACAGGGCGCGGATGCGCTCCATCGGCGAGCGTTCCGTGTCGGCCATGATCTCGACCTGGGTGGCGGTCATGGCGTCCATGTAGCGGGCCAGGGCCCGCTGGAACAGGTCGTGCTTGCTGCTGAAGGTGTTGTAGATGCTGCTGCGGCCCAGGCCGGTGGCGTCGCACAGATCCTGGGTCGAGGTGGCCTCGTAGCCGTTCGCCCAGAAGGCGCGCATCGCCGCGTCCAGGGCCCGCTCCTCGTCGAAGGTTCTCGGTCGGGCCATGTCGGTACCGTACAGGTTTTGGAACGAGCAGTGCAATACGGGGAATGGGCGTTACCGGTTCAATACAGTTACTGGTAACGTCGTTCGAGACCAGGGCGAGGCAATGCGGCACGAACCCCCTACTCACGGGAGGCATCCGGTGAACTGGCAGTTGGCCGAGAAGTTCGAGACGTCCGACGGATACGTGAGGTGGGCGTCGTTCGGCGAAGGCGAAGCTGAAGGCGATCCGGTCGTCCTGCTGCACGGCTCCCCCTTCTCGTCCTGCTGCACGGCTCCCCCTTCTCGTCGTACATCTGGCGCGAGATCGCCCCCGCCCTGGCCCGCACGCGCAAGGTCTACGTCTGGGACCTGCTGGGCTTCGGCCGGTCGGAGCAGCGGGACGGCCAGGACGTCGGCCTGACCGCGCAGGGCAGGCACTTCGCCCGGCTCCTCGAGCACTGGGGCCTGGAGCGCCCCAGCGTCGTCGCGCACGACGTGGGCGGGGCGGTCGCCCTGCGGGCGCTGCTCCTGGAGGGCGCCGCGTACCGGGATCTGACGCTGGTCGACGCGGTCGGCGGCGGCGCGTGGGGGACGGGCTGCTTCAAGCTCATCCGCGACAACGCGCACGTCTTCGAGCGGCTGCCGGGTTACGCCCACGAGGCGCTGGTGGCCGGCCACCTGCGCCACGCGACGTACACCGGGTACGGGCCCGGCGTCCTGGACGCCTACCTCGCCCCGTGGCGCGGCGCGCGGGGCCAGGCCGCCTTCTACCGGCAGTACCGCCAGTTCGCCCAGTCCCAGACCGACGAGCTGGAGCCGCTGCTCGGCGAGGTGTCCGTGCCGACCCGGATCATCTGGGGCCGTGAAGACCGCCTGCTGCCAGGGGAGTTCGCCGCATTCCTCAAGGCCGGGATCCCGCACGCCGAGCTGATCTGGGTGGACGGCGCGGGCCACACCGTCCAGGACGACGCGCCGGCCCGGCTCCTCGCGCACCTGGCGGCGGACTTCGGGCGGGCGGTGAGCTGACCCTCAGGGGATGGGCCGTACCTGAGGAGGATGACGCGGGGGTGCCCGGTACTTAAAGGTGAGGGGGCGGGAGTGTCGGTGCCCGGGAAGGCGGGGCGTGGCCCGTCCGGAAAGCTCCGTGAGGCTCCTGAGCGGCACGGAGAGAGTCGGCCCGACTTCGTCGTCCGCGTCCGCCGGTCCGGGCTTGTATGGCCTCCGTGCCGATCGGGCGCAGGACCGGCGGGCATCTGGTCGAAGCCGGGGGACGGAGGGTGATTTCCGCATTAGAGTCGCGGATGTGGATCTTGGATATGTCCATGATCATGGATATCTCCATGATTCGGGTCAGTCCGGAGGACCCCACCGGGCGAACCCGGAGAAGCCCCGCCAGGCCGGCCCGGAGAACCCCGCCGAAGACTGTGCACTGGCATCAGCGAAGAAAGGATGAACTTGCTCAGCGAGATACTGCAGATACCCACCGCGGACGGCCGGGCCGACGCCTTCGCCGCCTTCCCCGAAGGGGGTGAGCGGCACCCCGGAGTGCTGCTGTACCCGGACGCCTTCGGCGTGCGGCCCGTGCTGAAGGAGATGGCCCGCGAACTGGCCTGGCACGGGTACTACGTACTCGTCCCCAACCTCTACTACCGGCAGGGCCCGGCACCGGTGATCGAACTTCCCGAGTACATCGGAGCAGAGGCCAGGCCCGCGGTCTTCGACCGGCTGATGCCCTTGGTCGAGGCGCACACCACCGAACGTGTCCTGCGCGACGCCGACGCCTACCTCAGCTTCCTCTCGGCCCGGCCCGAGGTCAGCGCGGGACCGGTCGGCGTGATCGGCTACTGCTTGGGCGCCGCCCTGGCGATGCGCACCGCGACCGCCCACCCCGACCGGGTGTCCGCCCTCGCCGGATTCCACCCCGGCTTCCTGGTCACCGACGCCCCCGACAGCCCACACCGCCGCGGCGCCGAGCTCGCCGCCCAGGTCCATCTGGGCCTGGCCGAAGGCGACTTGACGTCCGAGGACCTCAGTGAACTCACCCAGGCCCTGGAAGCGGCAGGTGTCGGCTACACCGCCGAGATCTACCCCGACGCCGTCCACGGCTTCACCATGGCCGACACCGACGCCTTCAGCGCCTGTGCACTGCAGCGCCACTGGGACCGTCTGCTCCCCCTCCTGGAGCGCACTCTGGTGAACGGCTGAGGCCTCCCCTGCCCCTACGTCCACTCCGTCGCGAACGCCCGCGCCGGGTTCGTCGTCAGCATCCGCTCCACCACGCCTTCTCCTGCCGCGAGTTCGAGGCGTGGCCGCACCCGGCGCAGCAGATACGGCATTCCCGGACCGCCGTCGACCGACCGCGTCCCGGCTGTCGTCGTGTCGCCGCCCAGGAGCAGCTGATCGGCGAACCCGGCCTCGGCCAGGGCGCGTACGGCGTCCGGCATGCGCCAGTCCGTGGCGTGGTGCGCCCGGGACGGGCCGTCGAAGGCGAGCCGGGCGCCGGCTTTCGCGGCCTCCCGGTGGACGGTGAGGTCGGGGGAGCGGTTCAGGTGGCCGAGGATCACCCGGCCCGGCGGGACGCCCAACTCACCGCACAGGAAGTCGAGTACGTCCAGGGCGCCGGTGCCGAGTTCCAGGTGGACGGCGATGGGCGCGCCCGTCGCCCGGTGGGCCTCGGCTGCCGCGTCCATGGTCCAGCGTGCGTGCGCGTCCAGGCCGTGGAAGCCGCCCGCGACCTTGATGAGCCCGGCGCGTACGCCCGTGTCGCCGATGCCCAGGGCCAGCTCCCGCACGAACAGGGCGCCGAGGCCGTCGGCGCGCAGCCGGTCGAGCAACTCCGGTGTGTAGTGGGCCGCTTGGTGCAGTCCCGTCGCGGCGACGACCCGCACACCCGTCGTGCGGGACAGCTCGGGCAGATCTCCGGCGCGCCGCCCCATGCCGTACGGCGTCCACTGCACCACGCTGCGGCCGCCTGCCGCCCGAAAGGCCGCGAGCTCGCGCGCCGCATGGGCGGTCGAGTCGAGCTCCTGGCCCGGGAGTTGAGGGCTGGTCAGGTAGAGATGGTCGTGGGCGTCGCAGACGCCGAGCGCTTCGGGGGCGACATCTCCGAGCACCGTGCGGACCGCGCCGCTCACCACTGCCGGCCCCGGGGGAGCAGGTCACGCTCCGGTGCCGACAGGTGCAGCACCTGGAACACATCGCCCTCCCCCTTGGGGGAGGCGTGGTCCCAGACGGAGAAGTGCAGTGCCTCCCAGGTCCGCGGGTCGATGGACACGGCCGCGTAGACGTTCCCTTCCTGGCGCGCCAACCGCTCGGCCTCGTAGGTGAGTTCGACGGCCAGAGGGCCCAGGGGAGTGCGGTCGGGAATCCGCATCCGGCGGCGTATCGCGGCCTTGGCGGGGGCGGCGGACGCGATCCCCTCCGCGAAGGCCAGACCCGTCCAGTGCTGCACTTCGGGGCGGCCGAAGTCATCGACGATGCCCTGGAATCCGGGGCCCCAGAGGAAGGAGTTCATGCCCTCGGGGGTGTTCCACAGGTAGAAGGGCGCGTACTGGTTCACGGGGGAGCCGTCGACACCGCGCTCGCGGACCAGGTAGGCCTTGGCGCCGAGCCCCGGGTAGTCGTCCAGGAGGTGGCCCTTGGCGGCTACCCGGTCGCGGATGATCTCCATGTCGTAGTCGGCCGGCAGCGTGATCTCGTACTGCATCGCATGCATGGTCCATGGCTCCTTGTCTGCACAGCTCGTGCTCAACTCGTCGACCGGGAGGGCGAGGTGGCGCAGGACAGCAGCGCGAGCAGCCCTCGTACGCCGGAGTCGAAGGCCGCGGGTGATCCCTCGGCGCGGGCCAGCACATAGCCGCCCTGGACCGTCGCGACGACCGTCGCCGCGATCTCCCGCGGATCGAGCGCGGCCGCGAACTCGCCCCGCTCCTGGCCCTCTTCGACGATTCCGGCGAGCCGCCCCCGCAGCCAGTCGAGCGTCTCGGTGACCGGGGCGCGCAGTTCGTCGCTCGCGATGACGTCCGGATCCATCGTCAGCCGCCCGACCGGGCAGCCCCGCAGCACGTCGCGCTCGCGCAGCAGATACGCCTCGACGCGCTCGTACGCCGATCCCTCGCCGCCCAGGACCGCATCGGCGGCGGCGCGCAGCTCCTCGGCCGTACGCCGGATCGCGGCGAGCGCGAGGTCGGGCTTCCCGGCGAAGTGGTGGTACATGCTGCCCTGCCCGGCCCCCGCGTGCTGCTGGATGGCCTTGGGGCTCGTGCCGACGTATCCCCGCTCCCACAGCAGCTCGCGGGTGGACTCGATCAGGCGCTCCGGAGTGCTCATGAACGCACTGTACATACTAGTAGGTACAGAGGTCCAGGCTTCCCCCGGGAGCAGCGCCGACGGCCGCTCGTACTCCCCGCGTGGTACGCGAGCTGCCGCTGGCCGTACGACGACTCGGACCCCCTCGGAGAGCGAGTCTCGATACATCGCACAGACACCGCGAACAGACATCGCGAACCGCATCACGTGGGCATCGCGAACTCGCTCCCGAGGAGATGGACACCATGCAGACCCTGGCTCACTTCGACGGCGGGCCCGGCCCGTGGATCCTGTTCTTCCCGCTCATCTGGGCGGCCGTCGTCATCGGCGTCATCACCCTGCTGCGCCGCACCGTGTGGCGCGGCCGCCGAGCACCGTGGCAGCGCGCTGGCGGCGACCCGAACGTACGCATCGACGAGCAGTCGCCCATCGCCGTGCTCGGCCGGCGCTTCGCGTCCGGTGAGATCGACGAGGACGAGTACTGGCGGCGGCTCTCCGTCCTGAACGAGGAGTTCGGCCGCACCTCCAAGGGCGGTGCGGCATGAGCACCGCCACCGGACAGCGCACCGCCACGCTCGACGCCGCCCGCGTCACCGATGCCGTCAAGGTCTACGGCAGCGGCGACACCGCCGTACGGGCCCTGGACGGGGTGAGCGTCGGCTTCCCGGCAGGACGCTTCACCGCGATCATGGGCCCGTCGGGCTCCGGCAAGTCCACCCTGATGCACTGCGCCGCGGGCCTGGACACCCTCACATCGGGCACCGCCCACATCGGCGACACCGATCTCGGCACCCTGGACGACCGGCGCCTGACGCTGCTGCGCCGCGACCGCATCGGCTTCGTCTTCCAGGCCTTCAACCTGGTGCCGACGCTGACCGTCGCCGAGAACATCACGCTCCCGATGGACCTGGCGGGACGGCGCGGCGGAGGTGAGTGGACCGACGCCCTCATCGACGTCGTCGGCCTGCGCGACCGCCTCCACCACCGGCCCGCCGAACTCTCCGGCGGACAGCAGCAACGCGTCGCCGTGGCACGGGCGTTCGCCGGGCAGCCCGATGTCGTCTTCGCCGACGAACCGACCGGCAACCTCGACTCGCGCTCCGGCGAGGAGGTGCTGCGCCTCCTCGGCCGCGCCGTACGGCAGATGGAGCGCACCGTCGTCATGGTCACCCACGACCCGGTGGCCGCCGCCCACGCCGACGAGGTCGTCTTCCTGGCCGACGGCCGGCTCGTGGACCGGATGGCGGACCCGACCGCCGACAAGGTCCTCGACCGGCTCAAGGCCTTCGACACGAAGACCACGAAGACCTCGGCCGCACCCGGCACCAAGGGGGCACCGTCATGAGTTCCCTGAGCGCGTCCGCGCGCATCAGCCTGTCATCGCTGCGCGGCCACAAGCGGCGCTTCGCGGGTACGTTCCTCGCGGTGATGCTCGGTGTCGCCTTCCTGGCGGGCACGCTCGTCATGGGCGACACCCTGCGCGGCAGCTTCGACACGATGTTCGGCAACGCGACCAGCGGCACCGACGCCGTCGTCCGCAGCGCCGACACCATCACCACCCCCGACGACAGCCAGGGCACCCGGCAGCCCGTCAGGACCTCGCTCGTCGAGAAGATCGAGCGGACCGACGGTGTCGCGGCCGCCGCGCCCAGCATTCAGGGCGCGGGCCAGCTCCTGGGCAAGGACCGCGAGCCCATCGGCGGCGAAGGCCCGCCCACCCTCGCGGGCAACTGGATCGCGGACGGCAAACTGAACGCCTACCAGCTGGCCGACGGCCGCGTGCCCGCCAAGTCCGGCGAGGTCGTCGTCAACCGCGGCGCCGCCGAGTCCGGCGACCTGAAGATCGGCGACATGACCACGCTGCGCACCCCCGACCCCGTCAAGGTGACGATCGTGGGCCTCGCGACCTTCGGTGGCGAGGACGGCATGGCGCAGACCACGTTCACCGGCATGACGCAGGCCGACGCGGAGAAGTACCTGACGCCGAAGCCCGGCGAGGCCGCGTCCATCCAGGTGCGGGCAGGACCCGGCGTGAGCGAGCGGGAACTCGTCGACGCGCTGAGTCCCGTACTCCCCAAGGGAGTTGAGGCGATCACCGGTGAGGCATCGGCGGCGGAGAACACCGACAACATCTCCGGCCAGTTCCTGACGCTCTTCACCAGCTTCCTCCTCGTCTTCTCCGGCATCGCCCTCCTCGTCGCCACCTTCAGCATCCACAACACCTTCGCGATCGTCGTCGCCCAGCGCACCCGCGAGAACGCGCTGCTCCGCGCGCTCGGTGCCTCGCGCCGCCAGGTCACCGCATCCACCCTCGTCGAGGCGAGCGCGGTCGCCGTCGCGGCGTCGGCTGCGGGCCTCGCGGGCGGCATCGGGATCGCGGCCGGGCTCCAGGCGCTCTTCCCGGCCATCGGATTCCCCTTCCCCGAGGGCGACCTGGTGATCAGCGGCCTGTCGATGCTGCTGCCCCTGGCCGTCGGCATCGTGGTCTGTCTGGGCTCCGCCCTGCTGCCCGCCGTCCGCGCCGGGCGCACCGCACCCCTGGCCGCGCTGCGCGAGACGGCCGTCGACCACTCCGGGGCCTCGCGGGGGCGTTCCGTCACGGGCGCGGTCCTCGCGCTCACCGCCGTAGGCCTCTCGCTCGTCGGCGTTCTCGTCAGCCCGTCCGTGTGGCTGGCGGGGGCCGGGGCGGTCCTGGCGCTTGCCGCGTTCGTCGTGCTCGGGCCCGTCGCCTCCTCGCGGGCGATACGCATTCTCGGCGGACCCCTGGACCGGCTGCGCGGCGTCACGGGCGGGCTTGCCCGGCGCAACGCCCTGCGCAGCCCCAAGCGGACCGCCGCCACCGCGAGCGCGCTGATGATCGGCGTCGCCGTCGTCTCGCTCTTCACGGTCTTCGGCGCCTCGCTGAAGGCGACCATGGACCAGACGGTGAACCGCTCCTTCGCCGGCGACCTCGCCATCAGCACCCCCGGCTTCGGAGCGGGCGGCAGCGGACTCAGCCCCAAGCTGGCCCCCGCGCTCGCCGGGCAGCCGGAGGTGGAGACCGCCGTCGGCCTGGGCAAGGGCGCTGCAGAGGTCAATGGGGAAGGGCGCGCGCTGACCGTCACGGACCCCGGCCCGTTCGCCAAGTCCTTCGACCTCGGCAAGATCGAAGGCTCGCTGGAGGGCCTCGGCACCAACGGCATCGCGATCACCCGCGCCGAGGCGGAGAAGCAGGACCTGAAGGTCGGATCCAAGGCGGAGCTCGCCTTCACCGACGGCAAGAAGGCCACCTTCACCGTCCGCGCGCTGTTCGGACAGTCGGAGCTCGCGGGCGACTACGTCATCACCCGTGAGGCCTGGGCGCCGCACCGCATGCAGGACGCCGACAGCCTCGTCTCCGTCACGCTCAAGGACGGAGTGAGCGCGAGCGACGGCGAGGCCGCGGTCTCCAAGACCGCCCAGGAGTACGGCAACCCGGATGTGCAGACCCGTGACGCGTACGCGCAGTCCGCTGCGGGCGGCATCGACATGATGCTCACGCTGGTCTACGCCCTGCTCGCGCTCGCGGTCCTCATCGCCCTGCTCGGCATCGCCAACACGCTGACCCTCGCGATCCACGAACGTACCCGTGAGCTCGGTCTGCTGCGTGCGGTCGGGCAGACGAGGGCGCAGCTGCGGGCCATGGTCCGCTGGGAGTCGGTGCTGGTCGCCGCCTTCGGCACGGCCGGCGGCCTGGCGCTCGGCGGCTTCCTCGGCTGGGTCCTCGTCAAGGCATCGGACGGCGCGACGAGCAGTGCCTTCGCGTTCGCGGTGCCGCCGGTGCAGCTCGCGGTGGTCGCCCTGGTGGGCCTGGCGGCGGGAGCCCTCGCGGGTCTGCGTCCGGCGCGGCGGGCCGCACGCCTGGACGTGCTGCGTGCCATCGCCACCGAGTGACGTACGACGTCACGGACGCGGGGCCTGTCACCGCCCGGTCAGCCGACAACGGCCGACCGGGCGGGAGCATGTCCGGGCGCGTCGGCCAGGGCATCCGGCGCGCCGGTGTCCAGGTCCGCGAACGGGCCCGCCGTGGCCGCCCCGTACACCGGGTACGTGGGCAGCGCGGCCGCCTGCGATGGCGCCGGAAGGGTGAACCAGACGACCTTGCCCGTCTCGCCGTGCGGGCGCACGCCCCAGCTCTCGCTGACCGCGGCGACCATGGCGAGGCCACGTCCGCAGGTCTCGAACGGCTCGGCGTCGTTCACCACGGGGAGGCGGGGGTCGTGGTCGTGCACGGAGACCGTGAGGCGGTCGAGCAGCAGCTCGATCTCCACGGTGCACACCTTGTCCGGCTGTGCGTGCCGGTGCACGTTGGTCAGCAGCTCGGTCACACCGAGCGCGGCCTGGTCTATCAACGGATCGAGATGCCAGTAGCGCAACTGCGCCGATACGATTCTGCGGACCTGGCCGATCCGCGCGGGCAGAGCCTGGAGCTCCACCGTGCAATACCTGCTTGGCTGGCTGATCACGGCTGCGACTCCCCGAATTACGGTCCGGAAGAAGACGACGATCGGATCCAGCAGCGGCCGCGTGGTCTGCCGCCTGCTGTGTGGCCGGCGGGCTGGTTCGCAGCGTCATCGCCGGTAAACCCAGAGTGATGTGAGACCAGAGTGACTCAGGGGGTGCGGGCGTGCAACTCGCACCCTCTCCCGCGGGCACCCCGGCCCCGCTCAGTCCCGGGGCTGACGGCCTGAGGCCCTGCGCACCGCGTCGATGAACTTGCGCACCGTGGGCGGACCCGCCGCGCCGGGCGCCGGATCATGGTCGGCGAGCGTGAGCCGGTAGCGCGTGCCGTTCAGTTCGGCCAGTGCACGGTCGTCCGCGGCGAACCACGGCTTGCCCGCGCGCACCGTCTGCACGGGTGCGCTGTCGATCTCCCTGCCGTAACTGGTCAGCAGCTCGAACCTGCCGTCGCTGATGCGGACTTGACCGGCCCGGGTGAGGGAGCGCAGCCGCCGCCCGATCCGTACGCCTGTGGCCGTGAACTCCGGCTCCGCCATGACGTTCCGCCCCCTTGCGCCTCGGTGTGTCGCTCCGTACGGGACCGCCGTCCCGTGCGGTGCAGTCTGCACGCACCCGGCGTCGAGCACCAGTGCGTATGAAGACGCCGGCACAGGACGGAGCATCCTCTCCCCAGTGTGCCCCGCACGTGGGTCAGCTAACTGCGCCAGGTGTGCCTTTGAGCGGCTCAAAGGTGTGTTTATGCAGGTGAGAAGCGTGCGGAAGGTGCATATGATCGAGGTGTCCGGCCGGCTGTGAGCGTGGCCGGCCCGACCCGGAGGAGCCACGCGGTGAGCACCACACAGCAGGATCGAGCCGACGAGCCGATGGCCACGCTCGACATCGACCGCAGCGACGCGGAGTACCGCGGCTGGCTCAAAGAGGCCGTACGCAAGGTCCAGGCCGACGCCAACCGGTCCGCCGACACACACCTGTTGCGCTTCCCGCTGCCGGAACAGTGGGGCATCGACCTGTACTTGAAGGACGAGTCGACCCACCCCACCGGCAGCCTCAAGCACCGCCTCGCCCGCTCCCTCTTCCTGTACGGCCTCTGCAACGGCTGGATCAGGCCAGGACGCCCGGTCATCGAGGCCTCCAGCGGTTCGACAGCCGTCTCCGAGGCGTACTTCGCGAAGCTGATCGGGGTGCCCTTCATCGCGGTGATGCCGCGCACGACCAGCGCCGAGAAGTGCCGACTGATCGAATTCCACGGCGGCCAGTGCCACTTCGTGGACGACTCGCGCACGATGTACGCCGAGTCGGCCGCCCTCGCCGTCGAGACCGGCGGCCACTACATGGACCAGTTCACCTACGCGGAGCGGGCCACGGACTGGCGCGGCAACAACAACATCGCCGAGTCGATCTACCAGCAGCTGAAGCTCGAGCGCTATCCCGAGCCGGCCTGGATCGTCGCCACGGCGGGCACCGGCGGCACCTCCGCGACCATCGCCCGCTACGTCCACTACATGCAGCACGACACCCGGCTGTGCGTCGCCGACCCCGAGAACTCCTGTTTCTTCGACGGCTGGACCAACCGCGACCCGGACGCCACCAGCGACTGCGGCTCCCGCATCGAGGGCATCGGCAGGCCGCGCATGGAGCCGAGCTTCGTGCCCGGCGCGATCGACCGCATGATGAAGGTGCCGGACGCGGCGAGCGTCGCCGCCGTCCGCGCCCTGGAGCAGGCGATCGGCCGCAAGGCGGGCGGCTCCACGGGCACCGGCCTCTGGAGCTCCCTGAAGATCGTCGCCGAGATGGTGGCCGCGGGTCGCACGGGCAGTGTCGTCACGCTCATCTGCGACCCGGGCGACCGCTATCTGGACAAGTACTACTCGGACGAGTGGCTGGCCGAACAGGGACTGGACATCGCGCCGTACGCGGCCGCCATCAAGTCGCTGCTGGCGACCGGAACCTGGGCCTGAGCGTTCCGCTGGAAGGCCGGTGCCTGATCTGCGGGCCGCGTGTGGCTGGTCGCGCCGTTCCCCGCGCCCCTGCGGGGCGCGGAACCGGACTCAGGCGTTGGCCGCGGCCAGGCGTCGGTCCAACGCCGTCACGGCGTCGCGGAAGGCGCGGCCCATGCCCGCCCTGCCCAGCTTCATGGCGAAGCGGAAGGGGGCGGCGCCGTCCGCGGCGAACGTCCACTGCACACGGGTGCCGGTGCCGGCCGGGGTGAGCACCCACTCCTCCAGGAGGGCGCGCAGCCCCGGAGCGTTCGTCTCGTCGACCCGGTAGGCGTACCGCTGCGCCGGCTCGGCCGCCATGATCGTCTCCCGGAAGCGCGTGCCGCCCTTGAGCCGGACCTCGCGGCCCGCGCCGCCGTCGGTGGGCCTGCACAGGGTGACCGCGGTGAACCACTCGGGCCAGCCCGCCATGTCGTCGGCGAGGGCGCGGTACACCGCGTCGGGTGCGGCGCCCACCTCGCGGGCGAAGATCAGACGCAGCGGTGCGGACTCGGCGAACTCGAGCCCCACGGCCCTCAGTCGGCGTGCCATCGAACTCAGCCCCCAAGCGGAATCGGGTGGTTGACCGGCCACTGTCACCATAGCTGAGGGGCCGTCAGATGTCTGCGGCGTATCCGTCGCTCTCGCCGGGTTCGTCGGGCTCGCCCGTGATCACCAGGCGCCGCAGATGTTCGGAGATCTCCGCCCGCGCCTCCGCGGGCAGCCCCGCGTCCGTCACCAGCGTGTCGACCTGCGCCAGCGTCGCGAACGAACTGAGGCCCACCGTGCCCCACTTGGTGTGGTCGGCGACCACGATGACGCGCCGCGCCGACTGCACCAGACGCCGGTTGGTCTCCGCCTCCGCGAGGTTCGGCGTGGACAGACCGGCCTCGGCCGATATGCCGTGCACACCCAGGAAGAGCACGTCGAAGTGCAGCGCCCCGATCGCCTGGTCGGCGACCGGCCCCACCAGCGAGTCCGATGGGGTGCGCACACCGCCCGTGAGGACCACGGTGGCCGCGCCCTGACGCTGCCCGGAGGTGCGCTGCGCGGAGTGGAAGACATCGGCGACCCGCACCGAGTTCGTCACCACCGTCAGGTCCGGCACGTCCAGGAGGTGGTGCGCGAGCGCGTACGTCGTCGTGCCCCCGGAGAGCGCGATCGCGGTGCCCGGCGCCACCAGGGACGCCGCGGTGCGCGCGATGTCCTCCTTGGCGGTCAGCTCCAGGCCCGACTTGGCCTCGAACCCCGGCTCGTGCGTGCTCGCCTCGGCCACCGGGACGGCGCCGCCGTGCACCTTCTCCAGGACGCCCTGGCGGGCCAGCGCGTCGAGATCGCGGCGGACCGTCATGTCCGACACGCCGAGCTTCCGCGTCAGTTCGTTGACCCGGACCCCGCCCCGGCGCCGTACCTCATCGAGGATCAGGGCGCGGCGCTGCTCCGCGAGGAGGTTCTGATTCTCACTCACGTCAGGTCCGGCCCTTCTGCCTCGTCATGTCTGTCGCGCCCGTCGAATGCGCTGCTCTCATCCTGTGCGCTGCCTCATCCTCGCATGCGCCACCGACAGGCGGCCCACCGCCCGACCGGCCGCGCTCACCCGGAACGGGGAGATTACGTGACGGGGGGTGCGCACGGGGCGACGAGTCGAGATCCTTGTGTACGACCACGCGCATCGACACTGAACCACGCTCGACGGGGGACGCAGAACAGTGGAGCGCTCGACAAAAGAAGACGCGACAAAAGAAGACGCGACAAAAGAAGACGCGACAACAGAAGGCTCGGCAACAGAAGACCCGACCACACAAGCCTCGCCGACAGAAGACATGGCTCTCGAACTCCTCGTCCACGGAGTCGGCGGCACCACACCGGAGAAGATGCTGGGCGACCCCAGGACCGTGCGGGTCTCCGGCGACGACACGGCGGCGGTCTTCCGCCGCACCGAGGACGCGGACGCCGAACAACGCCCGGACGACTACCGGGGCAAGCCGGTCCCCGAGGCGTACGTGTGGTGCAACCTGACCTCCGGCAACGGCTCACGGGCCCTGTGGCTCCTGCTGCTGCCCTTCATGGTGGTCAACCTCGCGCACTGGATGCGCCCCACCTCGCGGCGCAGGAAGAAGACCGTGCGCACCTACGGCCTCCTGGTGCGCCTGACCGGACTCACCCTCACCGTGCTGCTCGTCGCCGCCGCCTGTGAAGTCGCCATCGACCTGACGGCCTGGCAGTGCGCGGGCACGCCCGAGTGCTCCGAAGGCCGCTCCTGGCTCGGCTTCCTCGCGACCGACGCCTCGGGGCACGGCGGCTGGTGGTCCCAGCCGGGGCGGCGCCTCGCGCTCGCCGCCCTCGTGCCGACCGCCCTCACCGCCCTGCTCTGGTACCTCTCGCACCGCACCTGGAGCGCGTACGAGTCCCAGACGCCACTGCCCCACCAGCAGGACCCGGAGGAGGACCCCGGCCGGACCGCGCTCGGCAGGCCCGGCTTCTGGTACGGGCGCCGCCTCGTGGCCCGGCTGCGCGCGGCACACACGGCCGCGGGCTTCCTCACGGTGGCCGCCGCGGTGGGCACTTCGGCCGCGCGCCACGACCGGCGGGGCGGCGGCCCCGCGCTGCTCGACGTCCTCGGCTGGATCCTCGACGGCACGCTCGCCGTGGGGGCGGGCGTCGTGGTGTGGGTGGTGTGCCGCAGGGGCCGCAGCGAGAACAAGCTCGACCGGCGCATCGACGAGAGGCTGATCCGCCGCCTGCCGCTCGGCGCGCTCACCCTGCTCGCCCTCACCCTCCTGTACGCGGCCTTGTCACGCCCCGAGTGGACCTCCCAGGGCCGGCTGCCCGGCGACGCGACCTTCGGCGGCATCGCCCTGGTCCAGGGGATTCTGGTCATCGCCCTCGCCGTGGCCGCCCGCATCCTGTACTGCACGGCACCCGACCCCCGCACCGCGATGCGCGGCCTCGGCGGCCCCGCCGTGGCCATGCTGTCCTGCGCCCTCGGCGGAGTGATGTCGGGCGGCGGAGCGCAGCGCGTCGCCGACTGGCTCGACGGATCGGGGGAGCCCGGCTCCGGCGGCACGATCGACGGCCCGCCCGTCCTGCTGACCTGGCAGGCGTCCGTGATCCCGCTGCTTCTGGTCGTGGTCGCGGTGCTCTGCGGCTGGCTGGGAGCGCGCACCGTGCGGCTCAAACGCCGCGAGATGGCGACGCTGACCGACGACTACGCGGGCGAACCGGAGGACGCGGCACGCACCCGCCGCATCGCGAGCACACGCGCGCGTGCCTCCCTCACCGACCGGGCGCCGCGGATCATCGGCATCACCTCGGCCGCGACCCTGTTCCTGGGCACCGCCGCGCTCGTCGGAGCCTGGCTGACGGAAGAGGTTCCCGGGGAGGCCGCCCAGGGGCTGCCGATCTTCTTCGAAGGGGCCGCGCAGACCTCGCAGGCACTCGGCTCCTGGCTGATCGGGTTCGGCTTCATACTCTTCGTCACCTGGGGCCGCCGAGCCTACCGCGACCCTTCGGCACGCCGGACCATCGGCATCCTGTGGGACGTCGGTACGTTCTGGCCGCGCGCCGCCCACCCCTTCGCGCCGCCCTGCTACGCCGAGCGCGCCGTGCCCGACCTCACCTGGCGGATGCACACCTGGACCCGCGCGACGCGTGCCGAGGGCGGCAGGCTCGTCATCTCCGGGCACTCGCAGGGCAGCGTCCTGGCCGCGGCGGCCGCCTGGCAGCTGTGGCCCTCCGTACGCAAGCGGGTCGCCCTGCTGACGTACGGCTCGCCCCTGGAGCGGCTCTACGGACGGTGGTTCCCGGCCCACTTCGGGTCGGCGGCCCTGAGCTCCCTGCACCGCGAGGTCGACTGCTGGCGCAATCTGCACCGCACCACCGACCCGATCGGCGGCCCCGTGCGAGTGCAACCCGAGGACGACGGACCGCAGGTCGACCGCGATGCCCTCAAGGACCCGCTGGCCTACGGACGCACCGAGGAACACCCGCTGCCCGCGCCGATCCTGGGCCACTCCGACTACCAGGCCGACCCGGCGTTCGCCGAGGAGCGGGCCCGGCTCCTTGCCCGGCTCAAGCCGGGCGTCCCCGGCCAGCGGCCGGGGACGCAGGTCACGGCAGCTCCGGCAGATCCTCCGGATACAGCAGGGTGAGGTCGTCCGTGCTCGGCTCGTCGAACTGGGCGACCCGGCCCGCGTGCCGCTCCACCATCGCCTCGAAGGTCTGGCGCGCGGTGCGGCCGTTGCCGAAGGCGGGGCCCTTGGGGAGGGCGGTGAAGTACTTCAGGAGGGCCTCGCCTGTGCCGGAGTCGAGGCGGTACTCGTGCTCGTCGGCCTGCTGCTCGACGATCCGAAGGAGCTCCTCGGGGGCGTAGTCGCTGAAGGTGATGGTCCGTGAGAAGCGGGACGCCACACCGGGGTTGACCGAAAGGAAACGCTTCATCTCCGCCGTGTATCCCGCGACGATCACCACCACCGCCTCCCGGTGGTCCTCCATCAGCTTCACCAGCGTGTCGATGGCCTCCCGGCCGAAGTCGCGCCCGGAGTCCTCGGGCGAGAGCGCGTACGCCTCGTCGATGAACAGCACGCCCCCGCGCGCCCGGTCGAAGGCCTCCTGGGTGCGGATCGCCGTCGACCCGATGTGCTCACCGACCAGGTCGACGCGCGACACCTCGACGAGATGCCCGCTCTGCAGGACGCCGAGCGAGGCCAGGATCTCGCCGTAGAGCCGCGCCACGGTCGTCTTGCCGGTGCCGGGGGAGCCGGTGAAGACGAGGTGGCGGCGGACGGACGCGGCCTTGAGCCCCGCCTGCTGCCTGCGCCGCCCGACCTCGATCATGTCCGTGAGGGCGCGCACCTCGCGCTTGACGCTGTCCAGGCCCACCAGCGCGTCCAGTTCACCGAGCACGGCCTTGGAGCTGCGGGACGCCTGCTCGGCGACGGCGCTCTTCTCGGGCTCCTGCTCCGTGGTGCGCTGGCCGGGGATCGCGCCGAGCAGACCCACCGACTGCGTGGCCGTCTGGACGGCGGGCGCCGGCTCCCACGCGCCGGTGCGCGGGCCGCCGCTCTCGTCACTGGTGCAGTCCTCGACGAGCGGCCCGTCCTCGGCGAACTCGAAGCCGCCGCGTCCGCACCGCTCCGTACGGCACTTCTTCAGCGTCGTACGGCAGCCGTCGATCACATGGAAGCCGTAGCCGCCGCTGTCGGTCACCCGGCAGCCGTGCAGGCTGCCACGGGCGCCCGCCGACACGTAGAAGCCGGCCTCGGCGGGCGAAGTGACCGTGCAGCGCTCGATGGTGGGGTCGGCGCCCTTGGTGACGATGACGCCCGTCTGGACACCGTCGATGGTGCAGTTGGCCAGCGTGCCGCCGCTGCCGTGGTCGCGGAACCAGGCGCCCGTGGCGGCCTCGCGGATGCGGCAGTCGTCGAGCTGCGCGGTCGCGCCGTCGCTCACCGACACCGCCGTGTTGCGCACTTGGGAGAGATCGCTGTCGACGACGTCGGCGCGCGAGCCGCGGTCCAGGACGAACAGCGCGTCCGGCACGTCGTGCACCCGGCAGGACTCCAGGACGGCGGTCGCGCCGTCGCTGACCCACACCGCCGGATAGTCGCCCGTACTGTCGTGGATCTCGCACTGGTTGGCATCCACGCGCGTGCCCGGGTCCCACACCGAAAGGCCGTTGCGGCCGAACCGCCGCACCGTGGACCGCGTCAGGGTGAGCACCGAGCGCGAGCGCAGATCGATCGCGTTCTCGGGGATGTCGTGGATCCGGCAGTCGGCGAGCGTCAGGACGGCGTCCGTGTCGAGCGTGACGCCGTCCGACGTCGTGCGGTGCACATCACAGTCCGTCAGGTGCGCCGTGGCCCGGCCGGTGATCTGCACGCCCGCGCCCTTGACCTCGTACACCTCGCAGCCGATCGCCTCGAGTCCGGTGTGCTCGCCGGTCGCCGAGAGCCCCGCGCCCGATGCGTGATGCACCCGGCAGCGCTCCAGACGGGGGTGCGCGCCGCCGCGCACGGCGACGCCAGACTGCCCGGCCGAGACGACCTCGCACTCCTCGAAGACACCGCCCCCGCCGTCGAGTACGGCGATGCCGATGCCGCCGGGGTTGTCGACCGTGCAGCGGCGCACGGTCGGGCGCGCGCCGCCGCGCACCTCTATCCCGGAGGCCGAGCGCGTCACCACGCGTACGTCGACGAGTTCGGGCGCTCCGTCCTCGACGAGCAGCGCGGGGGCCGCCGAGTCCTGGCCCTCGATGTGCAGGTCCTGCACCACGGCGGACGAACGGACCGTGAGCGGCACGCCGTCGGAGGGTGCGATGCGGACGGAGCCGGGGGAGTTCTCGGGGCCGCGCAGCGTCACCGCGCGCTGGACGACGAGGTTCTCGCGGTAGGTGCCGGGTGCGACGGTGAGGACATCCCCGTCGGTCGCGGCCTCCAAGGCTGCGGCGAGCGATGCGTACTCGCCCGTGCGGCGCCGCCACCGCGACGTGCCGGTGTGCGTCACCTGGACCGTGCCCTGTGCCATGGAGTTGCTCTGCCCCCACCTTGTCGTACGCGGGACCTCACGACCTCGCGCAAGGAGCCGAAGAGTTCGGCCGGTCCACCGTAGCGCGCGCGGCGGGGGCGAGTTGACCCGATCGCCAGGCTCTCACCTGGTCATCGCCGGTCTCTCACCGGCTCAGGAGCCGGTGCCGGTGCGTCCCCAGTCCGGTCCCGCCTTGTCCCAGGCCTGGTCCCAGCGGTCGTAACGCCGTCGCACCATCCGCCAGACGACGATCCGCCGGGTGCCCTCGACGATGCCGACGGCCGCCGCGGCGGCACCGAATCCGGCCAACGCGGCGTGCGTGGCCGCGGTCGCGCTGTCCAACGGCCGGCCGACCACCTGGCCGTGCTCGTCGGTCCAGATCCGGAACCGGTCGCCGGGGTCCGGGGACTCGAGGGCGGCGACCACGGTGCCGGAGCGCGAAGTGCCGTCGGGAGCCGTCCAGTCGGCGAGCACGCGGCTGTTTCTGTCGCGGGCGGACGACGTCTCGGGATCGGGGTCGATCGGGGGTCGTGAGACCTTCTGGACCACGGTGGCCGAGACCGCGTGCCGTACCTCGCGCTGCTCCCGGACCGACCGCAGCAGGGCGTCCCGCGTCAGCCCGCCGACGACGGTGCCGGCCACCGGCGCGGCGACGGCGATGAGCAGGAGGGCGGCGAGGGCCACCCACGCCTCCACGAGGTCGGTCTTCCGGCGCAGCGGATTGTGCCGCCAGCGCCAGAGTCCGACGAGTGCTCGCACAGTCCTGCACCCCCTTCCGCGTCCGTCTTAACCGCGAACGGCACGGCCCACGCGTCGGTGGGAAGAAGAGAGAGGGAAATCACCCTTCTCATCGACGCTCAACGTCCGCGCCCCGCCTACGAGTTCCCCTGGCCGGGGACGTTCATTCGACGACCGTGAACGGGTCGCCGATCCGGACGGTGCCGGTGGACTCGGGCACCAGGTTCTGTCCGAAGACCAACTGGTCGCCGAAGCGGCGGTGCTTGGCGAGGGTGCGCAGCGGCTCCTTGCCGCGCTCCGAGGTCCGCTGGTCGGTGGTGGTCACGACACAGCGCCCGCACTTCTTGGCGACCCGGAAGGTGACGTCACCGATCGCGACGCGCGACCAGTCGTCCTCGGCCCAGGGTGCGGTCCCGTCCACGACCACATTCGGCCGGAACCGGTTCATGGGAAGCGGCCCCTCGTCGGAGTGATCGCCCTGGGCGATCAGCGAGTTCAGGGCGTCGAGCGAGGAGAGCGTGGTCAGGAGCAGCGGATAGCCGTCGGCGAACGTGACCGTCTCGCCGTCCTTGCCGTACTGCGGATCGATGGGGCGCCGCGTCGCGGGGTCGTCGAGATGGACGAGCCGGACGTCCACGTCCAGATAGGCGCTGAACCAGGCGTGCGCCGCCGCGTCGGCCGGAACTCCCTCGACCTTGTCCCGCCAGATCTCCACCGTGACGGTCTCGCCGGCCGGCGGCACGGCCACCGTCAACCGCTCCCGGCCGGGCGCGGACACGCGTATGCCGCCGCCGGGCAGGAGCTCGGCGGCGGCCAACGCCAGGCGCGGATGCGGCCGTTGCGTGACGATCCGTCCCTCGCTGTCCACCAGGACCCACCGCCGGTCACCCGCGAGTCCCCAGGGCTCGACGGCGGCCTCACGCGGAGCGTGTCCCCCGACCGCCTTGAGCGGGTAGAAGTGGATCGAGTGCAGCGCTGGATTAAGCATGCGTCCATCCTGCCAGCAGCCACTGACAGGGACGCGTGCGGGCGAATCAGTAGCCGCGGTAGGGGCGGTTGTACGGATCCTCGTACGTCGCGGGCGCGGGGCGGGGCGCCGCCGGGCGCATCGCCTCGTAGCCCGTCCCGGCGGGGGGACGCTGCTGTTGCTGGGGTCCCGGGTAGCCGCGCGGCGCCGAGGGCTGCTGCGGGATGTACGGGGC
>NZ_SRIC01000009.1 GCF_004684775.1 Streptomyces sp. MZ04
CGCCCACCCCCGCCGACTGGCCCACCGACGAGGCGGCCGCCCGCGCCGTCCAGGACGGACTGCGCCCCCGGGTCGTCCTCGACGAAGCGGGCCCGCCGCCCGGCACCGGGCACATCACGGGAGTCGACGTCGCCTACGACGACGAGCGGGACGTCGTGGCCGCCGCGCTCGTCGTCCTGGACGGGGCGACGCTCGACGTGGTCGAGGAGGCGACCGCGGTCGGCCGCGTGGCCTTCCCGTACGTGCCGGGACTCCTCGCCTTCCGTGAGATCCCCACCGTCCTCGCGGCCCTCGGCGCCCTCAAGACCGACCCCGGCCTCCTGGTCTGCGACGGCTACGGCATCGCGCACCCCCGCCGCTTCGGCCTCGCCAGCCACCTCGGCGTCCTCACGGGTCTGCCCACCATCGGCGTCGCCAAGAACCCCTTCACGTTCTCGTACGAGGCTCCGGGCACGCCGCGGGGCAGCGCGGCGCCCCTGCTCGACGGGACGGACGAGATCGGCCGCGCCCTGCGCACCCGCGAGGGCGTCAAGCCGGTCTTCGTCTCCGTCGGCCACCGGGTGAGCCTGGACAACGCCTGCGCGCACACCCTGCGGCTGACGCCCCGCTACCGGCTCCCGGAGTCGACCCGGCGGGCGGACGCGCTGTGCCGCGCGGCGCTGCGGGAGGCCACCGCGGGCTGAGCGTGCGGCGCGCTACCGGGCGGCGCGCTACAGGGCGGCGCGCTACAGGGCGGCGGCCACCCGGAACGTGAGGCCCGCCGCCGTGAGCCGCGCCGTCAGCGCGTCACCCATGGCGACCGCGGTGGTCACTTGCCCGGCCACCGCGGGCAGGCCGTCGTCGAGCGCCAGGCACAGCGCCCCCTCGCCCAGCATCTTCGCCGTCTCGTCGTACCCGGGATCACCGCCGGATACCTCGGTGAACACCCGCTTCCCGCCGCCCTCACCGACGAACCGCACGGAGAACCAGCTCTTCGCCCGCCGCTCGGCGCTCGGCCCCTCACCCGGCTTGATCCGGTCCGACAACCACCGCCGCGCGGGCGGCAGTTGCGCGGCCGCCGCCAGAGCGCCGACGGCCGCCACGCCGCCCACCGCGAACGGCAGCGTCTTCACGGCCGCGTAGTGGCGGTAGCGGAAGTCGGGCCCGTACCGCTCGAGGGCCCGCGCCGAGCGCTGCACCACCTGCGGGTCGATCGTCGGCAGCGGCAGGGCCCACGCGCCGACCTCGCCGGCGTACCGGGGAGCGCTCGGCGGGGCGTACGCCTTGCGGCCCACCAGGCGCGGCTCGTGGCGCCTGCGGTCCCGCGCGGCGGCCAGCATCTTCGGACCCCGCGCGAACTGGCCGAGCGCCGAGGCGAACGTGCCCCCGGAGAACATCGCGTTGCTGCGCACGAAGCCGTCGACGCGCAGTGGCACCCCCTCGGGCAGCTGGCGCACGGTGAAATAGGCGCCCAGGTCGTGCGGGACCGAGTCGAAGCCGCAGGCGTGCACCAGGCGGGCACCGGTCTCCCGCGCGCGGGCGTCGTGGCGCACGTACATGAGGTCGACGAACTCCGGCTCCCCGGTGAGGTCCACATAGTCCGTGCCCGCGTCCGCGCACGCGGCGACGAGTTCCTGGCCGTACGTGATGTACGGGCCGACGGTCGTGGCCACCACGCGCGCGTGGGCGGCCAGTTCCCGCAGGGACGCGGGCTCGGCCGCGTCCGCGTGGAGGAGAGGGAGCTCGGCGCAGGCCGGGTGCGTGCCGGCCAGGCGCTCCCGCAGCCGCTCCAGCTTCCCCTTGTCGCGCCCCGCGATCGCCCAGCGCAGCCCCTCGGGCGCGTGCGCGGCGAGATACTCCGCGGTGAGCGCGCCCACGAAACCGGTCGCTCCGAAGAGCACGATGTCGTACGTGCGGTCCTTCGTACGTTCCTTGCCGTTCTGGCCGTTCTGGCCGTTCTGACTGGTCATGGCACCTCTCCGCCGTGCACCCCGCGCCGTTGTCGGTGGCTGAGGCTAGCGTGAGTCCCGGGGCGGTGTACCAGCAGGTAACCGTGGCCCCGGTGCAGGCGCCGCACGGCTTGTCCCCGGAATTGCCTAAGCGCTTGCTTGCTAGGGTCTTGTGCAGAGTGGAACACGTTCTTAGCATCACTGGTGTTACATCAGTTGTGTCACAGAGGTGGGGGCTCAATGACAGTGCAGGACAAGGGCGTTCACGGTCCGCTCGCCGGAGTGCGGGTGGTGGAGCTCGCGGGGATAGGGCCCGGCCCGTTCGCCGCCATGCTCCTGGCCGACCTCGGCGCCGATGTCGTACGCGTCGACCGGCCGCGCGGCGGCGGGGGGCTCGTGATCACCTCCGAGTACGACATCACCAACCGCAACAAGCGGTCCGTGATCATCGACCTCAAGGCGGCGGACGGCGCGGACCGCCTCCTCGACCTGGTCGAACGCGCCGACGTCCTCATCGAGGGCTACCGTCCCGGCGTCGCCGAGCGCCTGGGTGTCGGGCCGGACGACTGCCACGCCCGCAACCCGAAGCTCGTCTACGGACGGATGACCGGCTGGGGGCAGGAGGGCCCGCTCGCCCAGCGTGCCGGGCACGACATCGGATACATCGCGATCACCGGCACCCTCGGCATGATCGGCTCCCCCGACGAGGCGCCCACCATCCCGGCGAACCTCATCGGCGACTTCGCGGGCGGCTCGCTCTACCTGGTCGTCGGCATCCTCGCCGCGCTCAACCACGCGCGCGTGCACGGCACCGGGCAGGTCGTGGACGCCGCGATCGTCGACGGCACCGCGCACCTCACCTCGCTGATCCACGGCATGCTCGCGGCCGGCGGCTGGCAGGACCGGCGGGGCTCCAACCTCCTGGACGGCGGCTCCCCGTTCTACGGCAACTACGAGACCGCGGACGGCGAGTACATGGCCGTCGGCGCTCTGGAGCAGCAGTTCTACGACGAGTTCATCGCGCTGCTCGGACTGCCGGACGAGGCGCCGCCGCGCAAGGACGTCGCGCGCTGGGCCGAGCTGCGGGAGGCCGTCGCGGCCCGCTTCAAGGCGCGTACGCGCGACGAGTGGACGGCCGTCTTCGAAGACACCGACGCGTGTGTGGCGCCGGTGCTCTCGCTGCGCGAGGCCCCGGGACACCCGCACCTCGCCGCCCGCGGCACCTTCGTCGACCACGGCGGGATCACCCAGCCCGCCCCCGCGCCCCGCTTCTCAGCGACCCCGACGGAGATCCGCCGCGGCCCCGCCAAGCCCGGCGCCGACACCGCGGACGTGGCCCGCGACTGGGACGTACCGGCGCTCGCCCCGAGCGACGTACCGACGAAGGAAGCCGACTGATGCAGCTCTCCACACCGCTCGCCTACGAGGGCGACGCGCGGCGGGCCGCCGACGACGTGGCCGCCCTGGAGTCCGCCGGTCTGGACGCCGTCTGGGTCGCCGAGGCGTACGGCTTCGACTCGCCCACCATCATGGGCTACCTGGCCGCACGCACCGAGCGCATGCGGATCGGCGCGGCCGTCCTCAACGTCTACTCGCGGACTCCGGCCCTCATCGCCCAGACGGCCGCGGGGCTCGACGCGATCTCCGGCGGCCGCGCGATCATCGGGCTCGGCGCCTCGGGCCCGCAGGTCGTCGAGGGCTGGCACGGCAAGCCCTACGACAAGCCGCTCGCCCGCACCCGCGAGGCGATCGAGCTGACCCGCCGCATCCTGCGCCGCGAGGTGATCGACCACCACGGCGTCACGGACATGCCACTGCCCCCGGAGAAGGGCGGCAAGCTGGGCAAACCGCTGAAGATCCTCACCAAGCCGGTCCGCTCCGAAGTGCCGCTGTACATCGCGTCCCTGGGCCCGGCCAACGTCCGGATGACCGCCGAGATCGCCGACGGCTGGCTGCCCACCCTGTTCATCCCGGAAAAGGCCCACCAGGTGTGGGGCGCCCCGCTCGCCGAAGGCAAGGAGAAGCGCGATCCGGCGCTCGGACCCCTGCAGACGGTCGCCGGCGGGCTGCTCGCCATCGGTGAGGATGCGGCCGCCACCCGCGATCTGGCGCGCCCCAGAATCGCCCTCTACGTAGGCGGCATGGGCGCCCCGGGGAAGAACTTCTACAACGACGTCGCGGTCGCGTACGGCTACGAACAGGAGGCCGCGCGCATCCAGGAGCTGTACCTGTCGGGCCGCAAGAAGGAAGCCGAGGCGGCGGTCCCCGACGAGTTCTGCGAGCTCATGTCGCTGTGCGGGCCCGCCGGTTACGTACGCGAGCGCGTCGAGGCCTTCCGCGAGGCGGGCGTCACCATGCTCAACGTCATTCCCGTCGGCCCCGAGCCGGCCAAGTCGATCGAGACCGTCAAGGGCTGGCTCTAGGAGGCCGTAGGTGAAGCGTCAGATCTTCTCCGCCGAACACGAGGCGTTCCGCGAGACCGTCCGCACGTTCCTGGCCAAGGAAGTGCTGCCCCACTACGAGGAGTGGGAGAAGGACGGCATCGTCAGCCGTGACGCGTGGCGGGCGGCGGGCAAGCAGGGGCTCCTCGGGCCGGCCGTGCCGGAGGAGTACGGGGGCGGCGGGAACGCCGACTTCCGCTACAGCGCCGTCATAGCGGAGGAGTTCACGCGCGCGGGCGCGCCCGGACTCGCGATCGGCCTGCACAACGACATCATCGGCCCGTACCTGACCTCGCTCGCCACCGACGAGCAGAAGCGGCGCTGGCTGCCCGGTTTCTGCTCCGGCGAGATCATCACGGCCATCGCGATGACCGAGCCGGGCGCGGGATCCGACCTCCAGGGCATCCGCACCACCGCCACGGACGAGGGCGACCACTGGCTGCTCAACGGCTCCAAGACGTTCATCTCGAACGGCATCATCGCCGACCTCGTGATCGTCGTCGCCAAGACGACCCCGGAGGGCGGCGCCAAGGGCCTGTCCCTCCTTGTCGTCGAGCGCGGCACGGAGGGCTTCGAGCGCGGCCGCAACCTCGACAAGATCGGCCAGAAGTCCCAGGACACCGCCGAGTTGTTCTTCAACGACGTACGCGTCCCCAAGGAGAACCTCCTCGGCGAGCTCGACGGCGCCTTCATCCACCTGATGACGAACCTCGCGCAGGAGCGCATGGGCATCGCCGTCGCCGGGATCGCCGCCGCCGAGCACCTCCTGGAGATCACCACGACGTACGTCAAGGAGCGCGAGGCCTTCGGGCGGCCGCTCTCCAAGCTCCAGCACATCCGCTTCGAGATCGCCGAGATGGCGACCGAGTGCGCGGTCACCCGTACGTTCCTCGACCGCTGCATCGTCGATCACTCGAACGGGGAACTCGACGCCGTGCACGCCTCGATGGCCAAGTGGTGGGCCACCGAACTGCAGAAGCGCGTCGCCGACCGCTGCCTCCAACTGCACGGCGGATACGGCTACATGACCGAGTACCGCGTCGCCAAAGCCTTCACCGACGGCCGCATCCAGACGATCTACGGAGGCACGACCGAGATCATGAAGGAGATCATCGGCCGCTCCCTGCTCGCCTGAGGTCGCCCTCCCGTCCGACCCCTCACCCTCACGTTCCTTGCGAAAGGCTGCAGTCTTGACCACCGAAGCGTACGTATACGACGCGATCCGCACCCCGCGCGGACGCGGCAAGGCCAACGGCGCCCTGCACGGCACCAAGCCGATCGATCTCGTCGTCGGCCTGATCCACGAGATCCGGGCGCGGTTCCCCGGCCTCGACCCGGCCGCCATCGACGACATCGTCCTCGGTGTGGTGGGCCCCGTCGGCGACCAGGGCTCCGACATCGCGCGCATCGCGGCCATCGCCGCCGGGCTGCCCGACTCCGTCGCGGGCGTCCAGGAGAACCGCTTCTGTGCCTCGGGCCTGGAGGCGGTCAACATGGCCGCGATGAAGGTGCGTTCGGGATGGGAGGACCTGGTCCTCGCGGGCGGCGTCGAGTCGATGTCGCGCGTCCCGATGGCCTCGGACGGCGGCGCCTGGTTCGCCGACCCGATGACCAACTACGAGACGGGCTTCGTGCCGCAGGGCATCGGCGCCGACCTGATCGCCACGATCGAGGGCTACACGCGGCGTGACGTCGACGAGTACGCGGCCCTCTCCCAGGAGCGCGCCGCGGCCGCCTGGAAGGACAACCGCTTCGAGCGGTCCGTCGTGCCGGTGAAGGACCGCAGCGGTCTGACCGTCCTCGACCACGACGAGCACATGCGCCCCGGCACCACCGCCGACTCGCTCGGCAAGCTGAAGGCGTCCTTCAAGGACATCGGCGACCTCGGCGGCTTCGACGCCGTCGCGCTGCAGAAGTACCACTGGGTCGAGAAGATCGACCACGTCCACCACGCGGGCAACTCCTCCGGCATCGTGGACGGCGCCGCGCTCGTCGCCATCGGCTCGAAGGAGGTCGGCGAGCGCAACGGCCTCACCCCGCGCGCGCGGATCGTCTCCGCGGCCGTCTCCGGCTCCGAGCCGACCATCATGCTCACCGGTCCCGCACCGGCCGCGCGCAAGGCGCTGGCCAAGGCGGGTCTGACCATCGACGACATCGACCTCGTCGAGATCAACGAGGCCTTCGCGGCGGTGGTGCTCCGCTTCGTGAAGGACATGGGCCTGTCGCTGGACAAGGTGAACGTCAACGGCGGCGCGATTGCGTTGGGCCATCCCCTGGGCGCGACCGGGGCGATGATCCTGGGGACGCTTGTCGATGAACTGGAGCGCAGGGACCTCCGGTACGGGTTGGCCACGTTGTGCGTGGGCGGAGGCATGGGGATCGCCACGATCGTGGAACGGGTCTAGCGCCGTGGGGCCTGGGGAGCGTCGCCGACCGCGGGCCGGTGGTCCGTCCTCGCGCAGTTCCCCGCGCCCCTGAAAGCTGCGGCTTCGCCGCGCTTTCCCCTGGGAGACGGCGCACGAAGTGCGCATCTCCAAGGGGCGCGGGGAACTGCGCGACCGGCCACGACGCGCCCGCGGTCGGCAACGGACATGACAGCCCACCCCATCAGCCGCTCACCCGCACCACCAGACTTCACGGAGACCGCACCATGACGCAGAGCACAACCATCCGCTGGGAACAGGACGACACCGGCGTCGTCACCCTCGTCCTCGACGACCCCAACCAATCCGCGAACACCATGAACCAGGCGTTCAAGGACTCCATCGCGGCGATCGCCGACCGCGCGGAGGCCGAGAAGGACTCCATCCGCGGCATCATCTACACCTCCGCCAAGAAGACCTTCTTCGCGGGCGGTGACCTGAAGGACATGATGCAGGCAGGACCCGAGAACGCCCAGGCGGCGTTCGAGACGGGCACCGCCATCAAGGGCTCCCTGCGCCGCATCGAGACCCTGGGCAAGCCCGTCGTCGCCGCCATCAACGGCGCGGCCCTGGGCGGCGGTTACGAAATCGCCCTCGCCAGCCACCACCGCGTCGCCCTCGACGCGCCCGGCTCCAAGATCGGCCTGCCCGAGGTCACCCTCGGCCTGCTCCCGGCGGGCGGCGGCGTGACCCGCACCGTACGCCTGATGGGCATCGCGGACGCGCTCCTGAAGGTGCTGCTCCAGGGCACCCAGTACAACCCGAAGCGCGCCCTGGAGAACGGCCTGGTCCACGAAGTGGCCGCCACCCGCGAGGAGATGATCGAAAAGGCCCGCGCCTTCATCGACGCCAACCCCGAGTCGGCCCAGCCCTGGGACAAGCCCGGCTACCGCATCCCCGGCGGCACCCCGGCCAACCCGAAGTTCGCGGCGAACCTGCCCGCCTTCCCCGCCAACCTCAAGAAGCAGATCAACGGCGCCCCCTACCCGGCCCCGCGCAACATCCTCGCGGCCGCCGTCGAGGGCTCCCAGGTCGACTTCGAGACCGCGCTGACCATCGAGGCCCGGTACTTCACCGAGCTGGTCACCGGGCAGACCGCGAAGAACATGATCCAGGCGTTCTTCTTCGACCTGCAGGCCGTCAACTCCGGCGCCAACCGGCCCAAGGGCATCGAGGCACGCCCGGTCCGCAAGGCCGCCGTCCTCGGCGCCGGGATGATGGGCGCGGGCATCGCCTACTCCTGCGCCCGCGCGGGCATCGAGGTCGTCCTGAAGGACGTCTCCGCCGAGGCCGCCGCCAAGGGCAAGGCGTACTCCGAGAAGCTGTGCGCCAAGGCGGTGCAGCGGGGACGTACGACCCAGGAGAAGGCCGACGCGCTGCTCGCCCGCATCACGCCGACCGCCGACCCGCAGGACCTCGCGGGCTGCGACGCCGTGATCGAGGCGGTCTTCGAGGACACCTCGCTCAAGCACAAGGTGTTCCAGGAGATCCAGGACATCATCGAGCCGGACGCGCTGCTGTGCTCCAACACCTCGACGCTGCCCATCACCCAGCTCGCCGAGGGCGTTACACGGCCCGTCGACTTCATCGGCCTGCACTTCTTCTCGCCTGTCGACAAGATGCCGCTCGTCGAGATCATCAAGGGCGAGCGGACCGGGGAGGAGGCCCTGGCGCGCGCCTTCGACCTCGTACGCCAGATCAACAAGACGCCGATCGTCGTCAACGACTCGCGCGGCTTCTTCACCTCGCGCGTGATCGGGCAGTTCATCAATGAAGGCGTCGCGATGGTCGGCGAGGGCATCGAGCCCGCGTCCATCGAGCAGGCCGCCGCCCAGGCGGGCTACCCGGCGAAGGTCCTCTCCCTGATGGACGAGCTGACCCTCACGCTGCCGCGCAAGATCCGCAACGAGTCCAAGCGCGCCGTCGAGGAGGCCGGCGGCACCTGGGCCGGGCACCCCTCGGACGCCGTCATCGATCGCATGGTCGACGAGTTCGAGCGCCCCGGCCGCAGCGGGGGAGCGGGTTTCTACGAGTACGTGGACGGCAAGCGTGCGGGGCTGTGGCCGGGCCTGCGCGAGCACTTCGCCAAGCCGGGCGCCGAGATCCCGTTCGTCGACATGAAGGAGCGGATGCTCTTCTCCGAGGCGCTCGACACCGTGCGCCTCCTCGAGGAGGGCGTCCTGACGTCCGTCGCCGACGCCAACATCGGCTCCATCTTCGGCATCGGCTTCCCCGGCTGGACCGGTGGTGTGCTCCAGTACATCAACGGCTACGAAGGCGGCCTGCCCGGATTCGTGGCACGCGCGCGTGAGTTGGCCGACCGCTATGGTGAGCGGTTCACGCCGCCCGCGCTGCTGGTCGAGAAGGCTTCGAGTGGCGGGAAGTTCAGCGACGTCTGACCTCGGTCACCGCTCGGGTTCCGCCCTTGAGGGGGCGGAACCCGAGCCACCGCCCCGGCGTCGTATCCTCTCCTCCCGTAAGACATGATCACGACAAACGGAGGGTGACACTCGCTGTGCGGTTCACAACTGGGGGAACGACGCGCGTCATCGGCGTCGGAGTGCTGGTCCTCTCGCTGGCCCTGACGGGCTGCGGGGGCAAGAAGAAGAACAAGAAGCACAAGTCGGGTTCGGGTTCGTCGCACAGCCGCACCATCGGCGGCGCGACGGGCGGATCCAGCAGCAAGGGCAAGGGAGCCGGTTCGCTGAGTGGCGCCCAGGACGCGAAGGCGATCCTGCCGCCCCTCGACACCATGCCCACCGCCCTGCGCAACGTCTCGACGAAGCCCTACAGCCGTGCCAAGGCACCGTCCGTGTGCAAGGACCCGGGCGGCAAGTGCAAGGGAGCCGTCGCCAACGGGCAGGTCGGCTACCGCAGCAACAACAAGGGCGAGAGCGCCAGTTACGACCTGATCGTGTACAAGAACGGGACGGCCGCCGAGCGCGCCTTCCACGCCTGGAAGAGCTACGCGGAGAACAACCACCGCGAGCTCAAGGTCCTCGACGGGCCGCCGCAGGGCAACGCGAGCATCACCTACGGGTACACGGACCCCGCGATGAAGACCTCACAGCGGATCGTGATCCTCCAGGGCAACTTCGTCGCCACCCTCGACGTCCGGGACAACTCCGGTCAGGCGAACGCGAGCAAGGACCTCCAGGTCCTCTCCGAGGTCTACGCCACGCGGATGCTGCAGGCCACGCAGGACGAGACGCCGTCGGCCACCGCGGCCAACATCACCGTGTAGCCAAGGAGTTCGAAGGAGTGGCTCAGCTCTCCTTGAGCCACTCCCGCAGCTCCTCCTTCAACGACCGCTGGAACGCGGTCACCAGGGCCTGCACCACCATCGGCTGCATATGGGCCGAGAGGGACCGCATCGCGGCCACGTGCTCCGGGTCCGACTCCCGCTCCCGGTAGGGGCCCCACACCTCGTCGCGGAAGAGCCGGGACAGTTCGTGGGCGGCGGACCGGGTGTGCTCCATCAGGACCGTGCGCGCCGCGAGGATCGTCTCGTGCGCGATCGGGACGTCGAGCAGCCGCGCGCCCAGGCGCAGCAGACCCGGATCGACGCGGTACGTCCCCGGCGGCTCCGTCCGCGCGACGACGCCCATCGCCGCGAGCCGCTCCAGGTCCTCGTCGTCCAACGACCGGCCCGCCCTGCGCTCCAGCTCGGCGCGGTCGACGTCCTCGGGCGAGTCGGGTGCCCAAGAGGCCACCACTGCGCGATGGATGGCGAGATCGTGGGCGCTCAGATCGGGCGGCAGCTGCTCCAGGTACCGCTCGATCGCGGCGAGGGTCATGCCCTGGTGCTGCAACTCCTCGATGAGCGCGAGCCGGGAGAGATGGTCCTGGCCGTAGTGGCCGACGCGGCGCGGGCCGATCACGGGCGGCGGCAGCAGGCCCTTGGTGCTGTAGAAGCGGATCGTGCGGACGGTGACGCCCGCGCGCGCGGCCAGTTCGTCGACCGTGAGCGTCGGCCCTTCGGTGTCCGACGTCGTCGTCATCGACATGGCAGCGCATCGCCTCCCCGTTGTGCGGCCCCGTGCACCGATCCGGTGCAACAGTATTGCTGTCTCACCACTGTTGTGAAAGCGTCCCGGCCAGTCACTTGCTTCGTCGATGACGCCAGGAGGCGGTCATGACCACGATCCTGCGACTTCCCGGGGACCCCGCCGACATCACCCTCCCCGCCCTGCTGCTCCGCAACGCCGAGGACCACGGCGACCTCCCCGCACTCTCCTGGCGCACCTCGACCGACGGCGAGTGGACGACGCTGACCTGGCGCGAGGCACGCCGCAAGGTAGCCGTCCTCGCCGCCGGATACGCGGCGTTCGGCGTCGGGCGCGGCGAGCACGTCCTGATGATGATGGGCAACCGCCCCGAACACTGGCTGAGCGACCTCGCCCTCGTGCACCTCGGCGCGGTCCCCGTCACCGTCTACGGGACATCGGCCCCCGAGCAGATCGCGCACATCGCCCGGCACAGCCGCGCCCGCTTCGCGATCGTCGAGGGCGCCCACGAGCTGGCCCGCTGGGAGCCCCTCCTGACGGACACCGAGACGCCACTGGAACGCCTGGTCGTCGTCGAGGCGGCCGATGCGGGCCCGCACCGCACCTACGGCTCCCTGCACGCCACAGGAGGCCGGCTCTTCAACCCGGACGCCTTCGAGAAGACCTGGCGCGAGTCCGGCCCCACCGACCCGCTCACCGTCGTCTACACCTCCGGCACGACCGGCGACCCCAAGGGCGTACGCATCACGCACCGCAACGTCCTCCTGGACAGCGTCGCCCTGGACGGCGTCGTCGAGCTGCCCGATCACGTGGAGCACATCTGCTACCTCCCCTTCGCCCACGTCGCGGAGCGGATGCTCGGCATCTACCTGGCGGTGTTCCGCGCCGCGCACGTCCACCTGTGCGCGGACCCCACCGCCGTCGCCGCGACGGCGCGCGAGCTGCACCCCGCGCAGTTCTTCGGTGTCCCGCGCGTGTGGGAGAAGCTCGCCGCGTCCGTACGGGCCGCGCTCGCGGGCCTCCCCGAGCAGCAGCGGGCGGCCATCGAGGCGGCGAACGAGACGGCACGCGCGCGTGTGGAGTACGTCGAGCGGGGCGAGGAACCGCCGGCCGAGCTGGCGGCGGCGTACCGCGAGGCCAAGGAGACGATCCTGGACCCGCTGCTCTCGCTGGCCGGATTCGATCGCCTGGTGTGGACGGCGAGCGCGTCCGCGCCGATGCCGCTGGACGTCGTGCGGTTCTGGGCGGGCTTCGGCATCGTGATCATGGACGCGTGGGGCCTCACGGAGACCACGGGTGTCGTCACCATCAACAGCCCCTCCTCCTTCCGGCTCGGCTCGGTGGGCAAGCCCCTGGCGGGCCTCGAGGTCCGCATCGCCGATGACGGCGAGATCCTGGTGCGCGGCGGGACGGTCTTCGACGGCTATCTGCTGCCCGACGGCGGCGTCGAGCCGGCCTGCGACGCCGACGGCTGGTTCGCGACCGGCGACATCGGGCGGCTCGACGAGGACGGCTTCCTCTGGCTCACCGACCGCAAGAAGGAAATGATCGTGACCTCGACGGGCAAGAACGTCTCGCCCGCGCTCGTCGAGAACACCCTCAAGGAGCACCCCCTCATCGGCCAGGCCCTCGTCCACGGAGACGGCCGCTCCTACCTGGTGGCGCTGCTCGTCCTGGATGCCGAAATGGCCCCCGCGTGGGCGGCCGCACGCGGGATCACGGGGAATTTGACGGAGAGCGAGGCCGTGGCGGAGGAGATCGCACGCGCTGTGGAGGCGGCCAACGCCCGTCTCAACCGCACCGAGCAGATCAAGCGCTACCGCCTCCTCGCGGGGGAGTGGGGCCCGGAGACAGGGGAGTTGACGCCGTCCCTGAAGCTGCGCCGCAGGGTGATCCGGCAGAAGTACGAGGACGTCATCGAGGGGCTGTACAGCCCGTGACAGACGAGTGACGGAAGAGTGATGGACGAGTGATGGACGAGTCGTACAGCCAGTGACCCATGGCCTGTACACCCAGTTGTCATCGGCTGTACACCCCCTGCCCACCATGTGAGAAGTGCCGCTATGTGACGTGCGCCACCGCATGTCGGGGGATCTCTGGGGGAAGGTGTCGCGTCGGTCCGCGCACGTCAGGGGTGTCGCGGGCCGGAGCACATCCGGACACCGGAGTTCTTCCGGGCACCAGAGAGTAGAACCCCCACGTGAGCAAGGAAGCCGTAGATTCGGCCGCCCTGGACGCATCCCGCACAGATGCGTCCCAGGCCCCCGCGGACGCCGGCGACGCCGGTTACAGCAAGGACCTCAAGGCCCGCCACGTCAACATGATCGCGATCGGTGGCGCGATCGGAACCGGACTCTTCCTCGGAGCGGGCGGCCGCCTGCACTCGGCGGGCCCCGCACTCGCCGTCGCGTACCTCGTCTGCGGCATTTTCGCCTTCTTCGTCGTACGCGCCCTCGGCGAGCTGGTCATCTACCGGCCGTCGTCCGGTTCGTTCGTCTCGTACGCGCGTGAGTTCCTCGGCGAGAAGGGCGCCTACGTAGCCGGCTGGATGTACTTCCTCAACTGGTCGACCACCGGCATCGCCGACATCACCGCGATCGCGCTCTACACGCACTACTGGAGCTTCTTCACCGACATCCCGCAGTGGGTGCTCGCGCTGATCGCCCTCGCCGTCGTCCTCGTGATCAACCTGATCTCGGTGAAGATCTTCGGCGAGATGGAGTTCTGGTTCGCGATCGTCAAGGTCGCGGCCCTGGTCGCCTTCATGCTGATCGGCATCTTCCTGCTGGTCACCCAGCACGAGGTCGGCGGGCAGACGCCCGGCCTGAGCGTGATCACCGACAACGGCGGCTTCCTGCCGCACGGCATCATGCCGGTCGTGATCGTGATGCAGGGCGTCGTCTTCGCGTACGCCTCGCTCGAGCTGGTCGGCGTCGCGGCGGGCGAGACCGCCGAGCCGCAGAAGGTCGTCCCGCGCGCGGTGAACTCCATCATGTGGCGCGTCGGCCTCTTCTACGTCGGCTCGGTCATCCTCCTCGCGCTGCTGCTCCCCGGGTCGGTGTACTCGGCGGACCAGAGCCCGTTCGTGACGGTCCTTTCCAAGATCGGCGTCCCGGCGGCCGGTGACGTGATGAACCTGGTGGTCCTCACGGCCGCGATGTCGTCGCTGAACTCGGGCCTGTACTCCACGGGCCGCATCCTGCGCTCGATGGCGATGGCGGGTTCGGCACCGAAGTTCACCGCGAAGATGAACAAGAGCCAGGTCCCCTACGGCGGCATCCTGCTCACCTCCGCGGTGTGCGTGCTCGGCGTCGGCCTCAACTTCCTGATGCCGAGCCAGGCCTTCGAGATCGTCCTGAACGTGGCGTCCCTGGGCATCATCAGCACCTGGGTGATCATCATGATCTGTCACCTGGCGTTCGTCCGCCGCGCCAAGGAGGGCCTGCTCACCCGGCCCGGCTTCCGGCTCCCGGGCAGCCCGGTCACGGAGATCGTCACGATCGTCTTCCTGCTGGCCGTGCTCGGCCTGATGTGGAAGGACCCCGAGGTCGGCCGCAAGACGCTCTACCTCATCCCGATCATCGCCGCGGCGCTGGTCACGGGCTGGTACGCGATCCGCCGCAACGTGGACCGCGAGGCCGAGACCCTCATGAAGGCCGGCAAGTAACAACGCGCGGGCCACTGTCAGTGGCAACGCCTACGGTGGCGTCATGTCGGAGATCACGTATGTCCGGGGTGACGCCACCGTTCCGTTCGGCAAGGGCACCAAACTGATCGCCCATGTCTGCAACGACCTGGGCGGCTGGGGCAAGGGCTTCGTCCTCGCGGTGTCGCGGCGCTGGCCGGAGCCGGAGAAGGCGTACCGCCGGTGGCACCGCGAGCGGGCCAAGAACGACTTCGGCCTGGGTGCCGCCCAGTTCGTCCAGGTCGGCCCCCGGCTGTGGTTGGCCAACATGATCGGCCAGCACGGCATGCGCACCGGCAGCAAGGGCGTACCCGTGCGCTACGAGGCGATCGACGCGGCCCTGTGCCGGCTCGCCGACAAGGCCGCCGAACTCGACGCCTCCGTGCACATGCCGCGCATCGGCTGCGGACTCGCGGGCGGCACATGGTCCCGCGTGGAACCGCTCATAGCCGAGCGCCTCTCGGGGCGCGGGATCGCCGTGACGGTGTACGACTTCGGGGACTGAGCCCCTGCGCGTCCTCGGGGCGACGTGATGAGCCTCACCCAACTCCCTTGCAGATGCGCGGTGTTGTGCACGGATGAGCGGGTAGGTCACCGGCATGCAGCTGATCGCGATGAACCTGGGGCCGCTCAAGCCGGATCCTCACCACCTCGTTGTCGCAGCCGTGCTCTTCGGCTCCGTCTTCCTCGTGGTCAGGCGGATTCTGCCGCGCCTCGACCGCGTACTCGAAGTGCGCGCCGGGATCCTCGAAGGAGTCACCGGCGGAGCGGCGGCCGAGCTGCGTCTGGAGGCCGAGCGGGTACGCGACAAGCGGGAGGCGATGCTCGCCGAAGCCCGCCACGAGGCGGCGCTGGTGCGCCAGCAGGCCCGCGAGGAGGGTGCCGCCCTGATCGCCGCCGCCCGCGAGGACGGCGTGCGCGAGCGGGCTGAACTCGTGGCGTCGGGCCAGGCCAGGATCGAGACCGAGCGTGCGTCGGCGGAGGCCGAACTGCGCGGACAGGTCTCCGAGTTGGCGTCGGAGCTGGCGAGCAGGATCGTGGGCGAGCCGCTCCCGGCGGCGACGGGTTCGGGCCGCTAGGTGCGGGAGCGCCCCGAAGGGGCGCGGGGAACTGCGCGACCAGCCAGAGCGCACCCGCGGACGCTATGGGCGCTCTCACCCCCACGGCGCCTGCGCGGCGCTGCATCCGCCGGAGAGGCCAAGTTTCGCCTGGCGCCGACCCCGCCGGCCCGGCAGGCTCACACCATGGGACAAATGGTGTCGGTCAAGGGCGGCCAGGTCTGGGCGGAAGATTCGGGCGGCAACGGATTGCCGCTGGTCCTGCTGCACCCGGGGGTCGCCGACTCCCGCATCTGGGACGGGATCCTGCCGCGCCTCACGGAGCGGCACCGGGTCGTCCGCTATGACGCGCGCGGCTACGGCAGGTCACCGGCCCCGACCGCCGCGTTCTCGCTGGCCGAGGATCTCGGCGCGGTGCTCGACCACTTCCGGATCGGCCGCGCCGTGCTCGCCGGGTCCAGCATGGGCGGGGCCACGGCCATCAGCCTCACGCTCGACGACCCCGCGCGGGTCGCGGGGCTCGCCCTGGTGGTGCCGGGCATCACCGGCCGTTCCGACCTCTTCTCCGAGGAGTTCATGGCCGAGTTCGTCAGGCTCGCGGAGGCGGGCGACATGGAAGGCCTCGTGAGCCTGCTGATGCACAGCTCGGCGGCGGCCGGCACCGGCTACGACGACGAGGCCAGGGCGCACCTCCTCGCGGTCCTCCCGGCGTGGTTCGCCGCCCAGCCGCACAACGTGCCCGACCCCCCGGCCTTCGACCGTCTCGGCGAGCTCGACGTGCCGTGCGTCCTCGCCCTGGGGGAGCTGGACCAGCCCTCGGTGGTCCGCTGCAACGAGGAGATGGCCGACCGCATCCCCGGCTGCCGCCTGGTGCGCCTGCGCGGCAGCGATCACTTCCCGACCCTGCGCGAGCCGGACGCGGTCACGGATCTCATTCTGGAGGCGCATGCGGCGGCCGCGGGCTGACTCATACTGGAAGACGTACATACCGGACAACGGCCAACGGGTCAGATCAGGACAGGTCAGGTCCGGTCACCCTCCGGGAGTCATGTGATGCCCCAGCGCCAGGCCGCCCCCGAGCCGCCGCCGCCCGGCGGGATCCTGTGGGACATCGCCGGTGACGTCCGCGCCCTGCTCGCCCTGCCCGCCGCGCTCACGATGCAGGTCGCGCACCCCGCGGTGGGCGCGGGCGTCGACACCTACTCCGTCTTCCGCACCGACCCCTGGGGGCGTGGCGAGCGCTCGCTGCGGTCGCTGCAGACTTGGGTGTACGGCGGTGATGCCGCCGCCGAGGAGGGCCGCAGACTCCGTGAGCTGCACAAGACCATCCAGGGCACGGACGCCCACGGCCGCAGCTACCACGCGCTGACGCCCGGCTACTACGCCTGGGTCCACGCCACCGGATTCCCCGTCTACCGGCACGCGCGGCAGTACTTCGGCCGCCCCTTCACCCCGGCGCAGGAGCGGCAGTTGTACGCGGAGTGGCTCCAGGTGGGCCGGATCCTCGGGATCCACGACCGGGACATGCCGCAGACCCTGGACGAGTTCTGGCCGTACTACGACAAGGTCCTCGCCGACGAGCTGGAGCTGACGGCCGTCGCCGCGGAACTGGTCGCCGTGGACCGCCCGCTCCCGCCGCCGGACCGGGGCCCGCGTGCGGTGCGCCTGGTGCTCCGCGTCCTGTGGCCGCTCGTCCTGCCGCCCCTGGCCCGCTTCCGCCGCTTCCTCACGATCGGCCTGATGCCACCGGACGCGCGGCAGGCCATCGGCCTCCCCTGGACCACGACCCAGGAACGCCGCCTGCGCCGCTTCGGCCGCGCCGTCCGCACGGTGGTCCCGCTGCTGCCGGAACGCCTGCGCTACCTGCCGCTGGCCCGCGAGGCGAGAAGGCGGGAGCGTCGTCGATACGCGCCCCGCTCTTCTATCTCCAACCCGCGTTGTTCGTAGAATGGCCTGGTGGAGGACATCGATGCGATCGCGGCCCTGCAGGATCCGGTGCGGCGTCGCCTGTACGAGTATGTGGCGGCGCAGGGCCGCGAGGTCGGCCGCAACGAGGCAGCCGAGGCGGCCGGGGTGGCGCGCACGCTCGCCGCGCACCATCTCGACAAGCTGACCGACGCCGGGCTCCTCGAAAGCGGCAGCCGTCGCCTGACGGGCCGCTCGGGTCCGGGGGCGGGCCGTCCCGCCAAGGTGTACACGCGGTCGCGGGCCGAGCGTGCGGTGTCGCTGCCCGCCCGCGACTACCGCACCGCCGCCGAACTGCTGGCCGAGGCCGCCGAGGAAGCCGGGCTCGACGCCGGTCTCTGCGCCGCCGCGCGCCGCCGGGGCGAGGCCCTGCGCGGCTCGGCGGCGCCCTGCGGCGACCTCGAAGAGGCCATGGAGATGCTGGCAGCCCGCGGCTACGAACCGCACCTGGAAGGCGCCGAGGTCCGCATGCGCAACTGCCCGTTCCACGCCGTCGCCGAACGCTTCCCGCCCCTCGTCTGCGGCATGAATCTCGCTCTCCTCGAGGGGCTGCTCGGTACGGACGGTCCCGTCCGCGCGCGCATGGACGCCCGGCCGGGGGAGTGCTGCGTGGCGGTCAATCAGGATTCTGAGAGCAATCCTGATTGACCGCCCCGAAACGGCGGTTCGGTCTCAGTGCCCGTGACGGTGAGCGTGCACGCCGTTCGTCGAGGCAATGGACTTCCAGGACTTCGGCGCGGCCGAGACCCCCGCGGTACGCGCGACCCCGGCATCCCGCGCGGCAGGAGCGTCCGGCCGCGACGGCTGGTACAGCCACGTGTCGAAGAGGGAAGCCAGCGGCTTGCCGGACACCTTCTCCGCGTACTCGACGAAGTCGCCCACCGTCGCGTTGCCGTACGCGTGCTCCGTGGGCCACCCCTTCAGGATCGCGGAGAAGTCCTTCTCGCCGACCTCGTTGCGCAGCGCCTGCACGGCCAGCGCCCCACGGTCGTACACGGCGATGTCGAACTGGTTGTCAGGACCCGGGTCGCCCGGCTTGACCGTCCAGAACGGGTCGTCCGCGGGGTGCTGCGCGTACACGTAGTCCGCCAGCTCCTGCGCCGTCCCCTCGCCCTCCTTCTCCGACCACAGCCACTGGCTGTACCGGGCGAAGCCCTCGTTGATCCAGATGTCCTTCCAGCCGTCCACCGACACGCTGTCGCCGTACCACTGGTGGGCCAGTTCATGCACCACGACGGACACGTTGGCCCCGTTGGCGAACTGCCGCGGGCTGTAGAACGGCCGCGTCTGCGTCTCCAGGGCGAAGCCGCTCTTCACGTTCGGGACGTACCCGCCAAGAGCGTTGAAGGGGTACTTGCCGAAGACCGTCTCCAGCCACTCCGCGACCTCGGTCGACCGCTCGATGCTCGCCCGCGCGGCCCCCGCGTTGTCGCCGAGGTCCTTGCTGTAGGCGTTCAGGACGGGCAGCCCTTCGGCCGTCTTGTCGGTCGTGATGTCGAACTTGCCGACGGCGAGCGTCGTCAGATAGCTGGCCTGCGGCTTGTTCGAGCGCCAGTTGAAGCGGGTCCAGCCGAGCTTCGAACTCTGCGACTGCAGCGCGCCGTTGGAGATGGCCTGCGAGCCGTCGGGCACGGAGACCGAGACGTCGTACGTCGCCTTGTCGAGCGGGTGGTCGTTGGACGGGAACCACCAGGCCGCCGACTCCGGTTCCTGCGCGGCGACACCGCCGTCCGGCGTGCGGGCCCAGGCGGTGAAGCCGTTGATCTTCACCTCGGAGGGCTTGCCCGCGTAGCGGACGACGACGGTGATCGGGGTGCCCTTGGGCAGCCCCGCCGCCGGGGTGATCTCCAACTCCTGCTCTCCGGTGGCCTTGAACGCCGCCTTCTTGCCGTTGACCCGCACCTCGCTGACCTTCAGACCGAGGTCCAGGTTGAAGCGGGAGAGGTCCTGCGTCGTGGTGGCGTTGATGGTCGCCGTGCCTTCGAGCAGATCGGTCGCGGGCTGGTACTTCAGCCGCAGGTCGTAGTGCGATACGTCGTAGCCGCCGTTGCCGCTCGCCGGGTAATAGGGATCGCCGATACCCGGCGCCCCGGGGGTGAAGTCAGCGGCCGATGCCGGGATCGCCAGCAGCAGAGAGGCCGCGAGCGCGCCCGGGGCGATGAGTCTGCGGTGCACGAGAACTCCAAGTCGTAGGGACAGACCGGTAGATGGGTCCGACCTTATTGAGCTCCCCGGCCACGGGCCATGTCCATGGCCACAGCTGTCACACGATCGCCATTCGGCCGACATGTGCCAATACGCCCCACGAACCTGACACGGCCACGTACGGCCCTCTGTCGCGCGGGAGTTGACCGGTGTACCTTCCGCGCCATGCCGATACGTGCGCGACGCACACGCTTGATCCGGAGATCACTCGTGACGGCGGCCCTGGCCGCCCTGATGGCCACCCTCATGTCCCCGGGCGCCGCACAAGGGGCGCCGGACACCCCGCGTGAGAGCAAGCCCGTCTACTCGTACGAGAGCGCGATCCGCGAAGCCGTCTGGGTCGACACGAAGATCGACGGTGATGGCGACGGCAAGACCGACCGCGTCGCCGTCGACATCGTCCGGCCCCGTGAACCGGCCCAGCAGGGCCGGAAGATACCCGTGATCATGGACGCAAGCCCGTACTACTCCTGCTGCGGGCGCGGCAACGAGAGCCAGAAGAAGACGTACGACGCGAACGGCGACGTCGTCCAGATGCCGCTCTACTACGACAACTACTTCGTGCCCCGCGGCTATGGCTTCGTCGCCGTCGACTTCGCCGGAACGAACCGCTCCGACGGCTGTGTCGACGTCGGAGGCCGCTCCGACGTCCAGTCCGCCAAGGCCGTCGTCGACTGGCTGAACGGCCGGGCCCGCGGCTACACCACCCGGACCGGAACCGAAGCCGCCGAGGCGAACTGGACCAACGGCGCCACCGGCATGATCGGCAAGAGCTACGACGGCACCGTCGCGCAGGGCGTGGCCGCCACTGGAGTGCGAGGTCTCAAGACCATCGTGCCGATCGGCGCCATCTCCTCCTGGTACGACTACTACTTCGCCAAGGGCGCCCCGCTCTACGACAGCGGCCCCGAATGGCTGTCGGACTACGTGGAGAGCCCCGAGGCGCGGGCCCGCTGCGGCGCCGTGCAGCAGCGGCTCATCGACGAGGCGCCCCGCACCGGCGACTGGACCCGGCTCTGGAGCGAGCGCGACCACGTCCCGGACGCCGACAAGGTGAAGGCCAGCGTCTTCGCCGTACACGGCATGCAGGACCTGAACGTCCGCATGAAGCACTTCGGCCAGTGGTGGGACGCGCTCGGCGACGCGGGCGTCGAGCGCAAGGTGTGGCTCAGCCAGACCGGCCACGTCGATCCGTTCGACTTCCGGCGCGGCGACTGGGTGCGCACCCTGCACCGCTGGTTCGACCATGAACTGCTCGGCTACGACAACGGCATCGACCGCGAGCCGATGGCCGACATCGAGCGCGCCCCCGACCGGTGGACCACCGACCGCGTCTGGCCCCCGCGCGCCACGGACACGGTGAAACTCCGCCCCGGCAAGGGCAGTTCACCCGGCGTCGGCACCCTCGGCACCCGCCCCGGCACCGGCAGCGAGACCTTCACCGACGACCCGAAGCTGAGCGAGACCGACTGGGCCGCGCGGATCGACACCGCGACGCCCGCGAAGGCGGGGTTCATCAGCCGCCCGCTCGGCCGCGACCTGCGGCTCTCCGGCTCCTCCGAAGTGACCGTCACCGCGACCCCGACGACCCGCACCGCGCACCTCTCCGCGGTCCTCGTCGACCTGGGCCCCGACACCATCCGCGACTACGCGAGCGCCGGCGAGGGCATCACCACGCTCACCGAACGCACCTGCTGGGGCGCGAGCACGGGCGGCGACAGCTCCTGCTTCAAGGAGACGAAGGCGAAGACCGCCGCCGTCGACTACACGGTCTTCAGCCGCGGCTGGGCCGACCTCGGCAACTGGGCCGACGACCACCAGGGCCGCCCCCTCACGCCGGGCAAGCCGCACACCATCACCCTCGACCTGGCCGCGAGCGACCACGTCGTACCGAAGGGGCACCGCCTCGCGCTGATCGTCGCGGGCACCGACAAGGATCTCATCGACCCTCCTGCCGACACCCCGACCCTCGCCATCGACCTCGCCCGTACGTCGGCGAAGGTGCCGCTCGTCGGCGGCGCCGATGCCTTCACCACCTCACCAGACGTCACCCCCCGCGAATCCCGTCTCGACGGCGTGGCCCCGCCGCGTCCGTTCCGCCCCGTCCCGGGAGGCAGCACTTCATGAGACCCCGCACCGGCCTCACACCCCGCATCCGCACCCTGGCCCTCGCCTGCGCCACCGCCGCGCTCGCCGCACCGCTCCTGTCCGTGCCCGCGCAGGCGTCGGGGACCCCGCCACGCACCGGATTCGAGGAGACGAACGGCGCGCGCTGGACCAGCCAGCCCGAGGAACAGGACTTCCTCGCCGCCGTCGACAAGTCGACCGACCGCGTCTCCGTCGCCCGCGTCGGCACCACCAAGCAGGACCGGCCGCTGCAACTGGTGCGCATCGGCGACCGACCCACGAAGAACACGGTGCTGCTGATCTGCAGCCAGCACGGCGACGAGCCCTCGGGCCGCGAGGCGTGTCTGACGACGATCCGCGACCTGGCGTACGCGAAGGACAAGCAGACCCACGCGTTCCTCTCCCGCACCACGCTCCTCGTCGTCCCCACCGCCAACCCGGACGGCCGCGCCGCCGACACCCGCGGCAACTCCGACGGCGTCGACATCAACCGCGACCACATCGCCCTGCAGACGGCGGAGGGCCGCACGATGGCCGCCGTCATCCGCGACCGGAAGCCGGACGCCATCTACGACCTGCACGAGTACGGCGCGACCCCCAAGTACTACGACAAGGACCTCTTCGACCTGTGGCCGCGCAACCTCAACACCGACGAGGCGGTGCACGGCGAGGCGAAGACCCTGTCCGAGCGCTACGTCAGGCCGGCCGCCGGCAAGTCGGGGTACACGACCGGGACGTACGGGATCTGGACCGACCCCGTGACCGGTGAGCCCATCAAGCAGACCGCGGGCGACGGCCAGGAGCGCATCCTGCGCAATCTCTCCGGCATCAAGCACGCCGCCGGCCTGCTCATCGAGAGCCGCGTCGACCCGCTCACGGACGCCGAGAAGAAGGACGAGGCACTGAACAACCGGCGCCGCGTGAAGTCCCAACTGTCGGCCCTGGGCGGCCTGTTCGCCTACGCCGGCGAGCGGCGCGGACAACTGGAGGCGGCCACCGGCGCGGCCAGGCTCGAGGGCTTCCGCGACAGCGGCCCCGTCTACATCGGCGGCGCCGACAACGACCCCGCCGAGCCGTCCGATGTGATCCAGGACCCGCCCTGCGGATATCGTCTCGACGGGGCCCAGTACGGCGGGATCAAGGACGAACTCGCTCTGCACGGAGTCAAGGTCGAGCGGGACGGCAAGGGAGCGTACGTACCGCTGCGGCAGTCGGCTCGGGCCCTCGTGCCGCTGCTCCTGGACGAGCGCGCGCCCTATCACCTGGTCACGGGTGAGCCCGACACCGCTTGTTGAGTAGTTGATAGGTGCGTCACATGTGGTAGTGGGTAGCGGAGCACAGAGATTGTACGAATGCGAAATCCGTGAGAGGTGCGCTTGTGACGCAGGACCAACAGAAAGCGGACGGCGGGGGAGGGGACCCGCACATCATGGCCGCCGCCCACGACGGCCGGTCTCCCCAGACCGACCGGGTCGTGTTCGGCGTGACCGCCGTGCTCACCCTGGCCTTCGTGGTGTGGGGCGCCGTCGCCACGGACTCGCTCGAGAGCGCCTCCACGAGGATGCTCAACAGCCTGATCCACAACGGTGGTTGGGCCTTCATGCTGGCGGCGAGCGGGTTCGTGGTCTTCGCGCTCTGGCTCGCCGTCAGCCGGTACGGGAAGATCACCCTCGGCGAGGAGGGCGAGAAGCCGGAGTTCCGCACCGTCTCCTGGGTCGCGATGATGTTCAGCGCCGGTATGGGCATCGGCCTGATGTTCTACGGCGTGAGCGAACCGCTCGCCCACTACGGCTCGCCCCCGCCGGGCACCGATCCCGCCGACTCGGCGGCGAAGATGGAAACGGCGATGGCCACCACCCTCTTCCACTGGACGCTCCACCCGTGGGCGATCTACGCGGTCGTGGGTCTCGCCATCGCGTACAGCACCTTCCGGCGCAAGCGCAGGCAGACCATCAGCGCCGTCTTCACCCCGCTCATCGGCGAGAAGCACGCGAACGGCGCCTGGGGCCGGGTCATCGACATCATCGCCATCTTCGCGACGCTCTTCGGCTCCGCCGCGTCGCTGGGCCTCGGCGCCCTGCAGATCGGCAGCGGTTTCGAGGTCCTCGACTGGATGGACAACGCGAGCACGGGCCTGCTCGTCGCCATCATCGCCGTCCTCACGGTGGCCTTCGTGGCCTCCGCCATCTCCGGTGTGGAGAAGGGCGTGCAGTGGCTGTCGAACATCAACATGGTGCTCGCGCTGCTGCTCGTCGTGTTCGTCTTCATCGCGGGCCCGACCGTCATCGTCCTCGACCTGCTGCCGACCTCGCTCGGGGCCTACCTCGACGATCTGCCCCAGCTGATCGGCCGTACCGAAGCGGCGAGCGGCAAGGGCGTGGCGGGCTGGCTGGGCAGCTGGACGGTCTTCTACTGGGCCTGGTGGATCTCCTGGACGCCCTTCGTGGGCATGTTCATCGCCAGGATCAGCCGTGGGCGCACGATCCGGCAGTTCGTGGGCGGGGTCATCCTGGTGCCCAGCACCGTCAGCCTCGTCTGGTTCGCCGTCTTCGGCGGATCGGCGATGAAGGTGAAGGAGGCCGGTGGTCTCGGTGACCAGCCGACCTCCGAGGGCCAGCTCTTCGGCCTGCTGCACGAGTATCCGATCGCCACGGGCACGAGCCTGCTCGTGATGATCCTCGTGGGCATCTTCTTCGTCTCCGGTGCCGACGCCGCGTCGATCGTCATGGGCACGCTCTCCCAGAAGGGCGCACTCGAACCCGGCAGGCTCGTCGTCGTGTTCTGGGGCGTCGTGACGGGAGCCGTGGCGGCGATCATGCTGCTGATCGGCGACGGGAAGGACAACGCCCTCACGGGCCTGCAGAATCTGACGATCCTCGTCGCCGCGCCCTTCACCCTGGTCATGATCGGGATGTGCGTGGCGCTGATGCGGGACCTGCGCCACGACCCGCTGATCGTGCGGGGCGAGCACGGCACGGAAGCCGTCGAGAAGGCCGTGATCGCCGGTCACGAGCAGTACGACGGTGAGTTCGAGATCCAGATCGGCCCGGTCGAGGGCGGGGACGGTTCGGAGTCCGAGGGGAGCCCGGTCAAGTCCCGCTGATCCTTTCGCTTCAGGAGTCCACTTAGGAGTCCGTTCAGGAGGAGGCGGCCGTCCCGTCCGCGAGACGCGCCGCCTCCTGGGCACATCCCCACGCCACCGTGACCCCGGCGCCCCCATGGCCGTAGTTGTGCACCAACACCCGGCCGTCACCCCGGAGTTCACGCTCGATCCGCACCGCGGGGCGTGCGGGCCGCAGCCCCACCCGGTGGCCGAGCACCCGCGCCCCCGCGATCTCGGGCCGCACCGCGGCGCACCGCTTCACGATCGCCTCGGCCACTGCGGGATCCGGCTCAAGGGACCAGTCGTCCTCCTGCGCCGTGCCGCCGAGCACGAGCCGGCCCGGCTGCGGGAAGAAGTACGTGGACGTGTGCGCGGTGGCGGCGGCTGAGGCGAACCACGTCCGCACCCCGGGGTTCTCCACGAGCACCAACTGCCCCCGCACCGGCCGCACCGAGGCGTCCGGCACCAGCGTCCGCGCCCCGATCCCCGAGCAGTTGACCACGCACGGCGCCTCGGCCAGCGGCTCGGCGAGGCTCTCCACTGTCCGCGCCTCCACGGTCCCGCCCGCCCGCTCGAGGCGTTCGCGCAGCCACCCCAGGTGCACCGGCATGTCGATCAGCGGCAGCCGCGCCCACAGGCCGGGGCCGTCGTACTCGGCACGGGTCGCGGTCCGCAGCTCCGGCACCCTGGCCGCCCACGGCCCGAGCTCGTCCAGCCGTGTCTCGGCGTGTACGCCATCGACCATGCGTACGCCGGTCTCGTCGGCCCGCGTCGCCAACTCCTCGTACACGGACAGGGATGGGAGCGACCAGTCGCCGACGGACCGGGCGGGCTCGATGCGGTAGGGCCACCACAGTGCGCCCGCGACCGCCGAGGTCGTGCGCTCGGCGGGCTCCCGCGACCACACCCGCACCCGGCGCCCTTGTTCGGCGAGCAGGACGGCGGTCGTCAGACCGATGACACCACTGCCCACCACGATCACATCGCTGTCATGCGTCCCGTCCATCCCAGGAACTTAGCGGAATGCGTCATGCCGTGCTCACATCACGTCTCAGATGGGGATACTCACACCATGTCTGCCGAGTACGCGACCTTCGGTCTGGCACCGGCCATGCGCGCCGGTGGAGTTCTCGCCAACGGTGACTACCAAGTCCACCGGGATTTCGTCGACTTCATCGTGAACGGACGACCGCTGCTGTTCCAGCTCTCCGACCTCGACGCCGTCTCCCCCCTCGCCGCCGACGTACCACCCGCGATCTTCACCCATCATGTGCGCGGACTGCTCCTGGAAACGGAGGCGCCTCTGCTCGACGGCCGCCACGTCATCTACGGATGCCCCGAATGCGAGGGCCTGGAGTGCGGTGCGGTCACCGCAGTCATCGAGCGGGCGCCGGACGGGGCCGACGCCTATGTGTGGCGTGACTTCGCCTGGCAGACCGCCGAGCGGGCCGATCTGGAGCTCAACGGCTACCACGGCATAGGGCCCTTCCGCTTCCGCGGTGCCGAATACCGCGAGGCCCTCGGTCAGTTGCTCACCGGCCGTGAACCGGCGGCGCGCCGCCGGGTGCTGTTGATCGGGGCGCGCGTCGCCGTCCTCGCCAAGCTCGCCGCCGCGCTGCGCACGATCGGTGTCGGCGCCGATATCGCCGCGGACGCGGCGGACGTGCCGCCGGACGAGCTGCGTACGTACGGGGCGGTGGCCTTCGGCCGCGCGGTCCCGGCCGCGACGCGCGACGGGGTGCGCGCGGCGTTCGACGGGGCGGGGATCCAGGTCGCGTACGTCGACGGCCTCGCCCCGATCATTCCGCTCCTGGTGGCGCAGATAGAGCACGCCCTGGACCGCAGTCCGTCGGAGCAGCGGCGCCTGACGCGGCTCGCGGCGATGGACGGCTCGGCGGACGTGGAGATCACCTCGACGTGCCGGGTCCAGCTCGTCGCGTACCGCCTCGACAGGCTCTGGCGCACCCAGGTCCACGAGGTCTTCGAGGACGTGCTCGAACCGGGGGCGCACCGCATCCCGCTGGACGGCAAGGTGACGAAGGGGGAGTCGTTCGTGGTGGCGCGGACGACGGACAGCGTCCTCGTGGCGCCGATAGGGAGGTAGCCCACACCTCATCACCGCCGTGACCTGGATCACATCAGCGTCCTGTCACGCGGGGCCGAGCTCGTCTGTCCCATGGGCGTCACCGAAACGACGCCCCCGAATGCGGGGCACGAGCACGGGAGTTTCGCATGAGTACCGACCACCGGATCGTCCTTCTCGGCGGCGGCTATACCGGCCTGCTGTGCGCGATCCGTCTGGCCCGCCGCACCCGGCGGACCGGCGCCCGCGTCACGCTGGTCAATCCGTCGGCCCGGTTCACCGAACGGCTGCGGATGCATCAGATCGTCGCCGGACAGGAATTGGCGGACCATCAGATTCCCGCCCTCCTCGCGGGAACGGGCGTCGAGTTCGTGCGGGGCACGGCGACGGGCATCGACACCACGGGCCGCACGGTGGCGGTGCGGACACCGGAAGGGGCGGCCGAACTGCCCTACGACAGCCTGGTGTACGCCATCGGCAGCTCCACCGACACCGCTGCGGTGCCCGGCGCCGATGAGCATGCCGAGACCCTGAACAGCCCAGGCGCGGCACGCCACTTCGCCACCCGGCTCGCCCGCCTGGCCGTCGACGGCGGCACGGTGGCCGTGTGCGGCGGCGGCCTCACCGGCATCGAAGCGGCCACCGAGATCGCCGAGAGCCACCCGGGCCTGCGCGTCACGCTGATCAGCCGCGGCGAACCCGGCAGCATGATGAGCCGCAAGGCGCGCGTCCACCTCCATGCCGCCTTCGAGCGCCTGGGCATCACCCTGCGCACCGGCTCCGCGATCAGCAAAGTCCTGCCCGGCGGCGTCGAGTTGGCCGACGGGTCGTACATCGCGTCCGACGCGTGCCTGTGGACCACCGGTGTACGGGTCCCCGCGCTCGCGGCGGAGTCCGGAATCGCCGTCGACGGGCGCGGCCTCATCCTGGTCGACGCCACCCTGCGCTCGACCTCGCACCCGGAGATCTGCGCGATCGGCGACGCCGCAGCCGTCCGCCAGGCGTGGGGGCAGGTCCACGGCACCTGCCAGAGCGGCCTTCCCGTCGCGGCGTACACCGCCGACGCGCTGGCCCGCCGACTGCGCGGCAAGGCCGTCAAGCCGTTCCGCTTCGGCTACTTCCACCAGCCCGTCAGTCTCGGCCGCCATGACGCGGTCATCCAGTTCACGCACGCCGACGACACCCCGCGCCGCTGGTTCCTGCACGGCAGGCCCGCCGTCGCCTACAAGGAGACGATCAGCGGCAGCCCGCTGAAGATGTACCGCCTCAGCAAGCGCATGACCGTGTCCGCCTCGCTCTCCAAGGGCGGCCGCGCCACCCGGCCCTAGAGGGGCGCGTGTCGAGTGAAGAGGTCGCGGCTGCCGCGTACGCCGTGGGGCGCAGGGCGTGGCCCGCGGATACGACGTAGGGAGCAGTCGGGGTCGTGCCCCTCGTACGACGCGGTACGCGCCGCGAGCAGCGATTCTCGTGATGTCACCGCCGCACCGGGACGCACCACCACCAACACCCCATCCCCACCCAGGAGTTAGCCACATGTCTGCTGTCACCTCTTCCGCACCGGCCTCCACGGCCTCCACGGCCGCCGCACCCGCGTCCAGCCGCCTCGCCCTCACCGGAGTCGGCTTCGCCGTCCTCTTCATCGCGGGCCTGGTCTTCTCCGGCCTCGCCGGCAGTGCCACCTATCCGTCGCCGTTCGACGCGGACAAGGTGACGGAGGCGTACTTCGCCGACAACGGCGGCGTCGTCCTCGGCATGGGCATCCTGCAACTGCTGTCGGTCGTGCCGCTTGCTGCCTTCGTCCTGGAGGTGACCAAGAGGGCGGGGCTCGCGAGGGCCGCCGGTCTCTGCGCCGCCGCGAGCCTGGCGGCCTGCGCGCTCATCGGCCTCGCCATCCCCGTGCTCGACGCGGGCGGCGGCACCCTGCACACGCTGCACGAGCTCACCTTCATGGCGGGCGGACCGGCCCATGTCCCGTTCCTGGGGATCCTCGTCGGCGTGAGCGCACTCGCCTTCCGTGGCTCGGCACCCCGGTGGACCACGGCCCTCGGCCTGACGTCGGCCGGGCTCGCGCTCCTCTCGGCCGCCACCTTCGTGAGCGAGTCGCTCACGCCGCTCCTCCCGCTCGGCCGCTTCACCGCGATCCTCTGGATCGTGGTCACCGCGGTACGGGCGGCCCGGCTCCGCAAGTGAAGAGGGGGGCGTCGTGGGACGCGTACACCTTGGCACCCCTTCGACACGCTGGGAGTATGCCCCGATGAACGACGCCACGCCCGCACTTGACCCGTTCCTCGAGCACCGGAGGCTGCTGCACGCCACCGCCTACCGGATGCTGGGCAGCGTCACCGATGCCGAGGACGTCCTGCAGGACGCCTGGCTGGCCTGGAACGCGGCGGACCGCGACGCCGTCCGCCACCCCAAGGCGTACCTGGTGCGCACGGTCACCAACCTGTCGCTCAACCGGCTCACTTCGGCGCGGGCCACCCGCGAGACCTACATCGGCCCGTGGCTTCCCGAACCCCTGCTCACGTCACCCGACATCGCGGAGGAGAGCGAGCTGGCCGACACCGTCTCGACGGCGATGCTCGTCGTCCTGGAATCCCTCAGCCCGGTGGAGCGCGCGGTCTTCCTGCTCCGCGAGGTCTTCGGCTACACGCACGCCGAGATCGCCGATGTCGTGGAACGCCCCGAGGCGACCGTCCGGCAGATCGCCCGCAGGGCCCGCGCGCACGTCCAGGCGCGGCGCCCCCGCTTCGACACCGACGCCGACGAGCGCCGCCAGGTCACCGCACGCTTCCTGGCGGCCTGCTCGGGCGGTGACCTCAACGCGGTCATGGAGATGCTGGCCCCCGACGTCACCGCCTGGTCCGACGGCGGCGGCAAGATCACCGCGGCCCGACGTCCGCTGCACGGCATGGACCATGTGGCGCGCTGGTTCGTCGGCGTCCTGGCGAAGCCCGCGCTGACGGGCGTGACGCTGGAGCCCGCCACGATCAACGGCGAGCTGGGCATCCTGTTCAGGGCGGGCGACCATATCGGCGGCTGTCTGACCTATGACCTGGCGGACGGCTTGATCCACAACATGCGCTTCCAGTTCAACCCGGAGAAGCTGGGCGGGCTGAGAGAGGTGGGCGGCCGGGCGGGTGGAGCGGGCTGAGTGGGCCGAGCCGAGCAGTCCGAGCCGAGCAGCCCGAGCCGAGCAGTCCGAGCCGAGCAGTCCGAGCCGAGCAGCCCGAGCACGTCCGCCCGGGCGCCGGACGATCCGGCCCCCGGCCTCGCTTAAACTCGACCCCCTGATGACCGCAACCCTCGTCGCCAAGAACCTCGCCGCCGGCCACGGCGACCGCTCCCTGTTCTCCGCCCTGGAGCTGGTCGTCGCCCCCGGCGACGTCATCGGCCTGGTCGGCGCCAACGGCGCGGGAAAGTCCACGCTGCTGCGGCTCCTCGCGGGCCTGGACGCCCCGGAGACCGGTGAGCTCCGGCTCTCCCCGCCCAGCGCCTCCGTGGGCCACCTGCCCCAGGAGCCCGACCGCCGCCCCGGTGAGTCCATCCGCGCATTCCTGGCCCGCCGCACCGGCGTCGCCGAGGCCCAGCGGACGATGGACGAGGCCACCCAGGGCCTGGTCGACGGGACGCCGGGCGCGGACGACGCGTACGCGCAGAGCCTGGAGCGCTGGCTGGCGCTCGGCGGCGCCGACCTGGACGAGCGGGCCGACGAGGTCGCCGCGTCCCTTGGCCTGAGCGTCAGCCTCGAGCAGCCCATGACGTCCCTCTCCGGCGGACAGGCCGCCCGCGCGGGCCTCGCCTCGCTGCTCCTGTCCCGCTACGACGTGTTCCTCCTGGACGAGCCGACCAACGACCTCGACCTCGCGGGCCTCGACCGGCTTGAAGGCTTCGTACGCGGACTGCGGGCCGGCACGGTGGTCGTCAGCCACGACCGCGAGTTCCTCACCCGCACGGTCACCAAGGTCCTCGAACTCGACCTCGCCCAGCAGCAGATCAACCTCTACGGAGGCGGCTACGAGGCGTATCTGGAGGAGCGGGACGTCGCGCGCCGCCACGCCCGCGACGAGTTCGAGGAGTACGCCGACAAAAAGTCCGCCCTTGAAGGCCGCGCCCAGATGCAGCGGAACTGGATGGACAAGGGCGTCAAGAACGCCCGTCGCAAGGCGGGTGACAACGACAAGCTCGGCCGCAACTTCCGCAGCGACGCCAGCGAGAAGCAGGCGGCGAAGGCCCGCCAGACGCAGCGCATGATCGAACGCCTCGACGTCGTCGAGGAGCCCCGCAAGGAGTGGGAACTGCGCATGGAGATCGCGTCGGCGCCGCGCTCCGGCAGCGTCGTCGCCACGCTCCGCGACGCGGAGGTGCACCGCGGCGACTTCACCCTAGGCCCGGTCACCCTGCAGATCGACTGGGCGGACCGCGTCGCGATCACCGGCGCGAACGGCTCGGGCAAGTCGACACTGCTCGCCGCCCTGCTGAACCGCGTCCCCACGGACGCCGGGCACGCGGCCCTCGGCTCAGGGGTGCTCGTCGGTGAGGTCGACCAGGCCCGCGCGCTGTTCCACGGCTCGGAGTCGCTCCTGGACGCGTTCTGCGCCGCCGTACCGGACACCGAGCCGGCCGAAGTGCGCACGCTGCTCGCCAAGTTCGGCCTGAAGGCCGCGCACGTCCTGCGCTCCGCGGCCACGCTCTCGCCGGGCGAACGCACGCGCGCGGCGCTCGCGCTCCTGCAGGGACGAGGCGTCAACCTCCTCGTCCTGGACGAGCCGACGAACCACCTCGACCTCCCGGCGATCGAGCAGCTGGAGGCGGCCCTGGAGTCCTACGAGGGCACGCTGCTCCTGGTCACGCACGACCGCAGGATGCTGGACGCGGTGCGCGTGACGCGGCGCCTGGAGGTGACGGAGGGCAAGGTGACCGAGCTGTCTCCCTGACCTCCGCCGACCTCCGTGGGCTCAGCGCTGCTTGGGGTCCAGGAGCCCGGCCCGCCGCAGCGCGTCCGCCATCGCGTCGTTGGCGGGCGGCGGCGCCTGCCGCTTCTGCTGCCGCTGCGGGCGCTGGCCCTGCTGCTGACGCCCGCCCTGCTGGCGCTGCTGCGGGGGACGGCCGCCGCCCCGCTTGGGCTGCTCACCGCCGGCGGGGCTCGCCTCGTCGTCCAGGCGCAGCGTCAGCGAGATCCGCTTGCGCGGAATGTCGACGTCCATCACCTTCACCTTGACGATGTCGCCCGGCTTCACCACGTCCCGCGGGTCCTTGACGAACGTCTTGGACATCGCCGAGACATGCACGAGCCCGTCCTGGTGGACGCCGATGTCCACGAAGGCACCGAACGCCGCCACGTTCGTGACGACACCCTCCAGGACCATGCCGGACGCCAGGTCGGAGATCTTCTCGACGCCGTCCTTGAAGGTCGCCGTCTTGAAGGCCGGGCGCGGGTCGCGGCCGGGCTTCTCCAGCTCCTTGATGATGTCGGTGACGGTCGGCAGACCGAAGGACTCGTCCACGAACTCGTCCGCCCTGAGCGAGCGCAGCGTCCCCGTGTCGCCGATCAGCGAGGCGACCTCGCCGCCCGTCTTCTTCGCCATCTTGCGTACGACCGGATACGCCTCGGGGTGCACGCTGGACGCGTCCAGCGGGTCGTCGCCGCCCCGGATGCGCAGGAAGCCCGCGCACTGTTCGTACGCCTTGGGGCCGAGGCGCGGCACGTCCTTGAGGCCCTTGCGGGACGAGAAGGGGCCGTTCGCGTCGCGGTGCGCCACGATGTTCTCGGCGAGACCCGAGCCGATCCCGGAGACGCGGGCGAGCAGCGGGGCGGACGCCGTGTTCACGTCCACTCCGACGCCGTTCACACAGTCCTCGACGACCGCGTCGAGCGAGCGGGACAGCTTCACCTCGGAGAGGTCGTGCTGGTACTGGCCGACGCCGATGGACTTCGGGTCGATCTTCACCAGCTCGGCGAGCGGGTCCTGCAGGCGGCGGGCGATGGACACGGCGCCGCGCAGCGAGACGTCCATGTCGGGCAGCTCCTGCGAGGCGAACGCGGAGGCCGAGTACACGGAGGCGCCCGCCTCGGAGACGATCACCTTGGTGAGGTTCAACTCCGGGTGCTTGGTGATGAGTTCACCGGCGAGCTTGTCCGTCTCGCGGGATGCCGTGCCGTTGCCGATCGCGATCAGGTCGACCGCGTGCTCCTTGGCGAGCTTGGCAAGGGTGGCCAGGGACTGGTCCCACTTGTTCGCCGGGACGTGCGGGTTGATGACGTCCGTCGCGACGACCTTGCCGGTCGCGTCGACGACGGCCACCTTCACACCCGTACGGAAACCGGGGTCGAGCCCCAGCGTCGCGCGCGTGCCCGCGGGCGCGGCGAGCAGCAGGTCGCGCAGGTTCGACGCGAAGACCCGCACCGCCTCGTCCTCGGCGGCGGTCCGCAGGCGAAGCCGCAGGTCGATCCCCAGGTGCACCAGGATGCGGGTGCGCCAGGACCAGCGCACCGTGTCCTGCAGCCACTTGTCCGCCGGGCGGCCGCGATCGGCGACGCCGAAGCGGTGGGCGACCATCCCTTCGTACGAAGACGGGCCCTCGGTGGCCTCCTCGGGCTCCAGGACGAGGTCGAGGACGTCCTCCTTCTCGCCGCGCAGCATCGCGAGGACGCGGTGCGAGGGCAGCTCCTTGAAGGGCTCGGCGAAGTCGAAGTAGTCGGCGAACTTGGCGCCCGCCTCCTCCTTGCCGTCGCGGACCTTCGCGGCGAGCCGGCCGCGCACCCACATGCGCTCGCGCAGCTCGCCGATCAGGTCGGCGTCCTCGGAGAACCGCTCGGCGAGGATCGCGCGGGCGCCGTCCAGGGCGGCCTGCGGGTCGGCGACACCCTTGTCGGCGTCGACGAACGCGGCGGCCGCGGCGTGCGGGTCCACGGACGGGTCGCCGAGCAGGCCGTCGGCCAGCGGCTCCAGACCCGCCTCGCGCGCGATCTGCGCCTTCGTGCGCCGCTTCGGCTTGAACGGCAGGTAGATGTCCTCGAGCCGCGCCTTGGTGTCCGCCGCGCGGATCCGCGCTTCAAGATCGTCGGTGAGCTTGCCCTGCTCACGGACCGATTCGATGATCGCCGCGCGCCGGTCCTCGAGCTCCCGCAGATAACGCAGCCGCTCCTCGAGCGTGCGCAGCTGCGCGTCGTCGAGCATCTCGGTCGCTTCCTTGCGGTAGCGAGCGATGAAGGGCACCGTCGAACCGCCGTCGAGCAGGTCGACGGCGGCCTTCACCTGCCGCTCCCGTACACCGAGTTCCTCGGCGATCCTGCTTTCGATGGACGCTGGAGTGGACGTCTGCAGAGGTGCCACGTTCCGGTACCGCCTTCTCATGGGGTTGCCGGGCAATTGTGGCAGGTGGCACCGACAGCGGGGGGATCAGACCCGGCGTGCCCGGCCGGGTCCCCGCCATGTGCCTCGCTCAGGCCTTGCCGAGCAGATCCGCCGGGAACGCGCCCGCCGTCAGCGCGGCCCCGATGAACGCCGACCCCAGCTCCGTGAGGCGCTCGACGCCCGCCGCGCCCAGGTGCTCGTACGGCGCGCGGTCGAGGCGGTCCGTGGCCTCCTCGATGTCCCCGCGCAGCGCGACGCCCGCCTCCGTCAACTCGCCCGCGCCGTCGAGCAGTCCGCGGGCCCGCAGCCGCTCCACGGCGGCGTCCCAGTCCTCCTGGGTCCAGCCGCGCGTGGTGAAGATCCACTTCGGAGTCATGCCCTTGCCGGTCGCCGTGTGGCTCACCAGGGCCTCCACCGCGTCGAGTTCGGCGTTCAGGAGGACGGCCAGATGCCCGTCGCCCCGGTGCTCGCGCAGCAGCGTCGCGGCGTGGAAGTAGGCGAGGTGCGGCTGCTCGGGGACGGCCAGGTCCGCGTGGGCGGCGTACAGCGGGCGCCCGGAGCGTGAGCAGGCCTCGGCGGCGCGCAGCGCGAGCTCGGCCGCCTCCGCCATCTCCGGGGAGGCGATGGCCTCTTCGCCGAGGAGGCGCCGCAGGGTCGCGTCGACGGCACGCGCGCGTGCCGCAAGTACGTCCTCGGGGGATGCGACGCTCCAGATCGCGGGCACGTGCTCCGCGACGAGGTCGTACTTGTAGTTGTAGAACGCGGCCGTGACCGCCCCGGCGCCGACCGGGCCCATCGCCGCCGTGCGCACGGCGAAGTTGACGGCACGGGGGTTCGTGATCCCGATCCCGGCGAGCTCGCGGCCGACGTCGGGCGAGAAGTAGTGCGTCGAGTGCAGCGAGTTGAGCATGTTGTGACATCGACGTCCCGCGCGCGGGTGCAGCGTGGCGGCCGGGGATGAGGGCGTGAGAGAAGTCATGGACGCACGTTACCGACTGGTTGGTATGAGGTGAAGCCCCGGACACCGGCACGGCGTGGGAGCACGTGGGCAGCCCGCCCGCGATGGCAGTAAAGGTGGGGAACTCGTCATTGCGGACACCTCATGCCTGGCCAAGAATCAAGGGCATGCAGCAGCGAACGGTCCTGGTGGTCCTCTACGACGGCGTCCAGAGCCTCGACGTCACCGGCCCCGTCGAGGTCAGCGCCCAGCTCGCCGCGCAGACGGCCGTGCGCGAACCCCTGCGCGAGGTCCAGCAAGGGGTCTCCCCGCTTTGAGGCAGGGGAAGGATCACCGAGCACCCGGACGCCGATCTGTGCGTCGAGTCGCTCGCCGCCCGTGCCCGCCTCTCTCCCCGGCACTTCGCCCGCGCCTTCCAGACGGAGACCGGCATGACACCGGGCAAGTACGTCGAGCGCATCCGCGTCGAGCACGCGCGCCGCGCCCTCGAGGACACCTCGGACGGCATCGCCGAGGTCTCCCGCGCCTGCGGCTACGGCACCCCGGAGGCGATGCGCCGGGCCTTCGTCAAGACCCTCGGCACGGCGCCCGCCGAGTACCGGCGCCGCTGCCACGCCACACCCGCGGCCCTGCCCGCGCCCATACCCGTACCCGCCCTCCACGGACAGGAACTCCATGCAGATCGCCATCGCCCTGTTCCCGAACTTCACCGCCCTGGACGCCGTCGGACCGTACGAGATCCTCAGCCGTGTCCCCGACGCCGAGACCGTCTTCGTGGCGGAGCGGCCGGGAGCGCTGCACAGCGACACCGGCGCTCTCGCGCTTGTCGCCGAGAAGTCCTTCGCCGACGTGCCGAGCCCCGACGTCGTGATCGTCCCCGGCGGCCCCGGACAGAGCGGGCAGATGGGGAACGAGACGCTCCTTGGCTGGCTGCGCTCCGCCGACGCCACCACCACCTGGACTACATCCGTCTGCACCGGCTCCCTGCTGCTCGCCGCGGCGGGGCTCCTCACGGGCCGCCGTGCAGCCTCGCACTGGCTCGCGCTGGAGGCGCTGGAGAAGTTCGGCGTGACGGCGACGGGGGAGCGGGTGGTGTACGACGGCAAGTACGTCACGGCGGCCGGTGTCTCCTCCGGCATCGACATGGGGCTGAGCCTCCTCGGCCGGATCGCGGGCGACGAGTTCGCCCAGACCATCCAGCTCCTGACGGAGTACGACCCGCAGCCGCCCTACGACGCCGGGTCCCCCGAGAAGGCGCCCGCGCACCTGGTCGAGAAGCTCCGGGAGCAGACCCGCTTCAGCCGGCAGTAGTCCATGTGAAGCGCGGCTCGCGGCGCTCCAGGAAGGCGGCGACTCCCTCGGCGGTGTCGCCGCCATCGCGTGCCTGCCCGGTCCAGTACGCGTCCCGGTCGGTGCGCCCCGCCACGAACTCCTTCGCCGCCGCCTGCGTCAGCTGGGAGCGCGCCGCGAGCACCTTGGTGAACTCCGCGACCCGCTTGTCCAGTTCGCCCGCGGGCAGCGCCTCGTCTACCAGGCCGCTGCGCAGCGCACGCCGGGCGTCGATCAACTCGCCCGAGAACAGCAGGTACTTGGCGGTCGCGGGCCCCACCAGGGACACCAGGCGCCGGGTGGACGACGACGCGTAGACGATCCCCAGCTTCGCCGGAGTGATCCCGAACAGGGCGTCCTCGTCCACGAACCGCAGATCGCAGGCCGCCGCCAGCTGAACGCCGCCGCCCACGCAGTGGCCGCGCACCGCGGCCAGCGTCGGCTTGGGGAAGGCGGCGAGCGCGTCCTCGGCCCGCAGCGTGAGCTCCTGCGCCTCGCCCGGCGACTGACGCAGCGAGGAGATGTCGGCGCCCGCGCAGAAGGTCGCCCCCTCGCCGGTCAGCACGACCGCGCGCACCGCGGGATCGCCGGCGAGCCCTTCGAGCAGCGTCGGCAGCCGCCGCCACATGTCCGTGGTCATGGCGTTTCGCTTGGCCGGATGATCGATGACGACGGTGGCGACGCCGTGCGTGACGGCCTGCCTCAGCTGCGGCTCCATGGGCCGGATGCTATCCGCACCCCTCGAACGTACGATCAAGAAGGGGCGCGGAACGGAGACGCTGATGGCCGCATCCAAGGGCGCCAAGGCCCCCGCATCCCTCACACACGACGCGCGGCAACTCAGCCGCAGCCTCGGCCGTCTCGCCCTGCTCGGCGTGATCCTGACGGTGGCCGGGCTCGTCGGCCTCGTCTACACCGGTGTCGCCACGCTGACCTCGATGTTTCTGTTCGGCTGGCTGCTCCTGATCGGCGGCTGCGTCGGCCTGCTGCACGCGGTGCAGTCGCGCGGCACGGACTTCTTCTGGGTCGGTGTCGTCGTGGCCGCGCTGAACATCGCGGCCGGCGTCGTGATCATCGCCAGGCCCGACGTGGCGGCCGAGGCGCTGACCATGTTCGCGGCGCTGCTCTTCCTGACCGGCGGTGTGTTCCGTCTTGTCGGCAGCCTGGTGGTGCGCGGCCCGCAGTTCGGCTGGACCCTGGTACAGGGCGCCTTCGGTCTGCTGCTCGGCATCCTGGTGCTCTCCGAGTGGCCCGCCAGCAGCCAGTACGTGATCGGCTGCTTCTTCTCGCTGGCCCTGCTCTTCGACGGCCTCGGTCTGCTCGCCGCGGGCGTCGGCGGGCGCCGGATCGTCGGCATGGTCGCCGAGCGACCGCCAGAAAAAACCGAACAACCCGTACAAACCGAAGAAAGCTTGAAAGGGAAACCAAGAGGGCAGGAACAGTCACACAACTGACGCGGTCATGCGTCACTGATCAAATGCCGTCGATAGTCGCTGACTTATGGTCAGTAGTGCGGTCCGGACCAGAGCGTTCCCAACACTCGACGTGTGGTGACAATCGAGCGCAAGGGCGGCGACCGGACGATGGACGACGACGGGAGGGGGCGCAGCCCACTCCCTCGGGGGAGCGGAAGGGTGCCGTACGAGGGCGTGTGGCGGTTCACCGCCGCGGCCGTCGACGCCTCCGTGCCCCAGGCACGGCACGCGGTACGTGATCTGCTCGCCCGCCAGGGTGTGCCCGCATCGGACGATCTGGCGCAGGGCCTGCTGCTCATCGTCTCCGAGCTGGTCACCAACGCGGTGCGGCATGCCGCCCTGCTCTCGCCGATGCTCGCGGTGGAGGTCGCGGTGGGCGCCGAGTGGGTGCGGGTCTCCGTCGAGGACGACCACCCCTACCGCCCGACCGCCCTGGTGGCCGACCACGGACAGACGGGCGGGCGCGGTCTCCTGCTGGTCCGGGAGATCACCCAGGAGGCGGGCGGCGCCTGCGACGTCGAGCACACGGCGAGCGGGGGCAAGGTCATCTGGGCGGCCCTGCCCCTCAAGCCCAACGGCACCGTCTGACGCTACGCGTTCACCAGCCGGCCGAGGGCCCGGTCAGCTCGCGGATCGCGGGCCTGGCCGCGTCGAGGACGGTCATGAACCAGGCGGAGAACGGCCCCTGCGCGTGCCGGACCGTCAGTTCCTCGGCCGTCACGAACGCGGTCTCGCCGACCTCGGACGCGTCGGGCCGCAGCGGCGACTGCACCATCCCCACGAACAGGTGGTTGAACTCCTGCTCCACCAGGCCCGACTCGGGGTCCGGGTGGTTGTAGCGGACGGTGCCCGCCTCGGCGAGCAGCGAGGGCGAGACGCCCAGCTCCTCGTACGTACGCCGGGCGGCCGCCGCGAACGGCGCCTCGCCGGGGTACGGGTGCCCGCAGCAGGTGTTCGACCAGACGCCGGGGGAGTGGTACTTGCCCAGGGCGCGCTGCTGGAGGAGCAGTCTGCCCTGCTCGTCGAAGAGGAAGACGGAGAACGCCCGGTGCAGCCGCCCGGGTGCCTGATGCGCGGAGAGTTTCTCCGCTGTGCCGATCGTCCTGCCGTCCTCGTCGACGAGTTCGAGCAAGATCGCTTCTCCGGTGCCGTTCGACGAGCTGTTCGCCGTGGTGGCAGGTGTGATCGGCATACCCATCCTTCGCTTCGGTCTACGAACCTCAAGTCTGCCGTACCGGAGGGCCTGACACCCTCAGTGGCACAACCTCAGTGGCACAACCTCAGTGGCACAGCTTCGCCTCGTGCTCCGCGTGCCCGACCGGCTCCAGTTGGAACGTGCAGTGCTCGACGTCGAAGTGATCGCCCAGGCAGCCCTGCAGCTCGTGCAGCATCTTCTCGTGGCCGATCGCGTTCAGCGCCTCGGGGCTGACGACCACATGCGCGGAGAGAACGGGCATCCCCGAAGTGATGGTCCACGCGTGCAGATCGTGGACGTCCTCGACGCCCGGCAGATTCAGTATGTGCGAGCGGACCTCGGCCATGTCGACGCCCTTGGGCGCCGACTCCAGGAGCACGTTCAGCGTCTCCCGCAGCAGCTTCACCGTACGCGGGACGATCATGAGGCCGATCACCAGCGAGGCGATCGGGTCCGCGGCCTGCCAGCCGGTGGTCAGGATGAGCACCGCCGCGACGATCACCGCAAGGGAGCCGAGGGCGTCCGCCATGACCTCGAGGAAGGCGCCGCGCACGTTCAGGCTGTCCTTCTGGCCGCGCATCAGGAGCGAGAGCGAGATCATGTTCGCGACGAGGCCGATGACACCGAAGACGATCGTCAGGCCGCCCTCGGTCTCGGCCGGCGTGATGAACCGCTGGATCGCCTCGTACAGCACATAGCCGCCGACGCCGAGCAGCAGCAGACAGTTGGCGAGCGCGGCGAGGATCTCGGCGCGTGCGTAGCCGAACGTGCGGGACTCGGTCGGCGGCCGGTTGGCGAAGTGGATCGCGAGCAGGGCCATGCCGAGCCCGAGCGCGTCCGTCGCCATGTGCGTCGCGTCCGCGATGAGCGCGAGCGAATCCGCCATGAGGCCGCCGACGATCTCGACCACCATGACGGTGATCGTGATGGAGAGCGCGATGCGCAGCCGTCCTTGATGGGCGGCCGCCGCGGTGCCCGTCGTGGGCCCCCCGTGCGTGTGTCCGTGATCGTGCCCAGCCCCCATGGAAGCCGCCTCCGTGTGCTCGGTATCGGTCTTCTGTTCCCCGGTCGTGTGCCTGCCGCGATCACAGTCAACTACGGGTGGGGGGTATCTGGCAACGCGGCACTGAACACCGTTGTCATATGCTCTGACCTGCGGAAATGACCGCAGGTCAGAGTGCTGGAGGGGTCAGGAGCGGCGTGCCTCGGGGTGATGGAGGCACCAGCCGGCCCAAGCGGATTCGACCATCTCGCGTACCCCGCGCCGGGCCGTCCAGCCCAGCTCCTTGGCGGCCAGGCCCGCGTCAGCGACGGCCCGTGGCGCGTCGCCCGCGCGGCCGGGCTCCAGCACGGCGGGGCGGGTGTCGCCGGCGACCTCGCCGATGAGCGTCACCAGTTCGCGTACGGAAACGCCCTCGCCGCGGCCGATGTTCACCGTCAGATCGCCCGCGGGCCGCTCCGTCACCCGGCGGGCCGCCGCGAGGTGCGCGTCGGCGAGGTCGGCGACATGGATGTAGTCACGGACGCAGGTGCCGTCCGGCGTCGGGTGCCCGTCCCCGAAGATCCGCGGCGCCTCGCCGCGGGTGAGCCGGTCGAAGACCATCGGTACGACGTTGAAGACCCCGGTGTCCGCGAGCTCGGGCGTCGCGGCCCCCGCCACGTTGAAATAGCGCAGGCACACGGTCGCGATGCCGTGCGCCCGGCCCGCGGCCCGCACCAGCCACTCCCCGGCGAGCTTTGTCTCGCCGTACGGATTGATCGGTGAGCACGGAGTGTCCTCGCTCACGAGGTCCACGGCGGGCGGATTGCCGTACACCGCCGCCGACGACGAGAAGACGAACCGCTTGATGCCGGCGTCGGCCACCGCTTCGAGCAGCGTCACCAGGCCGCCCACGTTCTCCCGGTAGTAGCGCAGCGGCTGCTCCACGGACTCGCCGACCTGCTTGCGGGCCGCGAGATGCACCACACCCGTCACACCGTGCTCGGCGAAGACCCGCCGCAGCAGCTCACCGTCGAGCGATGAGCCCCGAATGAGAGGAATGTCCGCCGGCAGCCGCTCAGGCACCCCGGCCGATCCGTCGTCGAGAACGACGACCCGCTCCCCGGCACCGGCCATCGCCCGCACCACGTGTGCCCCGATATATCCCGCTCCACCTGTGATCATCCACGTCATGGGCGTCCACTTTATGCCGGTCGATGAAGTGCGGTTTGTGGGGCCGGGCCCCCATCGACCATGATGATCGTGTCGACGGCGGCCCTCGCAGGCCGTGCTTATCGGGCCGTAAACGGGCGGTGAACGCCCGCTTCTATTCATCCGATAGCCTCTGCCGACGTGCCGCCCGGCCGCACCGGCCTGGGGCGCCCCTCATCACGCACGTGCGCTGCGCGAGCCGCGCCGTGAATCAAGGAGTGAGTTCGTCTGTCGACCGCCATCCTGACCGGTCAGCCGGTCCCCGGGTCGCCGCTCGAAGGCGATCTGCGGTCCCTGGGCTTTGACGTGCGGATCGCCTCCGACGCGGCGGAAACCGAGACGCTGCTCGCCGCCGTACCGGCAGGCCAGCGGGTCGCGGTCGTCGACGCGCGCTTCGTGGGCCACGCCCACGCACTGCGCCTAGGCCTCACCGACCCGCGCTTCGCCGCGTCCGCGGTGCCCGGCGCCGTCTCCGCGAAGCCCGAGGCGCGAGCGGGCCTGACCCGGGCCCTGCGCACGGCGACGGGCGGCAACGGCGGCGGCTCCACCACGGCGGTCGAGGCGCTCGCCGACCACATCGCCGAGGCGATCGAGGCCGAAGGGCAGGACGTCCACCGCCCCGACCTCGGGACCCTGGTCGCCACCGTGCCCAGCGATCCGCAGGCGCGGAACGAGGCACGGCAGGCCGTCGCCGCCGTGGACGAGGAGGCCGTACGCCTGCGCACCGCGGTCAAGTCGCGGGACGGCTTCTTCACGACGTACTGCATCTCCCCCTACTCGCGCCACATCGCCCGCTGGTGCGCCCGCCGGGGCCTCACCCCGAACCAGGTCACCACCGCGTCGCTGCTCACCGCCCTGATCGCGGCGGGCTGCGCGGCGACCGGAACGCGCGGCGGCTTCGTCGCGGCGGGCCTCCTGCTGCTCTTCTCCTTCGTCCTGGACTGCACGGACGGGCAGCTCGCCCGCTACTCCCTGCAGTACTCGACGCTCGGCGCCTGGCTCGACGCGACCTTCGACCGGGCCAAGGAGTACGCCTACTACGCGGGCCTCGCGCTCGGCGCGGCCCGCGGCGGCGACGACGTATGGGCACTCGCGCTCGGCGCGATGGTCCTGCAGACCTGCCGCCATGTCGTGGACTTCTCCTTCAACGAGGCAAACGCAGACAGTATCGCCGCGACGGCCAACACCAGCCCCACCGCGGCCCTTTCGGACAAGCTCGACAGCGTCGGGTGGACGGTCTGGGTGCGCCGGATGATCGTCCTGCCGATCGGCGAGCGCTGGGCGATGATCGCGGTCCTCACCGCGGTGACCACACCCCGCATCACCCTGACCGTGCTGATCATCGGCTGCGCGCTGGCCGCCTGCTACACCACGGCAGGCCGCGTCCTGCGCTCGCTGACCCGCAAGGCGACCCGCACCGACCGCGCCGCCCAGGCCTTGGCCGACCTCGCCGACAACGGCCCGCTCGCCTCCGCCTTCGCGGCGCTCAAGCCGGCCGGCCTGTCGCTGCCCGCCCCGGTCATCGCCTTCGTCGGTGGCGCCGTGATCGTCTGTGTGGCGGCTTTCACTTCGTACGGCAGCCCGTGGGTGGTCGTCGCCGCGGTGATCTACGTCGTCACCTCCGGCCTCGCCCTCGCCCGGCCCCTCAAGGGCCCCCTGGACTGGCTGGTTCCGCCGTTCTTCCGGGTGGCCGAATACGGCACCGTGCTGGTGCTCGCGGTCAACGCCGACGTGAACGGAGCGCTTCCTGCGGCTTTCGGCCTGGTGGCCGCGGTCGCCTACCATCACTACGACACGGTGTACCGCATCAAGGGCGGCACCGGCGCGCCCCCGCACTGGCTGGTGCGGGCGATCGGCGGACAAGAAGGCCGGGTCCTGGTGGTCGCACTGGCCGCCGCCCTGCTGCACAACACAGATTTCACCGTCGCGCTCACGGCACTAGCCGTGGCCGTGGCACTCGTGGTGCTCGTCGAGAGCATCCGCTTCTGGGTGACCGCTCACAAGCGCGGAGCACCCGCCGTACACGATGAAGGAGAACCCGCATGATCGGCCTCGTGCTGGCGGCCGGCGCCGGACGGCGTCTTCGCCCTTACACGGACACCCTGCCCAAGGCCCTGGTGCCCGTCGATGGTGACACCACCATCCTGGACCTGACGCTCGGCAACTTCGCCGAGATCGGTCTGACCGAGGTCGCGATCATCGTCGGCTACAAGAAGGAAGCCGTCTACGACCGCAAGGCGGCGCTCGAGGCGAAGTACGGCCTCAAGCTGACCCTGATCGACAACGACAAGGCCGAGGAGTGGAACAACGCCTACTCCCTCTGGTGCGGTCGTGACGCGATCAAGCACACGGTGATCCTCGCCAACGGCGACACCGTGCACCCGGTCTCCGTCGAGAAGACGCTGCTCGCCGCCCGCGGCGACGGCAAGAAGATCATCCTCGCCCTCGACACGGTGAAGAACCTCGCCGACGAGGAGATGAAGGTCATCGTGGACCCCGAGAAGGGCGTCCAGAAGATCACCAAGCTGATGGACCCCGCGTCCGCCACCGGTGAGTACATCGGCGTCACGCTCATCGAGGGTGAGGCCGCCGACGAGCTGGCCGACGCCCTGAAGACCACCTTCGAGCGCGACCCCGACCTCTACTACGAGGACGGCTACCAGGAGCTCGTCAACCGCGGCTTCAAGGTCGACGTGGAGCCGATCGGCGACGTCAAGTGGGTCGAGATCGACAACCACGAGGACCTCGCCAAGGGCAGGGAGATCGCGTGCCAGTACTGACGAGGCTCATCCCCTCGCCGGTCGTCGTCGACATCCGGCCGGGGGCGCTCAACGACCTGGCCGGTGTCCTCGCCGATCAGCGGATCTGCTCGTCTACCGGCAAACTCGCCATCGCGATCAGCGGTGGCTCCGGCGCGGTCCTGCGCGAGCGCCTCGAGCCCTCGCTGCCCAACGCCGAATGGTTCGAGGTGGGCGGCGGCACGCTCGATGACGCCATCAAGCTCGCCGACGCCATCAAGAAGGGCCGCTACGACGCGGTCGTCGGCCTCGGCGGCGGCAAGATCATCGACTGCGCCAAGTTCGCCGCGGCGCGCGTCGGCCTGCCGCTGGTCGCCGTCGCGACGAACCTGTCGCACGACGGTCTGTGCTCGCCGGTCGCCACGCTCGACAACGACGCGGGCCGCGGCTCGTACGGGGTGCCGAACCCCATAGCGGTCGTCATCGACCTCGATGTGATCCGCGAGGCTCCCGTACGTTTCGTGCGCTCCGGCATCGGCGACGCCCTGTCCAACATCTCCGCGATCGCGGACTGGGAGCTGGCCGCGCGCGAGCGCGGCGAGGACATCGACGGTCTCGCGGCCGCAATGGCGCGCCAGGCCGGCGAGGCGGTCCTGCGGCACCCCGGTGGCGTCGGCGACGACGGCTTCCTGCAGGTCCTGGCCGAGGGTCTGGTCCTGACCGGCATCGCGATGTCCGTCTCGGGCGACTCCCGTCCGGCGTCCGGCGCCTGCCACGAGATCAACCACGCCTTCGACCTCCTCTTCCCCAAGCGCGCGGCGAGCCACGGCGAGCAGTGCGGCCTGGGCGCGGCCTTCGCGATGTTCCTGCGCGGAGCACGCGAGGAGTCGCTGTACATGGTCGAGGTGCTGCGCAGGCACGGCCTCCCCGTGACGCCGGAGGAGATCGGCTTCACCGTGGACGAGTTCGTCCAGGTCGTGGAGTACGCCCCGCAGACGCGCCCCGGGCGCTACACGATCCTCGAGCACCTCAATCTGAATTCCGACCAGATCAAGGACGCATACGCCGACTATGCCAAGGCCATCGGTAGCTGAACTCCGCCCCGTCGTTCACCCCGCAGGGGTGAAGGACCGGCGCAGCGGTGAGCACTGGGCGGGACGCCTGTACATGCGAGAGATCTCGCTGCGCTGCGACCGCTACCTGGTGAACACCAGGATCACGCCCAACCAGCTCACGTATCTGATGACCGTGGCGGGCGCCCTCGCCGCCCCGGCACTTCTCGTGCCGGGGATCCCGGGCGCCGTGCTCGGTGTGGTCATGGTCCAGCTCTATCTCCTCCTGGACTGCGTCGACGGCGAGATCGCCCGCTGGCGCAAGCAGTACTCGATGGCCGGGGTCTACCTGGACCGCGTCGCCGCCTATCTGTGCGACGCCGCGGTCCTGGTCGGCTTCGGTCTGCGCGCGTCCGACCTGTGGGGCTCGGGCCGGATCGACTGGCTGTGGGCCTTCCTCGGGACGCTCGCCGCGCTCGGCGCCATCCTGATCAAGGCGGAGACCGACCTCGTCGGTGTCGCCCGGCACCAGCAGGGCCTCGCGCCGGTCAAGGAGTCGGCCTCCGAGCCGCGCTCCTCCGGCATGGCCCTGGCCCGCAAGGCCGCCGCGGCGCTCAAGTTCCACCGGCTCGTGCTCGGCATCGAGGCGTCCCTCCTCATCCTGGTCCTCGCGATCCTGGACACGGTCAGGGACGACCTGTTCTTCTCCCGGCTCGGTGTCGCGGTCCTCGCCGGCATCGCGCTGCTCCAGACCCTGCTGCACCTCGTGTCCATCCTCGCCTCGAGCAGGCTGAAGTGAGCAGGCCCATGAAGGTCGGCGCGGTCATCATCACGATGGGCAACCGCCCCCAGGAGCTGCGCGCCCTCCTGGACTCGGTCGCCAAGCAGGACGGCGACCAGGTCGAGGTGGTCGTGGTCGGCAACGGCGCCCCCGTGCCGGACGTCCCCGAAGGCGTACGCACCGTCGAGCTGCCCGAGAACCTCGGCATCCCCGGCGGCCGCAACGTAGGCATCGAGGCCTTCGGTCCCGGCGGCACCGACGTCGACATCCTGCTCTTCCTGGACGACGACGGCCTGCTCGCCAACATGGACACGGCCCAGCTGTGCCGCGAGGCCTTCGAGGCCGACCCGAAGCTCGGCATCATCAGCTTCCGCATCGCGGACCCGGACACCGGCGAGACCCAGCGCCGCCACGTGCCCCGGCTGCGCGCGGCCGACCCGATGCGCTCCTCGCGCGTGACGACCTTCCTGGGCGGCGCCAACGCCGTCCGTACGCAGGTCATCGCCGAGGTCGGCGGCCTGCCCGACGAGTTCTTCTACGCCCACGAGGAGACCGACCTCGCCTGGCGTGCCCTGAACGCGGGCTGGATGATCGACTACCGCGCCGACATGGTGCTCTTCCACCCGACGACCGCCCCGTCGCGGCACGCGGTCTACCACCGGATGGTCGCCCGCAACCGCGTCTGGCTCGCCCGCCGGAACCTCCCCCTCCTCCTGGTCCCGGTCTACCTGGGCGTCTGGATGCTCCTGACCCTGGCCAGGCGCCCTTCGGGCCCCGCGCTCAAGGCCTGGTTCGGCGGTTTCAAGGAGGGCTGGACGACGCCCTGCGGACCTCGCAAGCCGATGAAGTGGCGTACGGTGTGGCGCCTGACCCGACTGGGCCGACCTCCTGTCATCTGACAAGCTCGGGTCTGAGAACATCTGGGCCATACCCCGGTCCCTGGCCCACGCCTACGCCCGACCGGCTGCGCATCTGAAGACGAAAGTTTCCACTCGTGAGTGAGACAACGCATGACGGCGGGGTCGCGGTGACCGCGACCCCGTCGCCCGATGACGGGCTCTCCCGGGCCGATCTCGCCGCCAAATACGGTCTGACCGTCAGCGGCGCGCGGCCCGGACTTTTCGAGTACGTCCACCAGCTCTGGGGACGGCGCCACTTCATCCTCGCCTTCTCACAGGCGAAGCTGACCGCCCAGTACAGCCAGGCCAAGCTCGGCCAGCTGTGGCAGGTCGCGACGCCGCTCCTCAACGCGCTCGTCTACTTCCTGATCTTCGGCCTGATCCTGGAGGCCGACCGGGGCTTCGAACGTGAGGTCTACATTCCGTTCCTGGTCACGGGCGTCTTCGTCTTCACCTTCACGCAGAGCTCGGTGATGGCGGGCGTCCGGTCGATCTCGGGCAACCTGGGCCTGGTGCGGGCGCTGCACTTCCCGCGCGCCTCGCTGCCGATCTCCTTCTCGCTCCAGCAGCTCCAGCAGCTGCTCTTCTCGATGATCGTGCTGTTCGTCATCACGATCGGCTTCGGCAGCTACCCCAAGCTGTCGTGGCTGCTTATCATCCCGGCCCTGGCCCTGCAGTTCCTGTTCAACACGGGCCTCGCGATGATCATGGCGCGCCTCGGCAGCAAGACCCCCGACCTCGCGCAGCTGATGCCGTTCGTGATGCGTACGTGGATGTACGCGTCCGGCGTGATGTTCTCCATCCCGGTCATGCTCGAGGGCAAGCCGGAGTGGATCGCGGACATCCTGCAGTGGAACCCCGCGGCCATCTACATGGACCTGATGCGTTTCGCGCTGATCGACGGCTACGGCAGCGAGTACCTGCCGACGCACGTCTGGGCGGTCGCGGCGGGCTGGGCCGTGCTGCTTGCCGTCGGCGGTTTCGTGTACTTCTGGAAGGCTGAGGAGCGGTACGGCCGTGGCTGACGAAAAGAACGACTCGATCGACCGGAATGCCGGCATGGGGCACATCCCCACCGTCATCGCCGACGGGCTGCACATCGTCTACCGCGTCAACGGCGCGAAGACGGGCAAGGGCAGCGCCACCTCCGCGCTGAGCCGGATCATCAAGCGTGGCGAGGAGCGCGGCGTACGCAAGGTGCACGCCGTGCGCGGCGTCAGCTTCACCGCCTACCGTGGCGAGGCCATCGGCCTGATCGGCTCGAACGGCTCCGGGAAGTCGACGCTGCTTCGCGCCATCGCGGGGCTGCTCCCCGCCGAGAAGGGCAAGGTCTACACCGACGGCCAGCCCTCGCTGCTCGGTGTGAACGCGGCCCTGATGAACGATCTGACGGGCGAGCGCAACGTCATACTCGGCGGGCTCGCGATGGGTATGACGCGCGAGCAGATCAGGGAGCGCTACCAGGAGATCGTCGACTTCTCGGGCATCAACGAGAAGGGTGACTTCATCACCCTGCCGATGCGCACCTACTCCTCCGGCATGGCCGCCCGCCTGCGGTTCTCCATCGCGGCCGCCAAGGACCACGACGTACTGATGATCGACGAGGCGCTCGCCACCGGCGACCGCAAGTTCCAGAAGCGCTCCGAGGCCCGCATCCGCGAGCTGCGCAAGGAGGCGGGAACGGTCTTCCTCGTCAGCCACAACAACAAGTCCATCCGCGACACCTGTGACCGCGTGCTGTGGCTGGAACGCGGCGAGCTGCGCATGGACGGACCGACCGACGAGGTCATCAAGGAGTACGAGAAGTTCACGGGCAAATAGCCCGTCTCATACACCCGTATGCAGCAGGGCCCCGCCGGACTCAACCCGGTGGGGCTCTGCCGCGTCATGAGTCATCGACCGCACCACTGGCCACCTCAAGTCACGGGCGCCCAGGGAAGATTGGGGCCAATCGGTGTGTTGTTGTGATGCGCCGAACACCCCGACGATGCACCCCGCGTTGTACAACGTAAGCTGTACCGGTGCTGATTCGCGGCAAGTGGGGCGATATCGCGCGGCGCCCCGGCTCAGGTCACGGTCCACCTCGCGGATGGCCGGGCGGCGTGTCCGAAATGGGATGTATTGGGTCGGCAGTGTAGAACGGGAGATGTGACGGCAATGGCTACGGATGATCTCCAGCTACGCGACGCATCCGCCGTCCTCGAGAAGGCTGCGGACGAGAACTTCCCGGTGGCGCCCTTCTTCCTGCCCCGCGCCTGGCGCGACGACCTCATGGCCGTGTACGGCTACGCCCGCCTCGTCGACGACATCGGCGACGGCGACCTGGCACCCGGCGGCGCCGACGCCCGCCACCTGGGCGTGGACCCCGAGGCCGCCGAGGACCGCCTTGTCCTCCTGGACGCCTTCGAGGCCGACCTGCACCGCGTCTTCGGCGCGGCTTCCGGCCGGCCCCGCCACCCCCTGCTGCGGGCCCTCGAGCCCACCGTGCGCCGCTGCGGTCTCACCCCCGAACCCTTTCTCGGCCTGATCGCGGCCAACCGCCAGGACCAGCTCGTCGGGCGCTACGAGACGTATGACGACCTCCTGGCCTACTGCGAACTGTCCGCGAACCCCGTGGGCCGTCTCGTCCTCGGCATCACCGGCACCGAGACCCCCGAGCGCCTGCGCCGCTCGGACGCGGTGTGCACCGCGCTCCAGATCGTCGAGCACCTCCAGGACGTGGCCGAGGACCTCGGGCGCGACCGCATCTACCTGCCCGCCGAGGACATGAAGCGTTTTCATGTCCAGGAGCGGGATCTGGCCGCACCGACAGCAGGCGCGTCGGTGCGCGCGCTGGTTGCATATGAAGCAGAACGCGCCCGCTGCCTCCTGAATGAAGGCACCCCCCTGGTGGGTAGCGTCCACGGGCGGCTGAAGGTGCTGCTCGCCGGTTTCGTGGCAGGGGGGAGGACGGCGGTCTCCGCGATCGCCGCCGCCGGATATGACGTACTTCCTGGTCCGCCGAAGCCCGCCAAGCTCCGTTTGCTGCGTGAGGTGGGAGCGGTTCTGCGAGGAGAGGGGTGAGCCGGACCGTGGAGTCAGGCTCGAACGTGTCTGCGCCGGTACTCGCCGCGTATACCTACTGCGAGGTCGTCACCGGGCAGGAAGCGCGCAATTTCGCCTACGGCATCAGGCTGCTCTCGCTGCCCAAGCGCCGCGCGATGTCGGCCCTCTACGCGCTGTCGCGGCGGGTGGACGACATCGGCGACGGCGCGCTCGCGCCGGACGTCAAGGCCGAGCGGCTCGACGAGACCCGGGCCCTGCTCGCCCGCATCCAGGCAGGTGCCGTGGACGAGGACGACACCGACCCGGTCGCCGTCGCGCTCGCGCACGCGGCGACGCACTTCCCGATCCCGCTCGGCGGTCTGGACGAGCTGATCGACGGCGTCCTGATGGACGTGCGCGGTGAGACGTACGAGACGTGGGAGGACCTGAAGGTCTACTGCCGCTGTGTGGCCGGGGCCATCGGACGGCTCTCGCTCGGCGTGTTCGGTACGGAGCGGGGGGCGCTCCATGCCGAGCGCGCGCCGGAGTACGCCGACACGCTCGGCCTCGCGCTCCAACTGACCAACATCCTCAGGGACGTTCGCGAGGACGCGGAGGGCGGGCGCACCTATCTGCCCGCCGACGACCTCGCCAAGTTCGGCTGCTCCGCCGGGTTCGCGGGCTCCGAGCCGCCCGCCGGTTCCGACTTCGCCGGGCTGGTGCACTTCGAGGTGCGCAGGGCGCGGGCGCTCTTCGCCGAGGGGTACCGGCTGCTTCCCATGCTCGACCGGCGCAGCGGGGCCTGCGTCGCCGCCATGGCGGGCATCTACCGGCGGCTTCTCGACCGCATCGAGCGGGAGCCGGAGGCGGTCCTGCGGGGCCGTGTCTCGCTGCCGGGCCGTGAGAAGGCGTACGTCGCTGTGCGCGGTCTCTCCGGTCTCGACGCACGCACCATCTCCCGACAGACCGTCAGGAGGCGTACATGATGGGCATCCGCGGCGAATGCGATAGACGCAGGCAACTCGGCGCAACTCCGCGCAACCGGTGGGCAACCCTCCGCACCGCCCCGGCGTCCCAGACTTCAACGGTCGAGGGGGAAAGTGCATGAACGACGACATGCGATCGCCCGCGGAGGCCGACGGCGAAGCGGGCCGGGGGGCCGCCGTGGTGATCGGCGGCGGTCTCGCCGGCATCACAGCGGCGCTGTCCCTCGCCGACGCGGGACTGCGGGTGACGCTGCTCGAAGGGCGGCCGCGCCTGGGCGGGCTCGCGTTCTCCTTCAAGCGCGGCGACCTGACCGTCGACAACGGCCAGCACGTCTATCTGCGCTGCTGCACCGCCTACCGCTGGTTCCTCGACCGCGTCGACGGCACGGCCCTCGCGCCCCTGCAGGAACGTCTCGACGTGCCCGTGCTCGACGCCGACCGGAACCGGCTCGGACGCCTTCGGCGCACCGCGCTGCCCGTGCCGCTGCACCTGGCGGCGAGCCTCGCCACGTATCCGCATCTGTCGCTCGCCGAGCGCGCCAAAGTGGGGCGCGCGGCGCTCGCCCTCAAGGGGCTCGACCCCGCCGATCCCCGCCTTGACGGCCAGGACTTCGGCAGCTGGCTCGCCAGACATGGTCAGTCGGCGCGCGCGATCGAGGCGCTGTGGGACCTCGTCGGTGTGGCCACGCTCAACGCCGTCGCGGGGGACTCCTCGCTGGGCCTTGCCGCGATGGTGTTCAAGACCGGGCTGCTCTCCGAACCCGGCGCCGCCGACATCGGCTGGGCACGCGTGCCCCTCGGTGATCTCCATGACGCGCTCGCCCGCAAGGCGCTCGACTCCGCGGGCGTGCGAACCGAACTGAGGACACGTGCCACCTCCATCTCCCTCAGGGACAACGGGGGTTGGCGGGTCGAAGTTCCCGGCGAGACGCTCGACGCCGACACCGTCGTGCTCGCCGTGCCGCAGGCCGAGACGCACGACCTGCTGCCGGACGGTGTGCTCGACGAACCCGACCGGCTGCTCGACATCGACACGGCGCCGATCCTCAACATCCATGTCGTGTACGACCGGAAGGTGCTCAAGCGGCCCTTCTTCGCGGCCATCGGCTCACCCGTGCAGTGGGTCTTCGACCGGACCGACGCCTCGGGACTGCGCGAGGGGCAGTATCTGGCGCTCTCCCAGTCGGCCGCCCAGGACGAGATCGACGCGCCCGTCGCCGCGCTGCGAGAGCGCTATCTTCCGGAGCTCGAGCGGCTGCTGCCCGCCGCGCACGGCGCGGAGGTAAGGGACTTCTTCGTGACTCGGGAGCGTACGGCGACCTTCGCGCCGACTCCCGGCGTGGGCCGGCTGCGGCCCGGTGCTCGCACCAAGGCTCCCGGCCTGTACCTGGCCGGGGCGTGGACCGCCACAGGGTGGCCCGCGACCATGGAGAGCGCCGTCCGCAGTGGCATCAGCGCCGCCCGGGCAGCTCTCTCCACACTCGACCGCCCACGTGATCACCTCTTCGACGTCGAGGAGGCCGCGTGATGAAGCTAGATCTTCCGGGGGCACGTCCCCGGGAATACAGCTCCGGAACAAGAGGAGAGACTGTGCCGACTGTGCCCTCGGCCGAATCGGCTGCCGACACGGTGGACGTGACCTCACTGCTCGAGCGCGGAAGGACGTTGGCCACCCCGGTGCTGCGTTCTGCCGTGGACCGCCTCGCGCCGCCCATGAACACCGTCGCCGCCTACCACTTCGGCTGGATCGACATAGAGGGCAACCCGTCCGACGGCGACGGCGGAAAGGCCGTGCGCCCCGCACTCGCTCTTCTCTCCGCCGAGGTCGCGGGCGCCGCGCCCGAGGTCGGCGTCCCCGGAGCGGTCGCCGTCGAACTCGTACACAACTTCTCGTTGCTGCACGACGACCTGATGGACGGCGACGAGCAGCGCCGCCACCGCGACACGGTGTGGAAGGTGCACGGCGCCGCCCAGGCGATCCTCGTCGGCGACGCCCTCTTCGCGCTCGCCAACGAGATCCTCCTGGAGATCGGCACCGTCGAGGCGGGCCGCGCCACGCGCCGCCTGACCTCCGCCACGCGCGCGCTGATCGACGGCCAGGCACAGGACATCTCCTACGAGCACCGCGAGCGGGTCACCGTCGAGGAGTGCCTGGAGATGGAGGGCAACAAGACCGGCGCCCTGCTCGCCTGCGCGGTCTCCATCGGCGCGGTCCTCGGCGGCGCCGACGACCACACCGCCGACACCCTGGAGAAGTACGGCTACCACCTCGGCCTCGCCTTCCAGGCCGTGGACGACGTGCTCGGCATCTGGGGCGACCCGGACGCCACCGGGAAGCAGACCTGGAGCGACCTTCGCCAGCGCAAGAAGTCGCTGCCGGTCGTCGCCGCGCTCGCCGCGGGCGGATCCGCGTCCGAGCAGCTCGGCGAACTGCTCGCCGCCGACGCCAAGAGCAGCGAGTTCGAGAGCTTCTCCGAGGAGGAGTTCGCCGCGCGCGCCGCCCTGATCGAGAAGGCGGGCGGCCGCGAGTGGACCGCCGAGGAGGCCCGGCGCCAGCACACCATCGCCATCGAGGCGCTGGACACCATCCAGATGCCGGACCGGGTGCGGGCGCAGCTCGTCGCGCTCGCCGACTTCGTCGTCGTACGAAAGAGATGATCACTATCGCGCATATATGCGGGCCTTCTGGGGGGTGACCCCCAGACCTCCAGGCAGTCGCCGGCCGGCGCCCAGCGCGTCGGCCGACGGCGGACCCACAGCAGAGAAGACGACTGCACGAAGGGGAAGCCATGACAGCGACGACCGACGGAAGCACCGGAGCGGTGACGCCCCGCGCGGCCTCGGCCAGCCAGCCCATCGACACGACCGCCGCGACGGCAGGAGCGCTCGATGCCGCCGCGCGCGCCATACAACGCTCCACCGATTTCCTGCTCGCCCAACAGGACACCCAGGGTTGGTGGAAGGGCGACCTCGACACGAACGTGACGATGGACGCCGAGGACCTGCTCCTCCGGCAGTTCCTGGGGATCCGGGACGAGCGGACCACCCGCGCGGCAGCGCTCTTCATCCGCGGCGAGCAGCGCGACGACGGGACCTGGGCCACCTTCCACGGAGGACCCGCCGAACTCTCCACCACCGTCGAGGCGTACGTCGCGCTGCGGCTCGCCGGGGACGCCCCGGACGACCCGCACATGGCGAAGGCCTCCGCGTGGATCCGGGACCAGGGCGGCATCGCCGCGAGCCGGGTCTTCACCCGTATCTGGCTCGCCCTCTTCGGCTGGTGGAAGTGGGACGACCTGCCCGAACTCCCGCCGGAGCTCATCTACTTCCCCAAGTGGTTCCCGCTCAACATCTACGACTTCGGGTGCTGGGCCCGGCAGACGATCGTGCCGCTCACCATCGTCTCCGCCAAGCGTCCGGTGCGGCCCGCGCCCTTCCCGCTGGACGAACTGCACAGCGACGCGCGCCGACCCAACCCGGGCAAGCCCCTTGCCCCCATGGCGAGTTGGGACGGCGTCTTCCAGCGCCTCGACAAGGCGCTGCACCTCTACCACAAGGTCGCCCCGCGCAGCGTGCGCAAGGCCGCGATGAACAGCGCCGCTCGCTGGATCGTCGAACGGCAGGAGAACGACGGCTGCTGGGGCGGCATCCAGCCGCCCGCGGTCTACTCGGTCATCGCGCTGCACCTGCTCGGCTACGACCTGGAGCACCCGGTCCTCAAGGCCGGGCTCGCGTCCCTCGACCGGTTCGCCGTCTGGCGCGAGGACGGCGCCCGGATGATCGAGGCCTGCCAGTCGCCCGTCTGGGACACCTGCCTGGCGACCATCGCACTCGCCGACGCGGGCGTGCCCGCCGACCATCCGCAGCTGGTCAAGGCCGCCGACTGGATGCTGGACGAGGAGATCCGGCGCCCCGGCGACTGGGCCGTGCGCAGGCCCCGACTGGCCCCCGGCGGCTGGGCGTTCGAGTTCCACAACGACAACTACCCGGACATCGACGACACCGCCGAGGTCATCCTGGCCCTGCGCCGCGTCGAGCACCCCGACCGCGCACGCCTCGAGAACGCGATCGGCCGCGGCATGCGCTGGAACCTGGGCATGCAGTCCAAGAACGGTGCCTGGGGCGCCTTCGACGCCGACAACACCAGCCCGTTCCCCAACCGGCTGCCGTTCTGCGACTTCGGCGAGGTCATCGACCCGCCGTCCGCCGACGTCACCGGACACGTCGTCGAGATGCTCGCCGTCGAGGGCAAGGCGCACGATCCCCGCACCCGGCGCGGCATCGAGTGGCTGCTCGCCGAACAGGAGGCGGACGGCGCCTGGTTCGGCCGCTGGGGCGTCAACTACGTATACGGGACAGGCTCCGTGGTCCCGGCGCTCACCGCGGCGGGCCTGCCGGGCTCGCACCCGGCGATCCGCCGCGCCGTCGGCTGGCTGGAGTCGGTGCAGAACGACGACGGCGGCTGGGGCGAGGGCCTGCGCTCCTACCGCTACGAGGAGTGGCGGGGCCACGGCGCGTCCACCGCATCGCAGACCGCCTGGGCGCTGCTCGCGCTGCTCGCGGCCGACGAGCGCGACGGCAAGGCCGTGGAGCGGGGCATCGCCTTTCTCGCCGAGACTCAACTGCCCGACGGTTCCTGGGACGAGCCGTACTTCACCGGCACCGGGTTCCCCTGGGACTTCTCGATCAACTACCACCTGTACCGGCAGGTCTTCCCGCTCACCGCGCTCGGCAGGTACGTCAACGGCGACCCGTTCGCGGCGCTGTCCGGCAAGTCGTCCGGCAAGTTGTCCGGCAAGGGGAGCTGATGGCCAGAACCCCGGCCCGTCCGGACCCCGCACCGCTGCTGATCGCCTGCGCGCTCGGCATCGAGCACCTCGCCCTGCGCACGGGCGAACGCGGCGGCGCCCCTGGACGGGTCACCGTGCTCCGTACGGGCATGGGCCCCAAGAACGCCGAGCGGGCCGTCACCGGCGCGCTCGGCAAGCAGTCACTGCACGACGCGGCCGTGGTGGCCACCGGCTTCTGCGCCGGGCTCGCCCCCGGTATGCACCCCGGTGACCTCGTCGTCGCCGAGGAGACCCGGTCCGCGCACGGCACCACCCCTTGCGTCGGAACCGATCTGCTCGTCAAGGAGCTCGTGCGGGTCGTGCCCGGCCGCACGGTGCACACCGGCCCGCTGATCGGCTCCGACCACGTGGTCCGGGGGAACGAACGCGCCGACCTGCTCGCCACGGGCGCGATCGCGGTGGACATGGAGTCCGCCGCGACGCTGCACAGCGCGGTGCGGGCCGGAGAGCGGCCCGTTGCCGCCGTCCGGGTGGTCGTTGACGCCCCACAGCACGAACTGGTCCGCATCGGCACGGTGCGCGGTGGAATATCAGCCTTCCGCGTTCTTCGCGCCGTGCTTCCCGCTTTTTTCGAATGGCACCGTTCTTCTTTGCTCCCCCGGAGGTGAGCCAGATGGCCATGCCGCTGCGCCAGACCGTCAAGGTCGCGACATATCTCTTTGAACAGAAGCTGCGCAAGCGGGAGAAGTTCCCGCTGATCGTCGAGTTGGAGCCGCTCTTCGCGTGCAATCTCGCGTGCGAGGGATGCGGAAAGATCCAGCACCCGGCCGGAGTGCTCAAGCAGCGCATGCCGGTGGCCCAGGCCGTGGGCGCCGTGCTCGAGTCCGGTGCCCCGATGGTGTCCATCGCCGGCGGCGAGCCGCTGATGCACCCTCACATCGATGAGATCGTGCGGCAGTTGGTGGCGAAGAAGAAGTACGTCTTCCTCTGCACCAACGCCATGCTGCTGCGCAAGAAGCTGGAGAAGTTCACGCCTTCCCCGTACTTCGCGTTCGCCGTGCACATCGACGGAATGCGGGAGCGGCACGACGAATCCGTCGCGAAGGAGGGCGTGTTCGACGAGGCGGTGGCGGCCATCAAGGAAGCCAAGAAGCACGGCTTCCGGGTGACCACCAACTCCACTTTCTTCAGCAACGACACACCGCAGAACATCATCGAGGTCCTCAACTTCCTCAATGACGAGCTGCAGGTCGACGAGATGATGCTGTCGCCCGCCTACGCCTACGAGAAGGCGCCGGACCAGGAGCACTTCCTGGGTGTCGAGCAGACCCGCGAACTCTTCAAGAAGGCCTTCGCCGGCGGCAACCGGCGGCGCTGGCGGCTCAACCACTCACCGCTCTTCCTGGACTTCCTCGAGGGCAAGGCGGACTTCTCCTGCACCGCGTGGGCGATCCCGAACTACTCGCTCTTCGGCTGGCAGCGCCCCTGCTATCTGATGAGCGACGGGTACGTCCCGACGTACAAGGAGCTCATCGAGGAGACCGACTGGAGCAAGTACGGCCGCGGCAAGGACCCGCGCTGCGCCAACTGCATGGCGCACTGCGGCTACGAACCGACCGCCGTACTCGCCACCATGGGCTCCCTCAAGGAGTCCCTCCGCGCCGCCCGTGAGACGGTCTCCGGAAACCGCGGGTGACGTCATGACCCTCGGAACGCCCGTCGCACTGGGTCTTCCTGAGCTGCCGGTCCGGCCGATCTCGGAGCGTCGCGTCTCGCGGCGCATCGAGGTCGGACCGGTGGCCGTGGGGGGCGGCGCGCCGGTGTCGGTGCAGTCGATGACGACGACGCGTACGTCCGACATCGGGTCGACGCTGCAGCAGATCGCCGAACTGACGGCGTCCGGCTGCCAGATCGTGCGGGTCGCCTGCCCGACGCAGGACGACGCGGACGCGCTGGCGACCATCGCGCGCAAGTCGCAGATCCCGGTGATCGCGGACATCCACTTCCAGCCGAAGTACGTGTTCGCTGCGATCGACGCCGGGTGTGCGGCGGTCCGCGTGAATCCCGGCAACATCAAGCAGTTCGACGACAAGGTGCGCGAGATCGCACGCGCAGCCAAGGACGCGGGCACGCCCATCCGGATCGGCGTCAACGCGGGCTCGCTCGACAGGCGGCTGCTCGCCAAGTACGGGAAGGCCACTCCGGAGGCGCTCGTCGAGTCGGCCCTCTGGGAGGCGTCCCTCTTCGAGGAGCACGGCTTCCGGGACATCAAGATCTCGGTCAAGCACAACGACCCGGTCGTGATGGTCAACGCCTACCGCCGGCTCGCCGCCGCCTGCGACTATCCGCTGCACCTCGGTGTGACGGAGGCCGGGCCCGCCTTCCAGGGCACGATCAAATCGGCGGTGGCCTTCGGGGCCTTGCTCTCCGAGGGCATCGGCGACACGATCCGTGTCTCGCTGTCCGCGCCGCCGGCCGAGGAGGTCAAGGTCGGCATCCAGATCCTGGAGTCGCTGAACCTGCGCCAACGGCGCCTGGAGATCGTCTCCTGCCCGTCCTGCGGGCGGGCGCAGGTGGACGTGTACAAGCTGGCCGACGAGGTCACGGCGGGCCTCGACGGCATGGAGGTGCCGCTGCGCGTCGCCGTCATGGGATGTGTCGTCAACGGCCCGGGGGAGGCCCGCGAGGCGGATCTCGGAGTCGCGTCCGGCAACGGCAAGGGGCAGATCTTCGTCAAGGGCGAGGTCGTCAAGACCGTGCCCGAGTCGAAGATCGTATCGACCCTCATCGAAGAGGCGATGAAGATCGCCGCACAGATGGAGGACGACGGCATCGCCTCAGGGGTGCCCGCCGTCACCGTGAGCTGAGTGAGCTGAGAACAACCAGAGAGGGGGCCCGAGCATGACCATTCTGGACACCATTCGGGGGCCGCGCGATCTGAAGGCGCTGACCGAGGCCGAGCTCGACGAACTGGCCGAGGAGATCCGGGAGTTCCTGGTGCACGCGGTCGCCAGAACCGGCGGCCATCTCGGGCCCAATCTGGGGGTGGTGGAACTCTCCATCGCCCTCCACCGGGTCTTCGAGTCGCCGGTCGACCGCATCGTCTGGGACACCGGCCACCAGAGCTACGTACACAAACTGCTCACCGGCCGGCAGGACTTCTCCAAGCTGCGCGGCAAGGGCGGCCTCTCCGGCTATCCCTCGCGCGCGGAGTCCGAGCACGACATCGTCGAGAACAGCCACGCTTCCACCGCGCTCGGCTGGGCCGACGGCCTGGCCAAGGCGCGCCAAGTCCTGGGCGAGCGCGGGCACGTGGTCGCCGTCATCGGGGACGGCGCGCTCACCGGCGGCATGGCGTGGGAGGCGCTGAACAACATCGCGGCCGCGAAGGACCGGCCGCTGATCATCGTCGTGAACGACAACGAGCGCTCGTACGCCCCGACGATCGGCGGCCTCGCGAACCACCTCGCCACGCTGCGTACGACCGACAGCTATGAGCGGGTGCTCGCCTGGGGCAAGGACATACTCCAGCGCACACCCGTCATCGGTCACACCGTGTACGAGTCGTTGCACGGCGCCAAGAAGGGCTTCAAGGACGCCTTCGCGCCGCAGGGCATGTTCGAGGACCTGGGGCTCAAGTACGTCGGGCCGATCGACGGGCACGACGTCGGCGCCGTCGAGTCGGCGCTGCGACGCGCGAAACGCTTCCACGGCCCCGTCCTGATCCACTGCCTCACCGAGAAGGGGCGCGGCTATGAACCCGCGCTCGCGGACGAGGCCGACCGGTTCCACACGGTCGGTGTGATGGACCCCCTCACCTGCGAGCCGCTCGCGCCGTCCAACGGCCCTTCCTGGACTTCGGTGTTCGGCGACGAGATCGTCCGCATCGGGGCCGAGCGCCAGGACGTCGTGGCGATCACGGCGGCCATGCTCGGACCGGTCGGCCTGTCGAAGTTCGCCGAGGCCTACCCCGACCGGGTGTGGGACGTCGGGATCGCCGAGCAGCACGCCGCGGTGTCGGCGGCCGGGCTCGCGACCGGAGGACTGCACCCCGTCGTGGCGCTCTACGCCACCTTCCTCAACCGGGCCTTCGACCAGCTCCTGATGGACGTGGCACTGCACGAGTGCGGGGTCACCTTCGTCCTCGACCGGGCCGGGGTCACCGGCGTCGACGGTGCGTCCCACAACGGCATGTGGGACATGTCGATCCTCCAGGTCGTGCCGGGGCTGCGGATCGCCGCGCCGCGCGACGCCGACCAACTGCGGGCGCAGCTGCGGGAGGCGGTCACCGTGGACGACGCGCCGACGCTCCTGCGCTTCCCCAAGGAGTCGGTGGGGCCCGCGATCCCCGCCGTCGACCGGATCGGCGGCATGGACGTGCTGGCTCAAGACCCGGACCCGGACGTGCTGTTGGTGGCGATCGGCGTGATGGCGCCCGTCTGTCTGCGGGCCGCCGAGCTGCTGCGGGAGCGGGGGCTCGGCTGCACCGTGGTCGACCCGCGCTGGGTCAAGCCGGTCGACGCCGAGCTGCCGGGTCTCGCCGCCCGGCACCGGGTCGTGGGCGTCGTCGAGGACAACAGCCGGGCGGCGGGCGTCGGTGCCGCGGTGGCGCTGGCGCTCGGCGAGGCCGAAGTCGACGTACCCGTACGGCGGTTCGGCATCCCCGAGCAGTTCCTCGCCCACGCCAAGCGGGGCGAGGTGCTCGCGGACCTCGGCCTGACGCCGGTCGAGATCGCGGGGCGGATCAGCGCCACGCTGGCAGCCAAGGAGAGCGCCACACCGGCAGCCAAGGAGAAGGACGTATGACCAAGGAGTTCGACCTCGGCAGACTCCTCGCCGAGCGGGGCGCCGAGCGCTACGACCTGCATGCGCGGCACCTGAACCACCAGCTGCCGCGGATGCTGCACACCATCGGCTTCGACAAGGTCTACGAACGGGCCGAGGGCGCGTACTTCTGGGACGCGGACGGCGACGACTACCTCGACATGCTCGCGGGCTTCGGCGTGATGGGGCTCGGCCGGCACCACCCCGTCGTCCGCAAGGCGCTGCACGACGTCCTGGACGCCTCGCTCGCCGACCTGACGCGCTTCGACTGCCAGCCGCTGCCCGGCCTGCTCGCCGAGCAACTCCTCACGCACAGCCCGCACTTGGACCGGGTGTTCTTCGGCAACAGTGGTACGGAGGCCGTCGAGACGGCGCTGAAGTTCGCGCGGTACGCGACGGGGAAGCCGCGGGTGCTCTACTGCACGCACGCCTTCCACGGCCTGACCACCGGATCGCTCTCGGTCAACGGCGAGAGCGGATTCCGGGACGGCTTCGCGCCGCTGCTGCCCGACACGGCGATCCCGCTCGGCGATCTGGACGCCCTGGCGAAGGAGCTGAAGCAGGGCGACGTCGCCGGGCTCATCGTCGAGCCCATCCAAGGCAAGGGCGTGCACGAGACGCCGCCCGGATATCTGCGCGCCGCCCAGGAGTTGCTGCACCGGCACAAGGCGCTGCTCATCGCCGACGAGGTGCAGACCGGCCTCGGCAGGACCGGCGACTTCTACGCGTACCAGCACGAGGAGGGCGTCGAGCCGGACCTGCTGTGCGTCGCGAAGGCGCTGTCGGGCGGCTATGTGCCGGTCGGCGCGACGCTCGGCAAGGACTGGATCTTCAAGAAGGTCTTCTCGTCCATGGACCGGGTGCTCGTGCACTCGGCGAGCTTCGGCTCCAACGCGCAGGCGATGGCGGCCGGGCTCGCGGTCCTTTCCGTCATGGACGACGAGAAGGTCGTCGAGAACGCCCGGGTGACCGGGGAGCTGCTCAGGACCCGGCTCGCCGCGCTCGTCGACCGCTATGAGCTCCTGAGCGAGGTGCGCGGCCGCGGCCTCATGATCGGCATCGAGTTCGGGCGGCCCAAGTCCCTGAAGCTGCGCGGGCGTTGGACGATGCTGCAGGCGGCGCGCAAGGGTCTTTTCGCGCAGATGGTGGTCGTGCCGCTGCTGCAGAAGCACCGCATCCTCACGCAGGTCTCCGGTGACCATCTGGAGGTCATCAAGCTGATCCCGCCGCTGATCATCGGGGAGCGCGAGGTGGACCGGTTCGTCGATGCCTTCACCGCGGTGATGGACGAGGCGCACAGCGGCGGCGGTCTGATGTGGGACTTCGGCAGGACGCTGGTGAAGCAGGCGGTCGCGAACCGCTGAGGCACCCATCGGGTGGTTTGCCTCTGAGGCAAGAAAGTTGCCTCGGAGGCAAGGGCCTGGCTCAATCGAGGTATGAGCCCTGCCGAGCCGGAGCCGGTCGACCCCGAGGCCGCCGAACCGCTGCCCGCCGTCGCGCCGCAACTGCGTGACCTGCGACGACGTGCCGCCCTCACGCTGGAGGCCGCGGCCCGCAGCGCCGGGCTCTCGCCCGCCCATCTCTCCCGCCTGGAGACCGGGCGGCGCCAGCCGTCGCTGCCGATGCTGCTCGCGCTCGCCCGCACCTACGGTACGACGGTCTCGGAGCTCCTGGGTGAGACCCCCGCGGACCGGGACGCGATCGTCCGCGCCGCCGGCATGGAGCCGACGCGGGCGGGCGGCTGGACCTACTGGCAGGCCGGGGCCCCGGCGCGCGGCATGCAGGCGCTGCGGGTGCATGTGCCGCACGGCGCGCAGGGCGACATCGTGCGCGTCCATCCCGGCGAGGAGTGGCTGTACGTCCTGAAGGGGCGGCTTCGGCTGCGGCTCGGCGACGCCACGTACACCCTCGAACCCGGGGACAGCGCGCACTTCGACTCGCTCACCCCGCACCGGATCGCCGCGGCCGACCGGCTCGGTGCCGATCTTCTCTTCGTCCACACCCTGCTGCAGAGCCCCGCCACCGCACTGTGCCTCGGCGGGACCCCGCAGAGCCCCACTCTGAGAGACCCGCGATGACGGAACCTGAAGCGCAGCAGCCGGACCAGGGCCAGGAACAGGGCCGAGAACAGGGCCGAGACCGCTCTGCTCGCAGGGTCAAGTCCATGGAGGAGAAGTTCCCGCGGGGACTCTGGGTGCGGCTGATCGTCTACGTCGCGGTCGGCCACCTCTTCGCGGCCTTCATCTACCTGCTCTTCTCGCTGGGCGCGCAGAACCAGTAGCGCTGGTCCGGAGTCCTAGTCCAGCAGGTGCGACCGCAGCCGCTCGCGGGTCTCGGGGGCGACCTTGAGGCCCTCGGTGAGGTAGGTCTCCGTGTCGCCCCAGGTCTGGTCGATGGTCTCGAAGGCGGCCGACAGATAGGTGGCGCGGGCCTCGAAGAGCGGGCTGAGCAGCGCCATGACCTCGGGGGACATCGCGTCGGGGGAGCTGTCGCTGCGGTGCACCTTGTAGCGGCGGTGGGTGGCGTTCGACTCCAGGTAGTCCGCCTCGATGGCGTCGCGCTCGACGCCGACGGCGAGCAGCGTGACGGCTATGGAGAGGCCCGCGCGGTCCTTGCCCGCGGCGCAGTGCATCAGGGCGGGCACGCTGTCGCCCGCGATGTCGTGCAGCACGCGGCTGTGCTCGCCGGTGCGCTCCTTGATGATCGTGCGGTACGACGACGCCATGCGGTTCGCGGCCTGGCCGTCGTCGAGCGCCGCGCGCAGCTGGTCCAGATCGCCCTCGCGCACCATCTGCCAGAACTCGGCGCCGTCGGCCGGGTCGGTCAGCGGCAGATTCACATTGCGTACGCCGGGCAGCGTGACGTCCGGGCCTTCGAGCCGCTGGTCGGCCGCGTTGCGGAAGTCGAAGATCGTGTGCAGGCCCAGCGACGAGAGGAACGCGGAGTCGGCCTCCGTGGCGTGCGCGAGGTGACCGCTGCGGAAGAGCCGGCCCTGCCGGACCCGGCGGCCGTCCATCGTCGGAAGTCCGCCCACATCACGGAAGTTGCGGACTCCGGTCAGCTCGGGCTCCGACAGCTCGGTCGGCGGGACTTGCTGCGTCACGGGGGCTCCTCCAGTCCGGCCGCCGGCGTTGCTCGCCGGTGGGGTGCGACTTCGACGATACGACATGGGTTCCTGGGGCAATCACTGCCGGTGCATGAGCGTTGCCTCACAGGTGATGCCGCCCCGATGATGTGCGTACACGCGCGTGCCTGTCGGTATCAGGTCGAATCTGTGGGGGACTGATGATCGAGGTCGGCGAGAACGGTCGTACGTGGCTGCTTTCCGGGCCCACCAGCAGCTATGCGCTGCGGCTCACGGCCCGGGACGAGCTGCTGCATCTGCACTGGGGGCCCCGCATCGCCCTGGCCGACGCCGAGGCCCTCGCGGCGGAGCCGCTGCCTGGAGAGTGGGGGTTCGAGTCGGGGCTCGACGGGCGGGAGGAGTATCCCGTCGAGGGCGGGCGGCGGTTCACGCGTCCCGCGCTCTCCGTGCGGGGTGCCGGGGTGCGCGGCACCGAGTGGCGGTTCTCGGCTGCCGAGACCGGGCACGACGAGCTGCGGCTTCAATTCAACGATTCCGCACACCAGTTGGCCGTCACGCTGGTCTACCGGATGCGTGGCGACGTCATCGAGCGCCATGCGGTCCTCCGGCACGAAGGACCCGCGCGCGCCCCCGGCCTTGAGCTGCTCCGCGCCGACTCCGCCACCTGGACCATGCCCACCCGCGACGGCTGGCGGCTCTCCCAGCTGCACGGCCGCTGGGCCGCCGAGTCGCAGCTGGTGCGGTCGGAGATCACGTACGGCGAGAAGGTCATCGGCAGCCGGCGCGGCCACACCGGGCATGAGCATCTGCCCTGGGTGGCGCTGGACGCCGATGGGGCGACCGAGGAGCGCGGCGAGGTGTACAGCTGCGCGCTCGGCTGGTCGGGGTCGTGGCGGATCACTGTGGCGCAACTGGCGGACGGGGCCGTGCAGATCACCGGGGGCAGCGGGTCCGACGACTCCGGGCAGCTGCTCCTCGCGCCCGGCGAGGAGTGCGTCACGCCCGTCTTCGCGGGGCTGTGGAGCGACGGCGGCTTCGGCGGTGCGAGCCGGGCCTGGCACGCCTATCAGCGGGAGCACGTGATCCCGGACGCCGATGTGACGCGGCCCGTGCTCTACAACTCCTGGGAGGCCACCGGCTTCGACATCGGCGAGGAGCAGCAGCGGGTGCTCGCCGAGCGGGCGGCGGCGATGGGCGTGGAGCTGTTCGTGGTGGACGACGCGTGGTTCGGGCAGCGCGTCAACGACCGTGCCGGGCTGGGCGACTGGACCCCCAACCCGGACCGCTTCCCCGGCGGTCTGAAGCCCCTCGCCGACGAGGTGCACGCCCTCGGCATGAGCTTCGGGATCTGGGTCGAACCGGAGATGGTGAACCCCGACAGTGACCTCTACCGCGCCCACCCCGACTGGGTGCAGCACCACCCCGGCCGCGCCCGCACCGAGTTCCGCAACCAGCTGGTCCTCAACCTCGCCCGCGATGACGTCCAGGAGTATCTCTGGGAGCGGCTGGACGCGCTGCTCTCCAGCGCCCCGATCGACTATGTGAAGTGGGACTTCAACCGCAGCTTCACCGACCCCGGCTGGCCGGGCGAGCGCTATCCGCAGCGCATCTGGCACGACCACGTCCACGCCCTGTACGCACTGGTCGACCGGCTGCGGGCCGCGCATCCCGCCGTGGCCTTCGAGTCCTGCTCGGGCGGCGGCGGCCGGATCGACCTCGGGATCCTCTCCCGTACCGACCAGGTGTGGACCTCCGACAACACCGACCCGCTCGACCGGCTCACCATCCAGCACGGCTTCAGCCAGCTGCACCCCGCCCGAATCATGGCCGCCTGGGTCACCGACAGCCCGAACACCCAGCTCAACGACCGGGTCAGCACCCTGCGCTTCCGTTTCGTGAGCGCCATGGCGGGCGTACTCGGCATCGGCGGCGACCTCACGGAGTGGACCGAGAGTGAGCTGGCCGAGGCGGGTGAATGGGTGGACCTCTACAAGGAGATCCGGCCCGTGGTGCAGCTCGGCGACCTCTACCGGCTGCGCCCGCCCGAGGACGCGCTCAGCGCGGTGCAGTACGTCCACGGGGACGAGACCGTCGTCCTCGCGTGGCTGCGGGCGCAGAACTACGGGGAGCAGCCGCCGCGGGTGCGGCTGCGGGGGCTCGACCCCACGGCGGCCTACGTCTGCCAGGGCACGGGCGTGGTCCACCGGGGGGCCGTGCTGCTGCACCACGGGCTGCGGACGGGGCTGCGCGGTGACCTGGACGCGGCGGTGTTCCGCTTCCGCAAGGTGTGAGCGGCTCGGCGGGCCACCGCGTATTCCGGCTTGGAACAATCTTGACCGGTGGCTTATCTCACCCTCCGTCAACCCCTCCCTACGGTGGCGTAGGTCACTTGGCGAGGTGAAAGATGTGACGACGTGACAGCAGAGTCGACATCCTTCATCAGTTCCACATTCACCTCCTACGCAGCGGTCGGCGACAGCTTCACCGAGGGCGTGGGGGACCCGGGGCCCGACGGGGCGTTCGTCGGCTGGGCCGACCGTCTCGCCGTCCTCCTCGACGACCGGGTGCCCGAGCACACCTTCCGGTACGCCAATCTCGCCGTACGGGGCAAACTCCTCGACCAGATCGTGGCGGACCAGGTGCCGAAGGCCAAGGAGTTCGCCCCCGACCTGCTGTCGTTCTGCGCCGGCGGCAACGACATCATCCGTCCCGGCACCGACCCGGACGAGGTGGCCGAGCGGTTCGAACGCGCGGTCGCCGACCTCACGTCGGCCGTCGGCACCGTCCTGGTGACCACCGGCTTCGACACCCGCGGCGTCGCCGTGCTCAAGCATCTGCGCGGCAAGATCGCCACGTACAACATGCATGTCCGCGCGATCGCCGACCGCTACGGCTGCCCCGTGCTCGACCTCTGGTCGCTCAAGACCGTCCAGGACCGGCGCGCCTGGGACGGCGACCGGCTGCACCTCTCCGCCGAGGGGCACACGCGCGTGGCGCTGCGCGCGGGACAGGTGCTCGGCCTCGACGTGCCCGCCGACCCCGACCAGCCGTGGCCGCCGCTGCCGCCCCGGAACACCCTCGAGGTGCGCCGCGACGACATCCACTGGGCGCGCGAGTACCTGGTGCCCTGGATCGGGCGGCGGCTGCGGGGTGAGTCGTCCGGGGACCATGTGGAGGCGAAGGGGGCCGTGGACCCGTACACCGTCAGGATGCACATCGAGTCGGCGTCCTGAGCCGTCCGCGGGTCGCGCGGCTCAGGTTGGAGCGGGGTGGGTCAGGCCCAGCTCGCGGTCGAGGGCCTCGTCCACCCAGGCGCGCATCCTGGCGCGCGGGACCGTGCCTTCGTACGCCGTCTGCTGGACCGCGAGGCCGTCGAGCAGGGCGGTCAGGCGCCGGGCCGCGTCCTGGGGGGCGGCGCACTGGAACTCGCCCGCGGCGACGCCTTCGGCGATGACCTCGGTGATGGCCGCCTTCCACCGCTGGTCGAGATCGCGGGTGACCGTGCGCAGGGTGGGCTCGCGGAGCGCGGCGGACCAGCCCTCGATCCACAGGCGCCAGCCCTTGGCCTGACCGGTGGGGGCGTACCAGCGGACGGCCGCGCGCAGCCGGCGTTCCGCCGTGGTGCGGCGGCCCAGGAGGGCGCGCAGATGGGCCAGGTCGCCCTCGGCGGCGTGCGTGAAGGCGGCGGCTACCAGGTTCTCCTTGGTCGAGAAGTGGTACAGGACCAGGGCGTTGCTCACCCCCAGCGCGGCCGCCACGTCCGCGATGCGTACGGCGGCCACGCCGCGCTCCTCGATCTGTCCGACGGTGGCGGACAGGAGCTCCGCACGCCGTTCCGCCACGCTCAACCGCACCCTTGCCACGGGGCGCAGCCTAGCCGCGGGGAGGGGGGTGGCCCGCCTAGGGCCTGTCCGATGGGTCAGGCCGGCCTTCGCGCCGGGTGCCGATTGATCAGGGCCGAGCGGGGGAGCGCGTGCCAGGGCCCGCGACCCCGGCAGGACCCATCGGACAGGCCCTAGGGGGCGGCCGCGTACCACCCGAAGCGGTCCCCGATCTGCGGAAGGCGGTCCGCGACCAGCGCGTGCGCGGCGGCGCGCGGTGTCGTGCCGTCCGCTTCCGCCCGCCCCAGCGTCCGCTCGACCAGGGCCCGCATCGAGCGGCGGATGTGCGCGAACGCCTCGTCCGGGTCGGCGCCGATGTCGCCGAACAGCGTCCACCACCACCAGGCGTTGGTGGCGGAGTTGACGACCACGTCCGGCAGCACGGTGACGCCGCGCGCCGCCAGGAGCCGCTCCGCCTCCGGCAGGACCGGCATGTTCGCCGCCTCCGCGATCCAACGGGCCGTGATCCAACGGGCCGTGATCCGCTCCTGGTTCACCTCGTCTGTCGCGTACGACACCGCGGCGGGGACGAGGATCTCCGCCTTCGTGGACAGCCAGGCCTCGCCCGGCAGTTCGCGGTCGTCCGGGCGCAGCGCCGCGCGGTCCACGGCGCCGTGCGCGTCGCGGGCGGCGAGCAGCGCCTCCACGTCGAGCCCGGCCGGGTTGGCGATCGTGCCCCTGACGTCGGCGACGGCCACGATCGTCAGGCCCGCGCCGGCGAGGAAGCGCGCGGTCGCGCCGCCCATCGTGCCCAGGCCCTGCACGGCCACGCGCGCGCCCGCGTGCGCGTGGCCCGCCCGGTCGAGCGCCGCGAGCACCGCTTCGGCGACTCCGCAGCCGCCGGCCAGCTCGTCGAGGCTCAGGCCGTCCACCTGCACGGCGAAGGCGTCCGCCAGGCGTGCGCGGGCCTCGGCCGCGTCCTCCAGGAGCGGGTGGACGGCCTGGATCGAGGAGACGAGGCCCGCTTCCTGGGCCGCCTTGTCGACGAGGTCCCGCGTCAGGCCCAGGTTCTCGCCGGTGGTCCAGGAGTGCTCGATGTACGGGCGCATCGCCCGGAGGTAGCGCACCAGGACGTCGTACGCCTCCGGGGAGCGGGGATCGCAGTCGATGCCGCCCTTGGCGCCGCCGAGCGGGACGTAGCGGGCGCTCGGGTCGTAGTGCAGGGCCTCCTTCATCGTCATGCCGCGGGCCAGGCCTGTGACCTCGTCGAGCGTGCAGCCGGGGCGCATCCGCAGGCCGCCGCCGCAGATACCGCGGACGAGGCGGTCGACGACGAGGAAGCCCTGGTGGCCGGTGACGTGGTCGGTCCAGGTGAGGGAGAGCAAGGGGGCGGGCGCGGGGGCCGGCATGGCGCACTCCTACTGAACGAGGAATCAGTAGGAGTACTGCATTACGCGTGCGGAAGTGGCCGGTGATGTTCCCTCCGAACGGCCGCTGTCGGAGGCGGTGCCCATAATGGAGGCCTGATCTACCCCTTCTCAGGAGGTGCTGTGTCCCGTTCGCTGAGCTCAGGGCTCCGCTCGCTCAGGACCGCCGCCTTCGGCGCGGATCCGGCCGGAGAGCGGCTCGCGCGGATCCACAGATCGCCGAACTTCGCCGACGGTTCCTTCCAGAACCCCCTGGGGGCGCAGCACCGCCCCTCCGGTTCGACGGCCCTGGAGTTCGCGAAGGTCTACTTCCGCAAGGAGGAGCGGCTGCGGCGCAGCCCCACGGGGACCGTCCCGGTGCACGCCACGACCCTCGTCGATCTGGCCAAGCCCCCGGCCGGTGGGCTGCGGCTCACCTGGATGGGGCACTCCAGCGTGCTCGCCGAGATCGACGGGCGGCGTGTGCTCTTCGACCCGGTGTGGGGCGAGCGGTGCTCTCCCTTCTCTTGGGTCGGGCCCAAGAGGCTGCACCCGGTGCCGGTGCCGCTCGCGGCGCTCGGTCCGGTGGACGCCGTGGTCATCTCGCACGATCACTACGACCACCTCGACATGCCCACCATCAAGGCCCTGGCCGGCACGGACACGGTGTTCGCGGTGCCGCTCGGCGTCGGCGCCCACCTGGAGCGCTGGGGCGTCCCCGCCGACCGGCTGCGCGAACTGGACTGGCACGACTCCACGAAGGTGGCGGGCCTGACCCTGACGGCGACGCCCGCACGCCATTTCTGCGGCCGCGGGCTGCGCAACCAGCAGCACACGCTCTGGGCGTCCTGGGTCGTCACGGGTCCCGAGCACCGGATCTATCACAGCGGGGACACCGGCTACTTCCCCGGCTTCCAGGAGATCGGCGCGCAGCACGGACCGTTCGACGCCACGATGATCCAGATCGGGGCCTATGCGGAGTGGTGGCCCGACATCCACATGACGCCCGAGGAGGGCATGCGCGCCCACCTCGACCTCCAGGGCGGCCGCCCGTCAGGAGTGATGCTGCCGATCCACTGGGGCACCTTCAACCTGGCCCCGCACCCGTGGTCGGAGCCGGGCGAGGGCACGGTCGATGCGGCCTCCCGCGCGGGGGCGCGGATCGCCCTGCCGGTGCCGGGCCAGCCCTTCGAGCCCGGGGCGGACTCCGTCCCGTCGGAGCCGTGGTGGCGCGGGGTCGCGGTCGAGCCGGCCGCCGGGTGGCCCCGCGCGACGCGGAGTGCCCTGGGCGCCGGTCACTCCGAGGGCGCCGAAGACACCGGGGAGCCCGAGGCGGCGCGGGTCGGCTGAGGCAGGTCGCGGGGGAGGGGCGTCGAGGGTGCGCGCGGCGTCCCCAGACCGGTTCGGGGGGTTCCGGGACGGGACGGGCGGGGCGGCGGCGTGCGACGCGGCCGCCCCGACGTCGTGCGGATTGCCCTGACGTCACGATGGGCGCTCTGACGTCTTGACCGGTCGGTCGGAGGCGTGGCCCGGTTGGCCTGATGGCCTGATGGCCTGATGGCCCGAAGGCCTGTGCGCCGGCCGACAGGCATGGCCGTCGGCCCGGAGGTATCGCCGGTCCGCGCGGCGGCATGACCGGTTCGACCGGCGGCATGAACGGCCCCTTTCCGCCGAAGGGAAAGCACGTTCGCCGAGCCGGGTGCCCCGCCTGGAACTGGCGTCCGAAGTCACATTCGGACTGCCGTGCGAGGTGTCATACCAGAGCGGGACCTCGGCCGTCGTACTTTGTCAACTGCCCCTCGCACATGATGCGTTGCCGACTACCGTGAGTTGCCGTCGGTCGACGCGGGGATCATCGGACGGTCCACACGGCCGGCACGGCGCTGTCGCGAAACGCCCCCTCGCGCGACCGTCGGAGCCCGCACCCTGACCGAGGACGCTGATGTCTCACCTTCGCGCACCGGCCGCCCGCGCAGACCGCCGTGAGGGCGGCCGGCACGGCAGACCCGGCAGCCGCCCCGTCGCGCCGCTGCCCGAGGCCCGGATACGTCCGCAGCTGCTGCGCATCGCCGTACTGCCACCCGTCTCCGTCGCGCTCTGCGCCGGCGCGGCCGTGCTGTTCGTCGTCCGGGAGACCGCCACCCCGCTCGCCCCCGCGCTGCTCGTCATCCTCGCCGCCGCCGGGGCCATCACCCTGGTGAGCGTCGTCATCGCGGCCGTCGCGGCCGACCGCGCCGCGACCTCCGTACGCGACCGCGTCGGCTCGCTGCGCCGCACCACCGCGCGCGGACAGGCCGAACTGCGGCGGGTCGTCGAGCAGTTGCGGCGCGGTGACGGACCGCCCGCCCGCACGGCGGTGCCGGCGCGGTCCGCGCAGGAGGGCGACGAGTTCGGGCTGCTCGCCGACGAGCTGAACCGCGCCCATGAGGTCGCCGTCAGCGCGGTCGTCCAGGCCTCGCAGCTCTCCAGCCACGCGGGCAGCGAACAGAAGGTCGAGGTCTTCGTCAATCTGGCCCGGCGGCTGCAGTCCCTCGTGCACCGGGAGATCTCGCTGCTCGACGAGCTGGAGAACGACGTCGAGGACCCGGAGCTGCTCAAGGGCCTGTTCCACGTCGACCATCTCGCCACCCGCATCCGCCGCCACGCCGAGAACCTCGCCGTGCTCGGCGGCGCCGTCTCACGGCGCCAGTGGAGCAAGCCGGTCACCATGATGGAGGTGCTGCGCTCGGCCATCGCCGAGGTCGAGCAGTACTCGCGGGTCAAGCTGGTGCCGCCGATCGACGGCACCCTGCGCGGCCACGCCGTCGCCGACGTCATCCACCTCCTGGCCGAACTCGTCGAGAACGCCACGGTGTTCTCCGCACCGCACACTCAAGTCCTGCTGCGCGCCGACCTGGTGACGGCCGGCCTGGCCATCGAGGTCGAGGACCGCGGCCTCGGCATGCCCGTGACCGAGCAGAACAAGATGAACCACCTGCTCGCCGACCCCGACCAGGTCAACGTCGCGAGCCTCCTCCAGGACGGCCGCATCGGGCTCTACGTGGTCTCCGCGCTGGCCCGCAGGCACGGCGTCGGGGTCCGCCTGCAGACCAACATCTACGGCGGCGTACAGGCCGTCGTCATCCTGCCGCAGGGGCTGCTCGGGGCCGAACCGCAGAACGAGCCGGTCGCCACCCCGCGCACCCAGCAGCCCCCGCAAGCCGCACCACGGCCCGGCCCCGGCCCCGGCCACGCACCGCGGACGGCACAGGCACCCCCGCCCGGACCGCGCCCCGAACCGGTGGTCGTGCCGCGGCAGCCGCTGCGGGACGAGACGCCGGGCGCGGTGCCGGGCGCGGTGCCGGGCGCGGTGCCGGTGAACAGAGTGGTGAACGGCTCCGGGCAGATGCCGCTGCCCGTACGCGACGCACGCGAGGACCGGCCCACGCCCGCCGAAGCCGTGCCGGGCATCCGGCCCGAGGACCGGCAGGCCGCCGCCGAGCGCGCGGCGACACCGCCGGTCCCCCCGGGCGGCGCCGTGCACGGCCGGATGGACAAGCCCCGGCTCCCCAAGCGGCGCGCCCAGGAGCACATCGCGCCGCAGCTGCGCGACACGCCGTCGCCGCGCCAGGACACCGATCACCACGTCGGGCACGACCCGGGCCTGATGGCCGCCTTCCAGCGCGGCATCGGCCTCGCCGCCGCACAGGAGACACGCGACCCGGCACCCGGACCGGACCTCGGCATCCCCCGCGACGGGGGCGACCAGGGTGGCTGACCCGCACCACACCGCAAGCACCACGTCTGCCACGGCAGACCCTCGTACCTCTAGGAGTCGATCCACCATGGCGAGCGATGTGCAGACCAGCCAGGTATCCGACCTCGACTGGCTGATGAGCGGCCTCGTGCAGCGCGTACCGCACACCCACAGCGCGGTCCTGCTCTCCTCCGACGGACTCGTGAAGTCGGTCCATGGCCTCGACCCGGACAGCGCCGACCACATGGCGGCCCTCGCCTCCGGGCTCTACTCCCTGGGGCGCAGCGCGGGCGTCCGGTTCGGCGACGGCGGCGACGTACGCCAGGTGGTCGTGGAGCTCGACTCCACGCTGCTTTTCGTCTCGACGGCGGGATCGGGGACCTGTCTCGCGGTCCTCGCCGGGCGCGATGCGGACGCGGCGGTGCTCGGCTACGAGATGGCGATGCTGGTCAAGAGCGTCCGGCCGTACCTGATGACCGCACCCCGGCAGCCGGCCGGCGAACCCGCCCCGATGAGGCATTGAGCGTGGCGCCCCCGCACGACGGGCCTTGGCTCGACGACGCGGCAGGCCGGCTCATCCGCCCCTACACGGTCAGCGGCGGGCGGACCGAGCCGACCGCCCAACTCGACCTTCTGACCCAGGTGTTGGCTACCGGCGGCACGCCGCTCGGCTATCTGGGGCCCGAGCACACGGAGGCGCTCGGGCTGTGTGCGGCACCCATCTCGGTCGCGGAGATCGCGGCGCAGCTGAAACTGCCCGCCGTCGTGACGAAGGTGCTGCTCTCCGATCTCGTCGACTGCGGGGTGCTCACCCTGAGAGCCCCGGACTTCTACCACAACCCAACTGACCGGTCCCTGTTGGAGGCAGTGCTCGATGGATTACGACGACAGCTCTGACCCCTTCCCCACCGCGCTGAAGATCCTTGTCGCGGGAGGTTTCGGGGTCGGCAAGACGACCTTCGTGGGCGCGGTGAGCGAGATCGCGCCGCTGAGTACGGAGGAGCTCCTCACGACGGTCAGCGAGGGCACCGACGATCTGTCGGGCGTCGAGAACAAGACCACGACCACGGTGGCCATGGACTTCGGCCGCATCACCCTCGACCCCGCGCATGTGCTCTATCTCTTCGGCACTCCCGGCCAGGAACGCTTCTGGTTCATGTGGGACGAGCTCTCCGAAGGCGCGCTCGGCGCGGTGGTGCTCGCCGACACCCGCCGCCTGGAGGACTGTTTCGCGGCGGTGGACTTCTTCGAACAGCGCGGCATGGGATTCATCGTCGCCATCAACGAGTTCGACGGCGCCCATCGCTACGAACCCGAAGAGGTGCGGTCCGCCATCGACCTCGACCCCCAAGTGCCCGTCGTGCGCTGCGACGCACGGATCTCCAGCTCCGGCATCGCCACGCTCCTCACCCTCGTCAAACACCTGCTCGCCCATGCCCCGGCCGCACCGAGCTACGGAGCCCATACCTGATGTACGACCCGATCGCGCATCTGCTGCTCACTCCCGTCGACAAGGAGGCGCCGACCCGGGTGCGACGGCTGCGCAGGCTCGGCATCGGGCTGCATCCCGACCACGCGTTCGACGCCTTCGCCGACCGCCTCGCCGAGGTCACGGCAGCTCCGTACTCCATGGTCAACTTCATCGACGAGAACCGGCAGTTCTTCGCGGGCCTGCACACCCCGGACCGCACCGGAACGGGTAGCACCGGAACAGGTGGCACCGGAACAGGTGGCGAACTCACCTCCGCGGCGGCCGCGGAGAGCGCGGCGTGCCGCTACATGGCCCGCGACCACGGCTACTGCCCGCATGTGGTCGTACGCCGCAAGGCCCTTGTCCTGGAGGACGTCTGCGACTACCCGCGATTCGCCGGCAATCCCGTGGTCGACGAGATCGGGATCCGCTCCTATCTGGGAGCCCCGCTCATCGACCGCACCGGCATAGCGCTCGGCACGGTCTGCGTCGTGGACGTCGAGCCGCGCCCGTGGGGCAGGTCGGGCCTGGAGACGATCAAGGCGATGGCGGCGGAGCTGATCGAGCAGATCCACCGGCGGGAGGACGGCGGGATCTGACGCTCACACCTCCAGCAGGGTGCCGTCGGGGAAGCGGAGGCGCACGCTGTCGCCTGTCACCGTGCACGTGATGGACTCCCTCAACGACGCCGGCCGCACGGCATCTTGGGACAGCGCGACGAGCGTGACGTGGACGCTCGCGCCGCCGGGATGACCGGCGGAAGTCAGATACGGAGTCGCCGAGTGCGGGCCGAAGGCGTTCGCGGCCACCTCGCGGGCGATGCCGGTCTCGTCGTCCCAGCCGTGCAGAGCGACTACGGCACTGGTTAGACCCGATGTCGTACGGGTGAGCGCCCAGCCGGGGCCTTGCTCGGCGTGTGGCCGCGTCTCGTCGGCCACGCAGTAGCCGCCCTCGCGGACCGTCACGCCCGCCGGGGCCTGCACACGGTGTACGCGGATCTCCCACGGGCCGTGCAGCACGCTGGTCGTCACGATGGGGAACTCGCCGTCGATGCCGGGTAGTCGGGCGTCGTGGCGGGAGGATGCGGTGCGTCCCGCGCAGCTCAGCGGGTGGATTCTGCGGCGGCGGGAGGGGATGCCGTCCGGTGCGAGCAGCGCGAGGTGGCCGTCCACCGTGCGGTCCCATGCGCGCGGTGCCGTCTCGGGGGCGGTCGCCGTGGAGTAGCCGAACTTGGCGTAGTGCGGGTCGGCGGCGGCGGGGCCTTCCAGGGGGTTGTGGTCGCTGCCGTGGTTGACCAGGCGGACGATGCCGTCGTGCCGGGTGCCGTGCAGCAGCCAGCCGGGCTCGGGGAGCGCCGTGTACTGGTCGGACTCCTCTACGGGGAGCGGCAGTTCGCGCTCCGTCCACACCGGGTGGTCGGCGGGAAGCAGCAGGCCGAGGAAGCCCTTGCTGGCCCAGTACGGTGACGCCGGGCCCGAGTAGGCCTGTGTCGAGGGCAGGAACGTGCCGTACCAGCCGAGCGGGAGCAGCCCGCGCTCGTCCGGGACGCCGCGTTCCACGAAGTGGCGTGCGGTGCCGGATGCGAGCCGCCGGGTGAGGCCGGGGGCCAGGGGGGTGCAGTCCGCGAGGGCGCCCATCCAGACGGGGGCGGTCGCCGCGAAGCGGTAGGTGAGGGAGCGGCCCTGGTGGACGGGGGCGCCGTCGGCTCCGAAGAAGTGCGGGTAGGCGGCGAGGAACTGGGTCAGCCGATCGCGGTAGACCTTGCCGCGCCCGCCGGTCGCCTCGTCGGTGGACCCGGCCATCCGCGCCCACAGCAGTGGGTACAGGTGCATCGCCCAGCCGATGTAGTAGTCGAAGTTGCGCCCGTCGCCGTCGCTGTACCAGCCGCTGCCCCGGTACCAGTCCTCGATGCGGTCGAGGCCGCCGTCGATGTCCGACTGGCTGTGCGGGGCGCCGACGGAGGCGAGGAACTGTTCGGACACCACCTGGAAGAGCCGCCAGTTGTTGTCCCACGTCCGGCCTCCGACGAAGCCGGAGAACCAGTCCACGACCCGCTCCTGGACCCGGGAGTCGAGCCTGTCCCAGATCCAGGGGCGGGTCTCGTGCAGCCCGATCGCGATGGACGCCGCCTCCACCATCTGCTGGGAGCAGTCGGTGAGTTCGGGCCAGGCCTCGCCGCCGGCGCCGTCACGGTCCGTGCCCGTTGTCAGACCCTGCGTATACCGTTCTATGAGGTGAGGGTCCACTTCACCGCCGGCTCCGGCGATCCGGAACGAAGCGAGGAGAAAAGACCGTGCGTAGCCTTCGAGCCCGTCCGACACGACCCCCGACCAGCTGCCCCGGCCCGGCAGTCGGTACTGCGCGAAGTTCGGCGTCGCGTACGGGACGAGCGCCGCCAACTGCCGGTCGGCGAGCGCCTCCCAGTGCGACCGGGTCCAGCCCGTGAGCGGGGACAGGACGCGGTCGGTGGGCGGCAGGGTCAGGTGCGGTGCGGGCATGGCGGGGTCCGTGCTCCCTGTTCGCGTGGGTGCTTGCGTCATTCGCGGTAGGTGCTGGCGTCGATGGAGGGCTTGCCCAGGCCGAGCGCGGCGATGCGCGCCTTGCCGGACGCGCTGATCGGGAAGCGCCACTTGGTGACGAAGAACTCGGAGAGGTCGCGTGCCGTGGCCCGGCTAGCGTAGACGGCGAGGTTGTCGTAGCGGTCCGCGTCCGTCGACGAGGCGGGGTTGTCGGTGCGGATCAGCTTGTGCAGTTCGGGCCAGACGCCGGCGCCGAAGGCGAGCCGCAGCTGCCAGAGCGGCACGAGCTTCTGCCATACGTCGAGCGTGGCGTAGTCCGTGTCCGCATCGCGGGCGGTGAAGGCGCGGTCGTACACGTCCTTGCCGCTGGAGTCCTTGGTCAGGAGGCGTGATGTCTGGCCGAGGGTGCGCTGCGCGGCGAGCGAGTAGAGGTTGCAGGTGACCTCGGTGAGCGCGCCGGGCTTGTATCCGAACTGCTGATGCTGGTGGCCGAGTTCGTGGTACATGCCCCAGCCGCCGGTGCGCAGTCCGTTCACGCTCGCGATGTACGTCATCGCGCCGCTCGGGTAGCCCGTGTACCCGTGCGTCGCGTAGGCGCCGACGCCCGATGCCACCTTCGTGACGTTCACCAAGTGGTACGGCAGCGGATTGCGGGCGTGGGTGCCGGTGCTGCCGCTCAGTCCGCTGAGGGTCGCGTGGGAGGTGAGGAGCTGTTCATAGGTGTCGAGGAGCGTGGCGTGGTTCTCGGCGCGGTACTGCAGGGCGGTGGCGCGGGAGAGCGTGACGATGGCGTGGGCGGACCGCAGCTGCACGTATCCGGCGGCCGTCGCCGAGTCGAGCTGGGCCTGGAAGGAGGCCTCGGAGGTCGAGCCGTGCGTGAAGGTGGGCATCGGCACGGAGCCGGTGCCGATCGTGACCGTGGCGCGCTGGCCGCTGCCGGTCATCGTCAGGTGGATCGGGCCGCCGTGCGGGTCCGTGACGGTGTTCGTGCCGGCCTTGAGGGCGTAGGAGCGGGGGGCGTTGGGGGTGGCGTAGTAGTCGGGGATGCCGACGTACAGGGTGGGCAGGACGCCGTCCGGGGCGGAGACGGTGACCGTGACGGGGGTGCCTGCGGGGGCGTAGGCAGCCGTGGTGAAAAAGTCGCTGGCGCGCTGGGCGGCGCCGAGGCGGATGCGCTGGGACTCGGCGGAGACGCGGGCGGTGAGGGTGACGGTGACGGCGGCGCGGGGGGCGGCCTTCCGGCGCGCGGCGGTGGCCGCTCGCGCGGGCGAGGGGAGCAGCGCGGCACCGCTCGTGAGGGCGGCCAGGCCGGTGAGGACGGTGCGGCGGGGCGGAGTGGATCTCATGGTGCACTCCTTTGAGGGGGGATCGGTTGGGGTGGATCAGGTGGTGCGCTGGTGGGTGTGGGTGTGGGTG